>JALOQF010000624.1 GCA_025459425.1 Myxococcaceae bacterium | reverse complement strand
GGGGGCCGGCGCGGCTGAGACCTCTCGGGGGCCGCTCATTCACGCGGTCGACGTCGAGGAAGGACGCGTCGTTGCGTGGCGCGTGGTGGCTCCCACGGAGTGGACGTTTCACCCCCGTGGCGCGGTGCGTGAGGCGCTCGTCGGGATGTCGGCACCTGACGTGCAGTCGGCCCAGCAGGCCGCGCGCTTCGTCGTGACGGTCCTCGACCCGTGTGTCGAGTTCACCGTCTCGATGGAGCCCTGACGACGATGCACGAGGTGGCGCTGGCCCAGAGCATCGTCGACATCGTCCGAGAGCAGACGAAGGGGCAGACGTTCGGCGCCGTCACGCGCGTGTTCCTCCGCATCGGGGCGCTGTCGAGCGTCGAGCCCGAGGCCCTCGTGTTCGGCTTCGACTCGGCCGCGCGCGGCACGGTGGCCGACGGAGCCCGGCTCGAGATCGTTCGAACGCCCGGCACGGCCTTCTGCGCGGCCTGCGGGCGAGACGTACAGGTCGCGGCGAGAATCGACGACTGCCCGGCGTGCGGCAGCGCGCAGCTGTTGATCACCGGCGGTGACGAGCTGCGGGTGACGGAACTGGAGGTGGCGTGATGTGTGGCACCTGTGGCTGCGCCGACGAGGCGTCCATCACCATCGACGGCGAGGGCGGAGCGCACGTGCACGTGCTGGCCGACGGCTCGACCGTGCGGCACCGCCATGACGACGGGCCTCGAGGGGACCACGTGCACATGCTGGCCGATGGGTCCACCGTGCGGCACCGTCACGACGACGGGCACTCGCACGCGCACGTCACCGACGATGCCCACGAGCACCTGCTCCCCGACGGGCGCGTCATTCGCCACTCGCACGAAGGCGGAGGCCAGCCGCACCCCGCGCATGGCGTCATCACCGGGCACGCGCACCCGCGCTCCGACTCTCCCGGCGTGCCGCACCACCACGGTCACGAGGGGCTGCATCCTTCCGAGGCGCGGCGCATCGCGGTCGAGCAGGACGTGATGGCGAAGAACGACCGCGCCGCGGCCCTGAACCGCACGTGCTTCGAGGCCACCGGCACCTTCGTCTTGAACCTCATGTCGAGCCCCGGGAGTGGAAAGACGACGCTCCTGGTGCGCACCCTCGAGGCGCTCAAGGCGGGCGGAGCGCCGCTGATGGTCATCGAGGGCGACCAGCAGACGTCCCTCGACGCCGAGCGCATTCGCGCCACGGGCGTCACCGCGGTGCAGGTGAACACCGGCAAGGGCTGTCACCTCGACGCCGAGATGGTGCTGCGCGCGCTCACCCGGCAGCCAGCGCCGGCGCAGGGGCTGCTCTTCGTCGAGAACGTGGGCAACCTCGTCTGCCCCGCGGGCTTCGACCTGGGCGAGGCGAAGAAGGTCGTCATCGCCTCGGTGACGGAAGGTGAAGAGAAGCCGCTCAAGTACCCCGACATGTTCGCGGTGGCCGATCTCGTCCTGTTGAACAAGGTCGATCTGGTCGCGGCGCTCGAGTTCGATCTGGCGGCGCTCGAGCGCAACGTGCGCAAGGTGAACCCACGCGCGCAGGTGCTCCACGTCTCGGCGCGCACGGGCCAGGGCTTCGAGGCGTGGCTCTCGTGGCTCGCCGAGCAGTCGGCGATGCGACCAGCCAGGCGCGAGCCGGTGCAGGTCGAGGTCCAGGTGCGGTGAGCCCGACTGGCGCGAGCCGGCTGCGCGTGCGCGTGCGCGGTGTGGTGCAGGGGGTCGGGTTTCGTCCCTTCGTCCACCAGCTCGCCACCGCGAACGGCCTCACCGGCTGGGTGCGGAACGACGAACAGGGCGTCCTCTTCGAGGTGCAGGGCGCGGCGGCCGAGGCGATGCCACGGTGGATGCGGGAGCGCGCGCCTCCGCTCGCCCGCGTCGACGCGGTCGAGGTGGAGCCCGTCTCGCCTGTCGAGGCCGAGGCGCGCTTCGTCATCGAGGCCAGCGAGAAGGGCGGTCGCGCTCAGGTGGCCATCGGGCCGGACGCGGGCGTGTGTCAGGCGTGCATCGAAGAGGTCTGCACGCCGACGGCGCGCCGCTTCCGCTACCCCTTCACCACCTGCACGCACTGCGGGCCGCGTCACACCATCACGCACTCGCTCCCGTACGACCGGCCGCAGACGTCGATGGCCCGGTTCCCCCTGTGCGCCGCGTGCGCGCGCGAGTACGACGATCCATCCGACCGACGTTTCCACGCGCAGCCGCTGGCCTGCCCGGCGTGCGGGCCGCGGCTGTCGCAGCCGCTCGAGTCGATCGTCGCGACCCTGCGTGAAGGTGGCGTCGTCGCGCTCAAGGGCGTGGGCGGGTTCCAGCTCGTCTGTGACGCCACCAACGAAGCGGCGGTGGCGCGGCTCCGGTCGCGCAAGCAGCGCGACGGCAAACCCTTCGCGGTGATGGTGTCGTCCCTCGCCTCGGCGCGCCGGCTGGTGACGCTGACGGAGGTCGAAGACACGCTGCTCACCTCGTGGCGCAGGCCCATCGTGCTGGCGCGGCGGCGCGAGGCGTTGGCCCTCGCCCCGTCGGTCGCGCCCGGGCTCGCCTGGCTCGGCGTCATGCTGCCCACCTCGCCCCTGCACCTCCTGTTGTTCCACGAGGCGGCCGGGCGTCCCGCGGGTGTCGGATGGCTCGAAGCGCCGCTCGACGTGGCTTTCGTGGTGACGTGGTGACGTCGGCGAACCCCGGTGGTGAGCCGCTCGTCATCACCGACGACGAGGCGCGCGCGAAGCTGGGAGGGCTCGCGGACCTCGTGGTGACGCACGATCGCGACGTGCTCGTGCGCACCGACGACAGCGTGACGCGGGTGGTGGCTGGCGTTCCGACGGTGGTGCGGCGCGCGCGGGGGTACGTGCCCGGCGCGGTGAAGCTGCCCGGGGCCGGTCCGACCGTGCTGGCGCTCGGCGGCCACCTCAAGGTGACGGCGTGCCTCACGCGGGGAGACCAGGCCTTCGTCTCACAGCACGTGGGCGACCTCGACGACGCGGCCACGTTCTCGTTCCTCGAAGAGACCGTCGCGCATCTCGAGAAGACGCTCGAGGTGAGGCCCGAGGTGGTGGCGCACGACCTCCACCCCGACTTCCTCTCGACTCGGCTGGCGCAGTCGCTCGGGCTGCCGACCGTGGCCGTGCAACACCACCACGCGCACCTCGCCGGGGTGATGGCCGAGGCGGGCCGCACGGCGCCGACGGTGGGGCTGGCCCTCGATGGCTTCGGGCTGGGGACCGACGGAGGCTCGTGGGGTGGAGAGCTGCTTCGCCTCGAGGGCGCGGAGTTTCGCCGGCTGGGGCACCTGGCCCCCTTGCGTCAGCCCGGCGGCGACAAGGCCGCGCGGGCGCCGTGGAGAATGGCGCTCGCGGCGCTGCACCGGCTCGGGTCGACGCAGGTTCCCCGAGGGGCGCCGGAGGCCGAGGTGCCCTTCGTGCAGGTGGCGCTCGAGCGGGGGCTGAATGCGCCCGCCACCAGCTCGTGTGGCCGGTTGTTCGACGCGGCGTGCGGCCTGCTCGGCGTGCTGCCGGTCGCCACCTACGAGGGTGAGGCGCCGATGCGGCTCGAGTCGCTCGTCACCCGGCCCGTCGTGATGGCGAACGGGTGGCAGGTCGTCGACGGCGAGCTGGTGCTGGACGAACTCCTTCGTTCGTTGCTCACGCGCTCGCCCTTCGACGGCGCGAACGTCTTTCACGGCACGCTCGCCGC
>JALOQF010000623.1 GCA_025459425.1 Myxococcaceae bacterium | reverse complement strand
GCTCGAGCCCGCGAGCGCGCGCGCCGCCGTGCCGACGTTGATGGCGTTCACGCACACCGTGGCGAAGCCGTACTTCTTCGCCTCGTCACACAGCTTGAGCACCTCGTCGCGCGTGGCCTCGGGCTTGAGGAGCGTGTGATCGATGAACGGCGCGATGTCGGCGCTCGTGCGCAACCGGTCGGGCGACACCCGGCTCGACAGGCCCGTGCGAATGCTGAGCGAGGTGCCGCAGGTGTCGTGGTTGGGACATTGGAAGCACGAGGGCGCGCAGTCGGCCTCCGAGGTCGACACAGGCCTTTCAGGCGACCCGGGCTTGCCGGGCGAGGCGCTGCAGGGGTTCTCGGTGCCCGCCTTGAACGCGTCGAGCCGCCGCCGGACCCGCTCGGTGATCTCGTCGACGATTGCGTTGACGTCGTCTGCCATGAGGGGAGCGAGGTGTAGCCCAGCGCGCTCACTTCCTCCACGGTCGATTGAAGGGCGGCAGCCCCAGCGGCGCCGCTCCGGGCAGCGGCTTCGTCTTCGCGAGGTGACCGAACGCCTCGAGCTCGTCCTGGAGGAAGTCGACCTTCGACTGGAAGCGCAGCCAGGCGTCCTCTCCGAGGATGAGGCGCAGGGGAGGGTCGGCGAGCGCGGCGCAGTCGACGATGACGCGGGCCGCCTCGGCCGGGTCGCCCATCTGTTTGCCGCTGAAGGACGACAGGCGCTGCTTCACGGCGGCGAGCTGCTCCGGCGTGCCCCCGCTGGTGAACTTGACGCTGCTCGAGTCGGCGAAGTCGGTGCGGAAGCCGCCCGGCTCGACGATGGTGACGAAGATGTTCGAAGGGGCGAGCTCCTGCGCGATGGCCTCGGACAGCCCCTCGAGCGCGAACTTGGACAGGTTGTAGGGCGCTCCGCCGGGAGAGCCGACGAAGCCCGCGATGGACGACATCTGGAAGATGCGGCCGCCGCCGGCCTGGCGAAGATGCGGCGCGGCGGCCTGGCAGACTCGCAGCGGGCCGTAGACGTTGGTGTCGACCTGCTCGTCGAGCTCGGCTTCTCCGATGCTCTCGAGCGGTCCGAAGAGGCCGTAGCCTGCGTTGTTGACGACGACGTCGAGTCGGCCGAAGTGGGCGGCGGTGTCGTCGACGGCGCGGAAGACGGCCGCGCGGTCGCGCACGTCGAGGGCCAGCGGCAACACCCGCTCGCCGGGCGTGAGCCCCTTCAGCGTCGAGACGTCGCGCGCGGTGACGGCCACACGGTGTCCGCGCCGCAGCGCCTCTTCAGCGATGACACGCCCGAGGCCCCGGCCGGCGCCCGTGATGAACCACACCTGAGAAGCGGTGCTCATGACGGAACCATCGCACGCGACGACCGCCGCGGCACGGCCATCAGTCCAGCCCCCGCGGGAGCGCGCCCCTCCAGCGCCCGGACTGGAGACGCCGCGACAACGCCGAGTTCGACGCGCTCCATCCATGCACCGGCTGGCTGCGCGGCTGGTGCGCTCGGGGGGCTGCCACACGCGACGACCCAGCGACGGGCGCGGTGATGCGAACGCGTGGCAGAGGGGCGCACCCTGGCGTGATGCGACACACGCGTGCACGCTCGGGTGGCGAGCCTCGTGTCACACGACGTTCCACCTCGCCACGCAGTGTGACGGTCGTGCGCTCGCCAGACTCCAGAATCAGGAGCGATTTCAAACTGTTGCAGCCGGATGACGCTCGGTCGCGGCGCTGCACTGCGAGCGGGCATGCTCCTGCCCCTCGCGCTCGCCGCCCTGTCGTCTGGCTGTCTCCCCGAAGGCACCTCGTCCCCCCAGCTCAACGGTCGCCACCAGCGACTCGTCACGGCCCAGGGCCCCGTGCATCTGTGGTGTCCGACTGGCGCCGCGCCCGAGCTGCTCGTCGTCTACGTGCACGGCTACGACGACACCGTCGACGACGCGTACCGCGACCACGGGCTCATCGAGCAGTTTTCGCGGAGCGGCGTCAACGCGATGTTCGTACTCATCGACGGGCCGACGGGACCGCAGGAGCCGGTCCGATGGACGACGTTCCGCCCGCTCCTCGACGAGCTGCGGCGCGCGGCCGGAGCGCCGGTGCCAACGCGGGTGATGGCCATGGGACACAGCGGCGGCAACCGCACGCTGCGCGAGTGGACGAAGGAAGGCGTCGTCACCGACCTCGTGCTGCTCGACGCGTTCTATGGCCACCCCGCTCCGTGGACGGCCTTCCTCGAAAAGCAGCCCGAGGCACGCGTCGAGCTGGTGGGCGCGCTCACCTTCAAGAAAGCCGAGGGCTGGCGCGCGGGGTTGCCGCGCACCTCACGCGCGCGGGTCGCGCAGGTGGCCGCGGGGACGAACCACATGGGCGTGGTGACCGACGGCGTGTGGATTCCGCGGCTCGTTCGCGCGCGGTTCGGCCTGCCGAGCATCTGAAGGCCGCCTGGCCGAGCGAGCGAGTCGGAAGGGGGCGGCACTCGCCTCGACTCGGATTCCTGTCGTCATGCACGCGCGTGACGTGCTCATCGATTCCGGACTCGTCCCCGGGGAGCCGTTCAGCGAGACGGAACGGGAGCGAGGCCCGTCAGGCCACCGCGGCGAAAGCGCTCTCGGTCCGCGGCGAGCAACAGGTCGAACGACCCAGAAGCAGCTCCCGCGACAGGACGGAGTAACGTTCTGTGCTGATGTTGCGTCGACACACGCCGGGCTGGGTCTATGCGGGCGGCCTCACGCTCACTGCGGTCGCGGGCTGCGTCAACGCCGTGGCCGTGG
>JALOQF010000031.1 GCA_025459425.1 Myxococcaceae bacterium | reverse complement strand
AGGAAGCTGCCCAGAATCGTCAGGTAGAGCCGCACCCGGTAGAGCTGCGCGTCCTTCTTCACCGCGCTGAAGTCGCGCATCTGCTCGAGCAGCGTCTTGTCCTTCGTGTGCTCGAGGTACCACTTGATGACGCGCACCGACTCGATGCCGAGGTCGGTGGACACGCCGGTGACGTGGGTCGTTCGCACGACGGCGCCCGACAGGCGGGCCACCAGCGCGTTCTGCAGGCCCATGCTGACGCTCAACGCGACGGCGAAGAGGAACTTCTGGAAGGGCTGAAGCTCGGTGAGGGGCACCGACGACGACACCTCGAAGAGCGTGATGATGGACAGCAGGAGCGCCTCGATGAGGAGCGGCAGCTGGTACCGCGGCCAGTGGCGCACCTTCGCCAGCTCGATGAGGGCCGAGGCCAGCATGGCGCCGATGATGAAGCTCACCACGAGGCCCAGCATGAAGCCGGCCTCGGTGAACTTCTCCTTGGCGACGTTGACGCCGAAGCCGCTGACGCGGCCCGTGACGTGCGAGGTGTAGTAGCCCAGGTTCACGTAGCCGATGACGTTCACCATGCCGGCGACGGCGGGCAGCGTGCGGGCGAGCGTGAGGTTCTCGTGAAACGAACGTTCCTTGCCTTCGACGGAGAGCGGCATGGGCGTGATGTTCGTCGCTCACGGCGGGCGGTCAAGGACTCCGGTACAGCTGACGCGCCGCGCAGGGCGTGGAAAGACGTGTGGCATGGACACCACCGACCTCACCTTCGCCACCGTCTCGGTCGACCAGCACGTCGCGCACGTCGTCTTGAAGGCGACGGGCAAGGGCAGCCGCATGGGCCCGGACTACTGGCAGCAGATGCCGGTGCTCTTCGGCCGGCTCGACGCGGACGAAGCGGTGCGCGCGGTGGTGCTCTCGGGTGAAGGAGACCACTTCAGCTTCGGGCTCGACCTGGCCTCGATGTCGGCCGAGCTGGCCCCGGTGCTGCAACCCGACGGCGGCGCGAAGGCCCGGCAGCAACTGCTGGCCATCATTCGTTCGATGCAGGCGGCGAACACGGCGGTGGCGCGCTGCCGCAAGCCCGTCGTCGCGGCCATCAGCGGTTGGTGCATCGGCGGTGGCGTCGACCTGGTGACGGCCTGTGACGTGCGCCTCGCCTCGAAGGACGCGAAGTTGTCGGTGCGGGAGGTGAAGCTGGCGATGGTGGCCGACGTGGGCACGCTGGCGCGGCTGCCGGGCATCGTCGGTGAGGGCATCGCGCGGGAATTGGCGCTCACCGGCGACGACGTCGACGCGGCACGCGCGCTGCGCCTGGGGCTGGTGAACGAGGTGTACGAGACGAAGGCCGCGCTCCTCGAGGCGGCCCTGGCCATGGCCGCGCGCATGGCGAAGCACTCGCCGCTGGTGCTGGGCGGCATCAAGGAGGTGATGAACGCGCGCTCCGAGGCGGTGGCCAGTCAGAGCCTCGCCACGGTGGCCTTGTGGAACTCGGCGTTCCTCCCGTCGAAGGACCTGCTCGAGGCGATGGGCGCGTTCCTCGAGAAGCGCGAGCCGAGCTTCACGGGCGAGTGAGCGTCACGGCAGGGTGAAGCTCGCCACCCGGCGCCCGGCACCGAGCGAGCCGCCCGTCGCCATGCTGGGCGTGAACGAGCCGCAATAGAAGCGGGTCTGCCCGTTGGCGCGCACCTCGACCTCGTACGGAACCGGCGACGACGCGCTGCAGTTCTGGAAGTAGTTCACCCGCACCACGTAGGTGCCGCTCGTGGGCGTCAGGTTCGGCGAGTAGATGATGTTCTCGACGTTCACGTTGTCGATGCGGCACGCGGCGTTCGAGTCGAGGTCGAGCCAGCCCTTCGCGCCACAGCGCGGCGGCGGCGGAATCGGGAACGGCAGCGGAATCGGCGGCGGTCCGGCGTCGACGTGGGGCTGGCCGTAGTAGATTTCGCAGGTGCCGCCGTCGGGGAGCGGCTCCACCACGTAGAGGTCGAGGTCTTCGGCCACCGGGAAGCGCAGCGTCACCTGCACCGGCCCGGTCGAGCCGCGCAGCACGCACTGGCCGCCCTGGCATACGAAGCCGCGCGGGCACTCGGTGGTGCACGCCATGCCGGGCGTCGAGCCACCCGGCAGGCAGCGCGTCGTCACGCCGCCGTCGCTGAAGACGACCGAGCCCGAGCCGCCGCCCGCGCCGCCTCCGCCGAAGCCGCCGTCGTCCACCACGCAGGTGCGCGTGCCGAAGCTGTCGCAGGTGGTGCCCGGGGTGGTGCAGTCGGCCGGGTTGCGGCAGCCGATGCAGCCCGCCGCCGGCGTGATGGTGACGTCGCAGAAGGGCGTCGCCCCCGAACAGCCCGAGTTGTCGTCGAGGCACACCTGGCAGCGGCCGAGGCCACCCTGCCACAGGCGGTTGCACACTGGCGTTGCGCCCGAGCAGCCCGCCGTCGCGGTGCACGCCACGCAGCGGCCCTGCGCGCGGTCGCACACGGGCGTCTGGCCAGCGCACGTCATGGGGCAGTCGACACCGGCGTCCTGCGCGTCGCCGCCGCCCGTCGAGGCGCCGCCGGCCGAGCCGCCGCCCACGCTCGAGCCACCGGAGCCTCCCGTCGGGCTGATGAAGGGCGGGGTCCCGTCGAGCACACAGCGGCCCGTGGACGGCTGGCACACGAGCCCCGGGCCGCAGCGAGTGCTCTCACAGAGGCTGACCGGGCCGCACTGACACGCGGCCCACGCGGAGAGGAGAACGACCGGGAGGGCGAGTCGACGCATGTGGGGCGTATCGCACGAAGTCGGCGATGGTTTCAGCTCACCACCGCGCGGGCCATGGCCAGGCGTCAGCCCCACCTCGAGGTCGAGCCACGGACCGGAGCGGCGCAGCTCGCGACACCCAACGTCGCGCTCGCGCAGGCCGCGGGACTTGCCACACGACTTCGCCTGGAGCGCGTCGAGCTCGGCCTCGAGGATCTGCTCCGACGCGTTGCGGTTGCCGACGATGAGGGTGAGGCGGCAATCGCGTGGCCTGGTCGCTCCAGGGAGAGGCAGGGGCGAGGAGGGCGCTCCGATGCCTCGAGAGACGGAGGAGCCTGAAGAATCGACTCGCGGATCCGTGCGATTCGGCCTGAGCAGTCCCGAGGCGGGTTCGATTTCGGAGGGGTGTAAACAAGGTGACGGAAACCGTCACCTGGTTGACGTCACCTGGGTGACGCTTTTCGTCACCTTGTTTACACCCCGGCTCGGTCGTTCTCCGCCTCCGCTCGTCGCGGTCGTCTCCCGCCTCAGTCTTCCCTCGCCTCGCTCTCTTCGCCTCGGTCGTCCCCGCCACGCATCGTGTTGCGGAGAGTTCGATGGAGCGCGTTCACCGTCTGAGCTCCGTGTTCGGCGTCGATGTCCACGCACGCCGGAGTGTCGCTGCCGCACCAGGTCTCGTCGCACGAAGCGCTCGGTTTGGTGGCCTGACGTCGACGTCCGCGTCTGCTCTGTCGCTGACGCGAACCCGGGCTCGACGCTGGTGTGCGCCGACGAGGTGCGCGTGTTGCTGCGCCGCGACCCGCGCGATGGCAGGAGGGCTCGCATGAACGTGCTCGTGATTGGCGGGAATCGTTTCATGGGTGTCGAGCTGGTGACGCGGCTCCTCGCGCAGGGGCATCGGGTGACGCTGCTCAACCGCGGCTCGCTGGTCGACCCGTTCGGCGCGCAGGTGCAGCGGGTGCTCGCCGACCGGGGAACCGAGGCCTTCGACGCCGCGCTCGCGAACGCGCGCTTCGATGCGGTCGTCGACTTCGCGCTCTTCGATGGCGCGCAGGCCGAGCGGCTGGAGCGCGTCCTCTCAGGCAAGGTGGGCCACCTCATCGCCATCAGCACCGGCCAGGTGTACCTGGTTCGGCCTCCGCGGCCAGCCGGGCTCGCGCGCGAGGAGGACTACCACGGGCCAGTGCTCACCGAGGCGCCGACCGCCGACGACTTCGACAACTGGAAGTACGGCGTCGACAAGCGCGCGATGGAAGACGTGCTGGCGCGCGGGCCCGTGCCGTACACCACCTTCCGCCTGCCGATGGTGCATGGCAGCCGCGACTTTCACGGCCGCCTGCCCGGGCTCTTCGGGCGCCTCGTGCGCGGCGAGCCGATTCCGCTTCGAGCGCCCGGCCAGGCCGTACGCCACGTCTTCAGCGGCGCCGTCGTGGACCAGGTGCTCGCGTCGCTCGCGCGCGGGCCCACCCAGCGCGCCTGGAACCTCGCCTGGGACGAGCCGCTCACCGTGGCCGGGCTCGTGGAGCGAGCGGCTCGGCAGCTCGGCGTGGCGCCCCGCATCGTGGAAGACGAGAACGCCTCGCGAGACGACTGCTTCCTCAACGCCCGGTGGATGTCGGCGCTCGACGCCTCGGCCGCACGCCGGGAGCTGGGCTTCGTTCACCCACCGAGCGAGGTGTGGCTGCCGCAGGTCTTCAGCGCGTGGCTCGCGCGCCTGTGAGGTGCGCGCCCTCGACTGGGCCCGCGCCTTCGGCCGCAGCGCGTTCGGCGAGCGCTCCCATCGACCTGGCGCGTCTTCTGGTGACCAGCGCCTCCTCGACGCGCACCAACGGCGTCCCCCATGCCGACGCCGTGCGAGCCCTTCGCGTTTCTCGAGTCGATGCCTCCGCTGGTCGCGCTGGAGCCGCTGTGAACGGTGCTTCAGTGACGACCGGCTCGATGGCCGCGTCTGGCTTCGAGCGACCTCGTCTGGCGCGCAGCCGACCGCCAGCCCGCGCAGCGCGCTTCAGCTCCACGGCGACTCGACGGGGACGCTGAGCCGCTTCAGGCGCTCCAGCAACGGTCCGAGGTCGACCTTCCTCCACGTGCTCGAGGACAACACCGTGCCAGCTCGGGTCCCGCGGGGGAGCGAGAGCGTCACGCGGCCGTACGACGTGGCGGGCAGGTGCTCGAGCGCGAGGAGCAGCACCTCGGGCGCGCGGGACGAGATGGCCTCGAGGTCGAGTGACAACACCCCGTCTCGGAGCTCGGCCCGGCCCGCGCCGTGGGCTCCGCGCAGCACGAGTGACTCGAAGGGCTGCGACGCGGCGGCGACGACGCCCTGGGCGCCCTGGACTGCGACGTCGAGGTGCTTCACGCGCGAGAACCAGGCCGACCGCATCGCCGCGAGCAGCACCCCATCGCTGACGCTGCCCCAGACGGGCGGGCTCAACACCAGGGTGCGTACGTTCGGAAAGCGCCTGGCCGTGAGCAGCGCTCCCATCGCGGGAACGAGGCGCTCCTCGGCGAGGAAGCCGAGTGTGTGCCACGTCGTGGCCTCGAGGCCGAACACGCCTTCGAAGCGCTCTCGCGCCTGCAACATCGAGCCGCCGAGCCCGACGACCGACTCGAGCGAGGTGAGGTGCGGCGACTCGAGCACGTCGGCCCCGCCGAGGAGCGCTGGCGTGAAGTCGAACGACTCGAAGGTGGACCACTCGGGCCACGAGGGGTCTCCGCCCTTCTCGTACGCCCCGTGCACGGGAAAGCCCCGCTTGAACTCGACGCCCTTGCGGAAACACGGGCCCAGCCGCCCCAGCCACGTGTCGCGCCACTGCGACAGCAGCTTCTTCTCGGCCGCGCTGGGCTTCGCGTCGCCGCGCATCAACTGGAGCGAGACGAACTCACCCCGCGCGTCGCCCTGGGCCACCAGCTCGTCGGCGAGGAGCGCCCGCAGCGCATCGTCCTTCGGAGCCGCGTACACCTTCGCGAACAGCGCTGGCAGGTAGCTCCCGGCGCTGGCCGCTTTCTGCCGGCCGACCAGCGCGTCGAGAGCGGCGAGCGCGGCGACCTCGCCCTCGTCCTCCACTGGCGCCGTCCACGCGCGCGCCTCGAGCGCGAGCTGAATGGCAGCCTTCGCGTTGGCCCGCCCCACCCGCCGGGTCGCAGCGAGGTGCGCCGGCATGAGGGCCTGGAGCGGCTCGGCCATCACCGGGTCGGCGGCCGCGCGCGCCAGCTCGATGAGCCACGGCGTCATGGCCTCGACCCGCCGCTCGGGCTTCTTCCACCACTCGAGCACGGCGCGCGTCAGGAGAGGATGTGCTGGCATCGCCGCCAGCACCTCGGCGCGTTCCCGCTGCAGGCTGGTGATGGCCGTCGGAATCGGCTCGAGCAGCCGCGGCAGGTCGAGCGGGTCGTTCTGCGCGGCCACCTCGCGCCACAGCTGCGCCGCCGACTTCGAGCTCGCGGGCCGAATCGGTGCGCGCCCCGTCGCGGCGACCTCCGTGAGGCGGGTGATGCGGTCGCCCAGGCCGATGGACTTCCACTCGCGCCACAGCGCCATCAGGCTGGCGAGCGCCTCGGTGCGGGCGCCCTGCTGCCAGGCCGATGCCGCCGCGTGCAGCCGTTCGACGTTCGTCATGGTGCCGGAGCCTGTCATGGCGCGTGGTCGCTGGTGACGTGTGGCGTCGACGAGCACCGCATTCTTGCAGCAACGCCGTTCGGGGCGAGGCTGTTCTCTTCCGGCACGCGAGCCCTCCTGCCCCGGGTCGACCGATGTCCTCGAGATGCTTGCGACGGCAAAGCCATGCTCAACGAGCTGTGGACGAGAAACGCCGTCTACCGCTTCAGAGCCCGTTCCAGCTGGGCCCGGGTCTCGGCCGACAAGTCCGCGCGTGCGCGAAGAGCCGTCAACGCCTCGAGCGACTCAGGCCGGGCGGGCGTCTGCCGTGAGACCCGGCCGAGCGCTCGTATGGCCCCCCTGACGACCACCTCATCGTCGGCCTGCAGCGCCGTCACGGCGACGCGCGTCAGGGCGGCATCGGCCGTCAGCGTCCGGCCGATGGTCTCGAGCGCCGCAAGTCGAAGCGGTGCAGGGCCCTCGAGCGAGAACTGCGTGACGAGTGCACGGGTCGAAGGCGAGTCGAACTGCGCCACCGCGGCCAGTGCGGCACCGCGAAGCCGCACGGAGCGCCGGCTGTCGGTGACGACGGCGTTGAGCGCCGACTCCACCTGGCTGCCGCCAACCTCGAGCAACTGCTGTCGGGTCGGCGGCGACTCGAGGTGCTGGAGCAAGGTCATCAGCTGCGGCGAGGGCGACTGGCCGAGGGTGACGAGCAGCGCGAGCGTCATCATGGCCGCACCACCGGGTTTCGTCGCATTGTCGCGTACTGCATCGGCGTCACGTACACCTGAGCGTTCGAGACGCCGCTCGTGAGCGAGGGGTACATGAGGTTGCCTCGTGCAGCGCTGTCGTTGTCGCGGCCGGGTGTATCGGAAAGATTGTCTTCGACCCTCAGCAGGAACTCGAGAACGTGCGAGAGGCCGAGCTGGTGACCCAGTTCATGGCTCAACACCACGCCCAGGTCGTCTTCGGGTGTGTCGACCGTCGGCGTGAACACCCGTGAGTCGTACGCGACCAGCACTCCCGCCCGGCCTTCGCCGGTGGCCATCGTCAGCCCGGGAAGGCCCGAGGAGACGCCAGACACGGGGCCGAGCAGGGAGCTGATCGACTCGACCCAGACGATGTTGACGCCTTCGCTCCGGGGCCGGCAGGCCGCCAGCACATCGGCCATGGTTGCCAGCATTCCAGCGTCGGCGTCGAGCGACACCGCGCTGAGCCCCGCAGGCAGATCGAGGAACTCGCCCCGGGTCAACGCCACGCCGGCATTGGCGAACAGGCCGGCGCTGAAGTTGAAAGCGTTGGCCAGGCGCGCGTCAGTGCGGGCGACCGCCGCCGTGAGCCCGGCGCTCCCGGTGAAGCAGAAGTTGGCTCGAAGCGTGCGGGCCGGCGTGGCCGGAGGCGCTTCCTTGATGATGACTCGCGCTGACACACGCAGCGGCGACTGACTCACGAGGTTGGCGACGGAGAACGACCATCGCCCGGGCACCCAGTGCCGAGCCGCATCGTCACTCTCGAGCACCAGCGCTGCGGCGTTTCCCTGGCTGGGGAGACTTCGAGACAGGTGCGAAGACAAGCTCTCGAACCCAACCGTGGACATCACGGTCCCCAACGGGTTCGCGACCGGAGCGATGTGAAGAATCGACCGTCGGTCGTCGGTCTGCACTTCGATCTGAAAGCTCTCGTCGCCCGGCACCACCTCGAAGGTGAGCGGCCCGGTCGACGCGTCCATCGCGACCGAACGGGTGCCCAGGTCGACGACTCGGAGCCCTCCATCACCCACCACCCGGCCCGCATCAGGCGGACCGCCGTCTGGGCGTCCGGCGTCGCGCCTCCCGGCATCAGCGCGGCCGGCATCGCCGCTCCCCGCATCCCGTGCGCCCGCATCGAGGCCAACGACGAGGCCTGCGTCGTCAGGCTGGCACGCCACGATGACGCCAGGTTGGCCTGGGGCTTCGCAGGGGGCGTCGAAGCACGCCACCCCCGCCAAGGCCATGCATCCCACGAGGCGCCAGACCTGCATGTCGTGCTCCTACGGCATCGCGTGAATGACACACAAGTCGGCCAGCGGCCCGCGGCCGGCGGCTCAGGGGCACACGGGGGCGTCCCATGTTCCAGAGAGGGAGCCCGAGGTGAGGTTGTAGAATTGCACCGCTGCCGTGAAGGTCCCCGACGAGCGTCCCGGCTCCAGGCGTGTGATCACTACCGAGCCCGACAGGGCCTCACCACCGTCGGGCCCCTGACCACTCGACAAGAAGTCGTCGCGCGAAACCTTCACGTTCACGCCGTCGATCGCCCACGTGCCCGGCGTCACCACGCCGCCATCCGCGTTCCGCACGCGCACCGAAACGATGCTGAACGGCGGGGTGGGCGAGGTGGCACAACTGACGGGCGGCTCGTTGTAGAGCGCGGTGAGCACGAGGTTACCGCTGGCAGCGGTCACCGTTCGTGCTGCCGAGATTGGAAACGAAGATGGGCCGGTGACGGTGCCCGCCCCGCCGTCGGGAAGTGGGCTCGACGTTCCACCCGCGGACCCACCAGCGGCGGATCCACCGGCGGCGGATCCACCAGCGGCGGATCCACCGGCGCTGGCGCCCCCTCCACCAGATCCGCCTCCCGCTCCAGCATCTGCCGTCATCGGTGCACTACACCCAATGAGCGCTGCAAAAACCGACGCGAGGACGGCTCGAAGCATTGACGGCTCCAGGCAAGAGAGGTGACGACTGTGCCCCAGTCCGCCGGCGCGTGCCGGTAATTCAGAGTGAGGCAGCCGATTCGCGCCGCGAAGACGATTCGCTCCCGCAGGGCGCGCACGAGGTCGGTGCCGTGGGGCTGTTGCGAGAGCGAAAGGCCACGTCACCGCCGGGCCGCACGTCGGCGGGCACGTCGTTCGACGGCGAAGCGCGTTCGCCGACCCCGCCCGTGCGAGAGTCACGGGCGTGAAGCGCGTGCTCAAGTGGCTGGGGCTGCTCCTGCTGGCCCTGCTCATCGTGGTGGGCGTCTTCGTGTTTCGCCTCTGGCGCGACCGCGAAGAGCACCGCCGCCTGCGTGAGGCCGACCTCGTGCGCGCCCCGCTGAGCGCGCCCCGCTCGTTGAGGCCTTCGTTCACCCCGGCAGCTCCGCCCGACGCTTCCACCGACGTCTGCCTCGTCGGGGTGGTGCTCGACGGAGACACCCCGGTGCCCGACATGCAGGTCTCCGCGTCGGTGCCCGGCCCTGCGCTGTTCGAGCACGACACGAAGGTCTGCGGGTGCCGATGGTGCGACTGTCCGACGGGTCGCGCGGTGCTGCTCGACGACCCGGCGCTCGGCTGCCTCGAAGGCGCGCGCAGTACGACCAGTCGGGCCGATGGCACCTTCACGCTCTGTGGCCTGTCGGAACCGCTCCCCGCGCTGCTCTGGGCCGAACACGCCGACGGCCGGGTGGCCGTTCAACCTGGCGACCGCACCCCGCTCCAGCGGGGAGCCCCCGTCACGCTGCAGGTGCTCCCGACGATTGCCATCGATGGCGTGGTGGTCGACGACGACGGCCCGGTCAGCGGCGCCACGGTGGTCTTCCTCCCCGTGACGCCCGTCAGGCCGTTCCGCGCGACGACCGATGGCGCAGGTCGCTTCTCGATGGCCCTTCCGCCTGGACCGGGCCGGGCGCTGGTGGCCGCACCGGGGCGCGCCGCGGCCCTCATCTTCGCCGACGCCACCACGGCGGGCGTGATGGTGCTGCGCCTGGAGACGCCGTTTCTCCTCGACGTGCGCGTGACCCACGAAGGTCGTCCCGTCGAAGGGGCCGAGGTGTCGGTCGACGGTGACCCGGCCGAGCGGACGAGCGGCACGGGGGAAGTGCAGCTCGAGCTTTCGCGAGGCTCCAGTCGGTTCGTGCGCGCGCGACGGGGCACGCTGGTGGCCGCGGCTTCCATCGTGCCGGGGCACCTGTCGTCCCGCCGGCTCGAGTTGGCGCTCGTCGAAGGGCTCTCGCTGCGGGGCGTGGTGGTCGACGAGCACGGCGCGCCGCGCGTCGGGCAGGTTCGTGGTGGCGACCCGGAGGTGTACGCGCTCGCCACCACGGCCGAAGGCCACTTCGAGCTGCGCCCTCGGCCCGTGGGCGACCGGGTCTACCTCACGGCGCAGGTGCCTGGCTGCGCGAGCGGCGGCGCCGAGGCGTTCACCATCGCGCCACGGCTCGAGCGGGTTCGGCTCCCGGTGCGGTGCGACGCCACGGTGCGCGGCCAGGTCCTCGACGCAGACGGCTCCCCCGTGGCCGGGGCGCAGGTCTGGACCAAAGGCGCCGACGTCGACCTCGACACGAAGACGGATGTGTCGGGGCACTTCTCGCTCCAGCTCGCGCCCGGCACCGCGCAGCTCCTCGTCGAGCAGAAGGGCTACCGACGTCATCAGCAACCGCTCACCGCGCCAGCGGCCGATGAGGTCATCGTGGTGCTCGACGCGGGTGGGTCGATCTCTGGAAGCGTCGTCGACGCGCAGGGTCGCGGCCTTTCCGCCCAGCCGGTGGCCGCCTTTCCCGCCGATATCGAGGAGCTGCGCCTCGGCGTAGAAGGCAACGTCGCGGCTGGTTTCAGTGACAGGACGGGCCGGTTCGACCTTCGGGGACTTCGGGCCGGGCGATGGATCGTCGCAGCCTTGCCCCCTGACGGCGCGCCGGTGCTGTCCGAGGCCCTGGCCCTTCGACCCGGCGAACGGCGCGACGGCCTCGAGCTGAAGGTGGAGGCCGAGGTCGAGGTGTCGGGCGTCGTCGTCGACGCCCGCGGCACGCCGGTCCCTGGCGCACGGCTCGAGTTCGACCCGGTGGACGACGAGACGCTGATGGTGCGGCTGGTCGCGAACGTCGTCATGGGCCGGTTCCAGGAAGCCGCGCGCTTCCTCCCCCGAGACACCCTCACCGGGAGCGACGGCCGCTTCGTGTTCAAGGCGATGCCGGTGTCACCCATGCCGGTGAAGGTGACGGCCACGGGCTTCGAAGACGCGCGCGCCAGCCTGAAGAAGGGAGAACGGGCACGCATCGAGCTGCGCCGCGTCGCGCGCTGGACCGTCACAGGGCGGGTCGTCGACGACCGAGGCGCGCCCCTGCCGGCCTTCGACGTCAACGGCTCACGCTTCACGCCGGCCGATGGACGCTTCGAGGTCGACGGCCACGACGAGACCCACGTGGTCCAGGCGAGCGCGCCGGGCTTCCTGTCGGCGCAGCGCAAGGTGAAACGAAACGTCCCCTCGGCAGACGTCGGCACGGTGCAGCTCGAACGAGCGCAGTCACTCACCGTGCGCGTACGAAAATTGGACGGCGCCCCGCTGGATGGCGCGCGGGTCAGCACGACGCAGGGTGACGAGCACGAGGCCTGCGAGACGACCGACGTCGGGGAATGCGCGGTGACGCCGCTGAAGAGCGCCGAGACCCGCGTGAAGGTGTCCCGAAAGGCCTTCGCACCGAAAGAGGTGACGCTCGGCGCGAGCGACCTGACGCGGGCGCTCGAGGTGGTGCTCGAGCCCGCGGGGGCGCGCGTCGAAGGACAGGTCTTCGCCGCGCCCGGCCGACCCATCGCCGGCCGTCGCGTCGCGGCCCTCGGCGCGGTGTACGAAACGTCGACGACGGACGCCGAGGGGCGCTTCTCGATTTCGGGCCTCACGCCTGGTGACTTCTGCGCGTCGGCGACCCTCACGCCGGGCTACCTGGGCGTCCAGTGGGCCGTGCCAGCCATCGCGACGGAGAAACCGTCGCCGGTGGTCGTGGGTCCTACAGTGGGCGGCGGCGTCATCGAAGTGCACCCACCCATCGGTGTCGCCTACGTCGTCCTCACGAATGGAGCGGTGGGCGTTCAGCCGGTGAAGGGCATCGACACGGGCGACGCCGACGACCTCTGCTTGAAGTGGAAGGTGACGGTGGTGACGGCCACCACCACCACCACGCGCTTCGAGGGCCTGCCGCCCGGGACGTGGTCGGTCTTCGTGCTCTCGATGGTTCAACTCGAGGAGCGCACCGGCACCGTCTCGCCCACGGTGGTCGAGCTGAGGCCGGGAGAGACCCGCGCCGTCGAGTAGCGCTGGCCCTCAGCCCCGCCGCGCGCGCCGCGTGACGAGCACCAGCAGCCCGACGAGCGAGGCGAGGCCCGCGCTGCTCTGGTCGCAGCCGCAGCCGGTGGGGACGAAGACCACCTGGGAAAGACCGGCATCTGAATCCAGAGTGACGCGTCCTGCGTCTGGCCCACGCATTCCGCCGTCCTCTTCGAAGCCGGCATCGTCGAGCCCCGCGTCGACTGGAAGCCCCGCATCTCGACCGCCATCGGCTCCACCGTCCTCGAGCCCGGCATCGCGGAGGCCGCCGTCGGGAAGACCGCCATCTGGCTCGGGAGCACCGCTGTCCGGAGAACCTGCGTCGAGAGCGCCGCCGCCATCGGTGCCGCCGTCGCGCATCGGCGGAGGGATGGGCCTACTGTCTGCCACCACCCGTGCGCGAATGCCCGTCTTCGTGCCGTCGTACTCGCGCCACACGATGGCCGCGGTCCGCTCGTCGGGAGCGGCGGCGACCACGACGTGGCCCACCTCAATCGACATCGACGAGAGCATGACCGGGTCGCAGACGCCCTGGTCGGTGCACAGCCACGCGAGCGGCTGCTGGCGGGTCTGCCCCGTCACCAACCAGCCCCCGCGAAGGGCACCACCCGGGGCGGCTCGACGGTCGACACCCCGGGAAGCTGCACCACTGAGAGAGGGCCCTGACCTTCGCGGACCACCAACGACGTCACCTGGGCATTGCCCCACACCCCGGCCGTGACGGAACCCCCATCTGGGAGACTGCGCGCGCTGGTGCAGATGGGGCCTGGCGTTGGGGCGACCGACGCGGCAGCCACCTCGGTGCGCATCGGCGAGATGGCCACGTCGGGGATGACCACGAGCACGAGGTCGCCAGTGGACCCCCGTGAGAAGTAGCGAAACTCACCGCCGACGCGGCTCACGCACGTGGGTGGCGGCCCGATGAGCATCTGGTCGACGCCACCAACGGTGAGCGCCGTGCGGCTCCAGGCGAGCGTGGTGTTCTGCCCGACGACCACGCCGCCCGAGGTGTCATCCGCGGTGGGGTTCGCCGGCTGGATGTCCACGGTGCCGTTCACGAGCGCCACGCCACGGCGACTGCCCGGCGTGCCAATCGAGAAGAGCTCGACGCCTCCAGCAGGGTTCTGCACGAGCTGGGGGTCGTTCGGCGGCCCGCCCAACGGGCCGACGGCAGACACGCTGCCAGCCACGCCGAGCGGGTCGATGGACGACACGAAGGCCTGCCAGGACGAGGTCAGCGTGAATTGGTCCCAGGCGACGAAGAAGCGCCCACCGCCCCACACCACCGACGGCCGCCGCTGCGGCGCTGGCTGGGGTGGGAGCCGAAGCGGGGCTCCGAACGTCGGGCCGCCCATCGCGTCGAGGGTGATCGGGTACGAACGAAACCCGAGCATCGGGCCCCACTCGACCGCGAGGCCTCCGTCGCGAGCGCCTGCGAGCAGCCGCGGGTGCACTGGCGTCGCTTCCCCTTCGACGAGCGAGTTCATGCGCGCCGGGTCGATGGAGATGCTGAAGTCCCTGAGCGGCGTCGAGACGGTGCGGTACAGCACGACGACGCGGTCTCCCACGAGCGCCGCCACCGGTCGTGGAAGCAGACTGACGTTGGTGCGGAGCACCATGGTGGGCCAGTCGTCGTTGTACAGGCCCATGTTGTTCACGATGAGCGTCGCCGGCGGCACCGGTGGAGGGCCGTCCGTGACTGCGATGACCTGCCCCAGGACGGTGCCGTTCGTTGACGAAGAACCGACGGTTCCCCGGCGAAAAGTCACTCCCACGCTGTTCGCAGCCCAGACAGCGGCCGCGCCCTGCCCTCCCAACGCGGGCCCGTCTCTGAAGGTGCCGGCCTGGGAACTCGTGACCGGAAGGCTCGGCAGTGGCCCAGACCTGAAGGTGACCCCTGCGTCGGTCAGCCACGCGCCGGTGAGCCCCCCGTCGGCGAGTCGAACGAGCGCCGTGCTGTTCGGCTGCACCGCGGGCGCCACCACCGACGAGAGCCCACCGCTTCTGACCCGAAACTGCACCACCGCATTTCCGACGGAGCGAACCTCGGTGCCCACCACGACACCACCGTCACCGAGTCCGACGAGCTGGAGGTTCGACACGCCCTCGCCCATGTTCGTCTCGAAGAGCATCGCCGCTTCGGCCCCGTCGGGGCGGGCCGACCACACCTCGGCCTGCGTGCCGTCGCCCAGCACGCGCCTCGCGTCGACCCACACCAGCCTGAAGCCGAGCCCGTCGTGCGCCGCCGCGAAGCCCGCGTCGGCCAGAATCGGCCAGGGCACCGAGGCCGCCGAGAACGAAACTGGCGCGCCCGCCGGCAACACCACCGGCGCCTGCGCGAGCGCCACTGCGAGCAACGAACCCAGCATGTCGGAAAGTCTGGCCGGAACCCGAGGCCGCTGCCAGCGCAGTCACCGCTGATCACCGGTCGCCGTCGGCGCCGAGGCCGGGTAGAAGCCGCTGTCTGGGAGACTTCATGACGACGCGAATCATCCGCTCCAGCTGCATGCTGGCCCTGTTCACCGCTGGCCTCGGGGCGGCGCAACCGATGCCGATTCCGGGCTTCGAGCTCGAGCGCTTCACCTTCAACCCCGGCGCGCGCGAGACGATGACGATGGGCTCGGCCGACCTGCTCGACGCGAAGCGGCTGCGGCTGTCGCTCGCGGGCCACTACGCGCACGACCCGCTCGTCTTCACGGTGAACGGCATGCGCTCCGGCGCCCTCGTCGGCAACCGCGTCACCGCGCACCTCGTGGCCGCGTACGGCATCTTCGACTGGCTCGAGGTGGGGCTGCAGCTGCCGGTGGTGGCGTTCCAGCGGGGCGACGACCTGACGACCCTCGGCGTGTCGGCCGTCTCGGCGGCGGGCCTCGGCGCGCCGCTGCTGCAGGGCCGGGTGGCCTTCCTCCGACAGGACCGGAAGCAGCCGCTCGACCTCGGCCTCACCCTCGGCGTCACCTTCCCGCTCGGCACGGCGCAGGCGCTGACCCGCGACCCGGGGCTCGGCCTCGCCTTCATTCCGCGGCTGGGCGCCGGCTATTCCTTCGGGCCGGTGCGCGTCGGCGCTGAGCTCGGCGCGACGGTGCGTGGCCAGGCGGTGCTGTCACCGACGAGCGCGTCGGTCTCGGACGAGGTGGGCAGTCAGTTCACGTACGGCGTCGTCGCCTCCACCACCCGGCAGCTCCACTTCATTCGCGGCGAGCTCGGCCTGCGCGGGCTGGTGCCCTTCACCCGCACCGGCGCCAGCGCCGAGCTGCTCGCCGGCGTACGCGCCAGCTTCCTCGAAGACGACCAGCTCGAGGTGTTCGCCCTCGGTGGCCCCGGCTTCGGCCGTACGCCCGGCACCCCGGCCTTCCGCGCGATGCTGGGCGTCTCCTGGTCGCCGTCGTTCGCCGAGAAGGCGGCCCCGAAGCCGGTGTGCGTCGAGACGGAGCCCTACGCGCTGGCCGACTGCCCCGACCTCGACCGCGACCGCGACGGCGTGAAGAACGGCGTCGACGCGTGCCCCGAGAAGAAGGGCGTGTCGGCGCGCAAGGGCTGCCCCGACAGCGACACCGACGGTGACGGCGTGTTCGACCTCGTCGACGCGTGCGTCAAGGTGCCCGGCGAGTCGGCCTTCAAGGGCTGCCCGCCGCCTGACACCGACGGCGACGGGGTGCTCGACGGCGACGACGCCTGCGTGAAGGAGAAGGGCCCCGTCGAGCGCAAGGGCTGCCCGGTGCGCGACGCCGATGGTGACGGCCTCGAAGACGACGTCGACGTGTGCCCGGCCGAGAAGGGTATCGCCGAGCTGAAGGGCTGCCCAGACAAGGACGGCGACGGCGACGAGGTGGTCGACCGCTTCGACAACTGCCCCACCGAGAAGGGCGAGAAGGACAACCAGGGCTGCCCGAAGAAGGTGAAGCAGCTCGTCATCATCACCGCCGAGAAGCTCGTCATTCTCGAGAAGGTGTTCTTCGCCACCGGCAAGTCCACCATCCTGCCGAAGTCGTGGCCGCTCCTGACGCAGGTGGCGAACGTGCTGGCGGCGCACCCCGAGATTCGCAAGGTGCGCGTCGAGGGCCACACCGACGACAAGGGCAAGCGCGAGCTGAACCTCAAGCTGTCGCAGGACCGGGCCGACGCGGTGAAGAAGTTCCTCGCGGGCAAGGGCGTCGACGCCGAGCGCCTCTCGGCTCAGGGCTTCGGGCCCGACAAGCCGGCCGACACCAACGCCACCGACAAGGGCCGCGAGAACAACCGGCGCGTCGAGTTCGTGGTGGAGAACTGATGCTGGGCCTCGTCGCCGCCTTCGTCGTCGGCGCCTCTCCCTGCCCCGCGGCGAAGGAAGGCGGCTGTACGCCGAAGACGGCCGACGCCTGCGTCACGTCGGGCGACGCGCTGGTGAAGGAACCGGCCTGCCGCGAGGAAGGACTCGCGCGGTACCGGGTGGCCTGCGAGGCGAAGCTGGCGAAGGGCTGCGCGAAGCTGGGCTTTCGCCTCGTCGAGACGAGCCGGGACCCAGCCGTGGTGAAGAACGCCCTCGCGCTCTTCGAGAAGGCGTGCGCCGCGAACGAGCCGCTCGGCTGCTCGAACCTCGCGACGTTCTTGTGGGACGGAGAGGGCGTCGCGCGGGACGTGAAGCGCGCGGCGGCGCTGTTCGAGAAGGCGTGCGAGGCGGGTGATGCGTTCTCGTGCGGCTCCCTCGGGTCCATGCACGCCCAGGGTGAGCTCGGCGCGAAGAACCTCGAGAAGGCGGCGACGCTCTTCAAGCGCGCGTGTGATGGCGGCTCGGCCTCGGGCTGCAACCAACTGGGGAACGTGACGGCGGCCACGTCGCTCGAGGGCGCGATGACGCTGTGGGCGAAGGCGTGCAAGGCGGGCAACGGCGCCGCGTGTACGAACCTCGGCCGGGCGCTGCGGAAGAAGAACGACGTGCGCACCGCCGAGAAGGCCTTCGCGCGAGGGTGCAAGCTGGGCGACAGTGAAGGCTGCGGCGAGCGCGACCTTCCACCGGAAGAGTGAGGGAGCGCCCTTCGGTCACCTCGACCGAAGGCGACGAGCCCTGCGCGGCGAAGCACGTGAGCGCGAAGGCTGGCGAGACGGCACACGCCGCACCACGTGGAGACGTGGGGACCGTGAATCGACAGCTTCCCGCTGATGGAGCCTGCGACGACGTCGCTCAGCCCTCGAGGACGACGCCCGTGTAGACCTCGTCGACGAGGAACGAGAGGGCGGGCTCCTGCAGCACGAGGCGCTCACCTGCACGAAACTCCAATTCCTCCCATCCACTCGCTCCACGTCGAACGACGGTGATTCGCTGGGTGCGGTGCGACACGAAGAGAACAGCCGCGAGCGACGGCAGCTGCTTGTAGTGGCTGAGCTTTTCCCCACGGTCGTAGTCCTCGGTCGAGGGGCTCGTGACCTCGACGAGGATCGTGGGATTGGTCAGCGCGTTCCGATCGATCGAGGCGTACTCGCGCGCGCCGCAGACGACCGAGACGTCGGGGAATGCAGAGAGATCGGTGCGCTCGATTCGGACCTTGAGGTCAGACGAGAAGACGGAGCACTTCGTGAGCTCGCGCTTCAGAATCGCCGCCGTGTTGACGGAAAGCTCAGCGTGCGTCGGCGTTCCACACGCCATCGCGGAGATGACGCCCTCGCAGTACTCGAGCTTGAGTTCGGAGACCTCGAGCGCTGAGAGGTAGTCCTGATACGAGGAGTGAAGTCGCCCCGCCGTGCTCATGGCGCGCCAACGTAGCACTCACGCTGCGGGCAGAGACCGGCTGCTGGCGGCCGTCGAAATGAATCGCGCGCTGTGGTGGACGACGGCAGCGCCCACGCCTCTGGCCCTCCTCCCCGGATTCGCGCTTTAAGCCTCTCTCCGTTTGACCGAGGACGACTGCATCGAGGCGCTCCGAGAGGCGCCGGGTGATGGCGAACGGTGGGCCGTCTACGCCGACGTGCTGCAGGGCCGCGGCGACGTGCGGGGGCGGCTCATCGCGCTGGCGCTGGCGCGGAAGACGCGGGCCGAGCGGCAACTGCGAGACAAACACCGCAAGCACCTCGCCTCGCCGGCCTTCTGGAGCCTCCTCGACGCCGGCGCGCTCGAGGCCGAGTGGGCCTTCGGGCACCTGTGGCGGGCGACGCTGCACTTCACGCACGAGCCTCAACAGTTCGACCCGGCCGACCTCGACGCGGTGTTGGCGTCTCCCCTCGCGTGCGCGCTCGACTCCGTCACGCTGCACCTGCCCGGAGACGGACACCAGGCCACCCGCGCGCTCGACGTGTTGCGTGCCAGGCTCCCAGCGCTGCGCCGCCTCGAGGTGTCGGCGAACCTCACGGCCGACGCGCTGAAGGCCGAGGGGCTCCTCGACGGGCTGCCACGACTGCGCAGCGTGGGCCTGTTCGGCCTGTCGGCGGTGCCGCGCTTCACGGCCCCGCGGCTCGAGTCCCTCACGGCCTGGGTGTCGGACTGGGACGGCGCTCCACCCTGCCGTCTCGGCGCAGTGACGGCGCCAGCGCTCCGGGAGCTGATGCTGCGGGTGCGCGTCGACAGCCAGCCGGCATTGACGCGCTGGGTGCGCGAGGACTTGAAGGCGCCGCAGCTCAGACGGCTGGGGCTCGAGGCGTGGGTGACCTCACAGCTCATCGAGGCCGTGGCCGACGCGCCCTTCGCGGCGACGCTCGAGCGGCTGGCGGTGCTGACGGTGGACGAGGCGTCGGCGCAGGTGCTGCTCACACGACGTGAGGCGTTCCCAAAGCTCGAGCGGCTCGAGGCGAGGTTCTTTCGCACCACGCAGGCGGTGGAAGCGCGAGTTCGCGAGGCGTACGGCCAGGCCTCGCGCTGACCGCCGCGCGCCTCCCATGAGCCGCCGGGCGGTTCCCATGCGCAGTCGTCCCCTTGCTAGCCTCGTCCTCATGCGGATTGGCTCCGGGTGGTTGCGGTTCGCGCTGATTCTCTGGGCGCAGGGATGCGTCGGAATCGCTGAAGCTCCGAATGAGCTCCCAGCCACCGCGGGTGGTACCGCGACGGCGGGCGGCGACGCGACGGCGGGCGGCGACGCGACGGGAGGCGGCTCCGCGACGGCAGGCGGCTCCGCGACGGCAGGCGGCTCCGCGACGGCAGGCGGCTCCGCGACGGCAGGCGGCTCCGCGACGGGAGGCGGCTCTGCGATGGCAGGCGGCTCCGCGGTTGACGGCGGCGGCGCAACGACCGCCGAGGCGCGTGGCCAGGCCCTGTATGCCGCCACGGGCGTCGACTGCATTCAGTGCCACAACCGCCCCGAGACCCTTCGGCGAGACGCCGTCGACGCGACGATGCTCGCCAATCGCATCGCCGCGGCGATCGCCATGAATACGGGCCGCATGGGCGACCCCCAGTATGGCTATGCCGCCCTCACGCGCGCACAGCTGATGGACCTCGCGGCCTATCTCGTCTCGTTGGCACCGGTTGCTCCCGTTCCCGATGCAGGCCCCAGCGGAGACGGGGGCACCGGCTCGACCGTCGTCCAATGCACCTCGACCGGCTCGTCGTCGTTCCGGACCGAAGTCGTCGCGACCGGGCTGACGAGTCCCTGGGGCATGGCCTTCCTCCCCGACCAGCGAATCCTCGTGACTCAGAAACCCGGGACGATGGTGCTGCTCAGCGCAGACGCCGGGACCCGCACGACGTTGAGCTGGAGTGTTCCTGCGCCAGACATCATCAGCGCGGGTCAAGGCGGGCTGCTCGACGTGGCGCTCGACCCCGCCTTCGCGACCAACCCACTCGTCTACTTCACCTACTCGGAGCCCGGGCCCAACGGCTCCTCGGGCGCCGCCGTTGGCCGCGCGAGGCTGCAGGGGACTTCTCTGGTCGACTTCCAGCGGGTGTTTCAGCAGACGCCCAAGCTCAGCTTCAGCGAGATTCACTTCGGTTCACGGCTCGCCTTCCGCTCCGACGGCACCCTCTTCGCCTCGTTCGGGGACCGCAGCTACGACGATGCCTCGCGGGCGACGATGGGCTTCGCGCAGAACGTGGCCAACACCGTCGGGAAGATCATTCGCATCTTCCCCGACGGCGGCATTCCCCCGAACAACCCCTTCCGGAACCAGGCCGGCGCGGCTCCGGAAGTGTGGAGCCTGGGCCATCGGAACCCGCAGGGCCTCACCTTCGATGGGCCCACCTCGACCTTGTGGAGCACGGAGCATGGCCCACAAGGCGGCGATGAGCTGAACGTCATTCTTCCTCGCGCCAACTACGCCTGGCCCCTGCGCAGCTATGGCTGCCCGTACGGCACCAACCCACCGAGCAACACGTGCCGGTATGGCGGCGGGGCGCATCTGCCGGTGAACGGGCTCACCTTCACCGAGCCGGTCACCTTCTGGGCACCGACGTCGATCGCGCCGAGCAACGTCCTGGTGTACCGGGGCGCTGGCTTTCCCAACTGGAACGGCCACCTCTTCGTCGGCGGGCTCGGAGGCCGCCTCTGGCGCATCGAGCTCACGCCAGCCGGAGCCTTCGCCTCGTGTGAAGCGCTCGTGCTCAACGAGCGCATTCGCGACGTGCGCCAGGGGCCCGATGGGTGGATCTGGGTGCTCACCGACAGTGGCTCGATTCGGCGCCTGGTCCTCTGAGGGACCTTCGCCTCACTTCACCAGCAACACGTCGCGCAGTTGCAGCAGGTCGGCCTCGCCGGCGAACTGGCCGAACTTCTCGTAGTCCTTCACCGGCACGCGGGCTTGCGTCACCTGGGCCTCTTCTTCGACGGTGATGACGCGCCCGGCCTGCGACTCGCGGCGCACGAAGCGGCCCCAGTCACACGACGTCTTCAGGTCGCTGCCGCCGTCCTTGAGTCGGTAGCCCTCGGGCACCGTGAGCGTCACCTTCGACACCGTCGACTCGCTCGACTCGAGGAAGAGCGGCGTCACCCGCTGGCCGAGCACGAGGTAGCGGCGCCCGAGGTTCCACGGGAACGTGAGCGCGCCCAGCACCAGCGTGTTGCCTTCCTTGCGCGCGAAGCGGCTGGCCGAGAAGCGGTACGACACCTTCACCGACGCGCCCACCTCACGCGGCGCCTCGACGTCGACCTGCTCGAGGTCGGCCCCGCCGAACATGCGCGACAGGGCCTGCTCGAGCGCCTGCTTGCGCTGCTCGACCGACAGCTGCTCCAGCGCTTCGGCCAGCTGGGCGGCCTCGTAGCCGCCATACGTCTCGACGCCCTCGCCCTTCAGCACGCCGTCTTCGTCGAGCGACGCCGTCAGCACCACCGTCTTGCTCGGCTGACTCGTGCGGGGCGGCGTGGTGGTGCGCTCGGGCACCTCACCGGGCCGCGGCAACACCCAGGCCTCCCGCTCGCCCATCGCGAACTCGGGCAGCTCGCCGAACGGCGCGAAGCGCACCATCGCGTCGAGCCACACCGGCTGTCCGTCGACGAGCACGCGCACGCACACATAGGGGAACAACGACTCGTTCGGGAACAGGTACGGCGCGGGGTCCGCTGAGAAGGCGCGCACCGCCACCAGGCGCGCGTCGAAGCCCAGCGCCGTGAGTGAGGCCTGGAGCAACCAGGTGCGGCTCCCGCGGTCCTGCCCGACGCTCGCGGCCGCCGACATCGACAGGCCCGCGTCCCGCCCCGACAGCTTCTTCATCACGGCGGCGTACACCGCGCGCACCGCGTCGAGCCCTTTGGAGTCCTTCGCCGCGTCCTTCGCGAAGCGCGCCACCTCGTGCGTGATGGCGCCGCGGTCGAGGAACGCGTCGGCGTACGCCGTCATCACGCCCTCGTTCCCGCGCTGGCCCGCGCCCACCGAGACGAAGGGCAACCACTCGGTGCCAGACGGCGGCCCCATGGGCTCGGGGATGTACGGCGGCACCCGCTTCTCTTCGTGCGTGAACACCTCCTTGTCGCCCTCGACCCGCACCTTCGCCACCGGGCCCACCTGGTGCGCGTCGACCGTGAGGCCCGAGCCCTTCGGCGCGATGACGGTGTAGGTGCTCCAGTTGTTCGGGTGCTTCGCCACCTGGAAGTAGAAGTTCGACGCGGTGAAGCCGGGCTGGCCGGGCCCGCGCGTCGGGTGCGCCAGCAGGTACTCGTACTCGACGACGTCGCCCACCTGGACACCGGGGAGGCTGACCGCGTCCTTCCCTTCGATGCTCTCGGGCTCGAGGGAGCGCCCGTCGGGCTTCAGCGTGCGCAGCTTCAGCACCACCGCGCCCTGGGGCAGCTGCACCTCGGCGACTTCCTGCACGCCCGACTGGTCGAGCGCCTTCTGCATGATGTGCACGCGGTCGACCTGCGTTCCGTCGGGGAAGGCCTCGATGGCCGCCGCGTCGAGGAGGAACGCGGCCGTCGCGTCTTCGGCGCCGGGCGCTGCTTCGTAGGCCTTCAGCGCGGCCTCGGTCGAGATGGCCCAGGCGTCGAGCAGCTCCTTGCCCGTCTTCGCGCGCTCCACGGCCCGACGCAGCGGCAGGTCGGCGCCATCGAGCAGGAGCGCCCGCTCGCGCACCGCGAGCGCTTCCTTCGAACGACCGGCCAGCTCGTGCACGTCGGCCAACTGCTTGAGGAGCAGGGCGTTGCGCGGCCACGCCTTCGCCACCGCCTCGAGCACGGAAGCCGCCTCGTCGAAGCGCGACAAGGCCGTGAGCGCGCTGGCGAGCGACGAGGCCACCTGCACCTGGCTGTCGTCGCGGGCCAACTGTGCGCGCCACGTCGCCACCACCGCCTCGAGCGTGCCGCGCGTCTTGTCGTGCTCGGCCTGGCGCCAGGGGGCGTTGGGGCACCGCTTCGCCTTCTCGAGCAGCGCGTCGGCCTCGGCCACCGCGTCGCGACGCCGGGCCACGTCGTATTCGAGCCCCAGCGCCTCGCAGTGCCCCTGCCACGCGGCCTGGGCCTCACGCGCGGTCAGCACGGCCTGCGCCTCGAGGCCCAGCCCCAGCTCGATGCGCGCCTGGAGCCACAGCACGGCGGCCGACGGCGGCGTGTGGCTCGCGCGCGCCTTCCGCACGGCCTCGAGCGCCTCGGTCTGCCGGCCGTCGTCGAGGGCGAGCTGCGCCGACAGGAGGCGGGCCGCCACCAGGCCGTCGTCCTTCGCGAGCGCCGATTCGAGGTCTCGCGCGGCGCGGCCCGCGGCCACCTTCGGCGCGAGGAAGCGGTCCGACAGGTCGAGCTCGGCGCGCAGGAGTCGCACGAGCGGCCCGTCGAGCGCGGGCGCCACGCCGTCGAGCATCGCGCGGGCACCGTCACGGTCGCGGCCGAGTCCATCGCGGGTGGCGATGAGGCGCGCGAGCGCGTCGGAGGCCTCGTCGGAGAGCGCCGCGTGCACGTCATGCGCGTTCGGCATGACGCCCTCGACGTCCTCGAGGAGCGACACGCCATTCCACTGTGGCGGCGCTCCGACGGCAGGCGCGAACGTCACCTCGGCGGGGAGCCCATCGAGGCGCTGCAGCGCGAGCTGGAAGTGCCCGGCCTGGTCTTCCTTCGCGGCGCGCACGAGGAGGCGGTGCGTGCCGGCCGGCAGCGTGAGCGCCCGGGCCGAGAGCGACGACGCGGGGCGCTGCCAACTCGAGCGCGTCAGCACCACGGTACCGTCGAGCGTCGCCACGTGGTCCATGCTGGTGATGGTGCGCAGCACGTAGCGCGCGCGCTTCGCCACCGTCACGTCGACGGCGAAGAGGTAGACGTCGCCAGTGGCGGGCTCGCCCGAGAGTGCGAGCCGGCCGTCGGCTACCTTCATCACGCGGGGAGTGAGCGCTCCGAAGGGGCCGATGACGGACTCGGGAATGGCGCCGTCGCGCTCGAGGGGCGTCGGCGTCGCCATCGAGACGACGTGCCACGCGCTGAAGGGCCCCATCACCGTCATCGCCGTCGGCACGCCCATGTCGGCGAGGGTGGCGGCCACGCGCGCGTCGTCGCCGCGAGCCTCGGCGATGGCAGCCAGGGCCGCGCGGAGCAGGTGCGCGGTGTCGGCGAGGGTCTCGCGCTGCACGAGCGGCGGCACCCGCGCGAGCAGCTCGTCGTCGAGGCCCACGGCCTGCGTCGCGTGGTCGAGCACGACACGCGCAGCGACGGCGCTCAGGGGATGCGCGGGCGCCCGCTCGATGAGGTCGAGCGCGATGGCGACGGCGCGGTCGCCACGGGCCTGGCGCTGGGCCAGCAGGAGCTGCCCGTACAGGGCGTAGGGGTCGGCCGGGTCCTTCTGCACCGCGGTGTCGAGCTGCGTGCGGGCTGCGTCGACCGCGCCTCCAGACAGCAGGGTGTGCAGGCCTGCGAGCGCCCAGGCCCGCGCGCGCGCGTCACCATCGGCGACGTCGGCTACGGCGTCGTCGAGCCGCTCGGTGGGGCTGGGGACACGTTTCGTGCACGCCACAGCCGTGAGGACGAGCAGGAGCGTGAAGAGGCGCAGCGACATGGCGAGCCGTTTACCGAATCGGCGGGACGACGGCGGCACATTCGCGGGCGCCCCCTTGTCTCGACAGGCGCGGGTCGTTACCAGCCAGACGTGCGCGCGCTGCTCGTCCTGGCCCTCGTCCCGTTCACCGGTTGCGCTCCTTGCGAGGTTCGTTTCTCGGTCCTCACCTCGGGCATTCTCAGGGCTGGAGCGGCGGTCGACACCGAGTTCTTCAACTGCGGGACGGAGCCCGCGATCGTCCCCAACAGCCTCGTGGGTGATGTGATGGGCGACCGCATTCGTGTGGAGCAGGTCACCCGAGAGAGCCCCAGGCCGCTCGCCCCGGGCGAAGCGCACCGACCACGCTTCTTCCTGCCCAGCGTCACATCGCCCGGCTGGTACCGGGTCGAGAGCCGGGTGTGGGTGGCTTCACGCGAGCTCGAGGTCGAGGCCGGCAGCGTGCTGGCGGAGCCCTGAGCCGCGCTCGAGCATCGATGACGGCCCCGGCCTTCGTGGACGACGCCAACGCCCTGCCCCTCGCCCGCTTGAGACCACGCCACTGAAATCAGGAAGATGCTCCCCCGGTCCGGTTCTGGTTTCCTACTTTGAAACTCCTCTTTTTCTGCCGCCGCGCAGCAGGCGCTGGGCCGAACCGTGCGCCGCTTCGACGACAGAACCGACAAACACTAACGCCAGACAACGAAGGTCTCACCGTCCGCGACCGAAATGCCGAACATGAGGATGCGCGTCGGCATCCAAGGAGGACCGTTGTGCAACGCGAGAATCCCCGATGGATAGCCCTCGCTCAACGCAACAACTGCACCTATTGCAGTCAGGCCTTGCCTGACGGGAACAGAAGCCCAAAGCCCCCCATTTTCAGCAACGAACAGAGGCTCGGACTTCACCCATTCATCGGTAGACCGGACTACCGGTTGTGTGCTCGTCACGCAGAATTCCGCCGTCTCAGCCCCCGCCCCCAACAAGAACGACTCCGCGACGAACCTGCGAGCCTCCGATGGATCGCACAGGTACTCCGGCCCGAACTGATGCAAAGACTGCCTTGGATCGAACCGCGTCGGCAATGAGGCGCGACTCGCAAGTACCAGTCGAAAGTCAGTGCTTGACTCTGATACAGCTCGAGCAACTCTCGAGATTTCGCCTGAGTCACCGAGGCTACTTGCCGAAACATACGCTCGAAACGCTTTGATACTTTCAGAGTCAAGTTGGCTGAATCTCATCTCGAATCACCAGGGTTCTTCGGCTCAACTCGACCTCGGGAAAGACTCGGTATTGCTCACGGCGTGGAATGGGAATCCAATCCCAATGAGGACCGGGAGGGCCATGCTCCAGATCAGGGAGTAGTGTTTCTCCGGTGTTTTGATTGTACCATCCACCGTTCTCTCCCCCCAACTGGGAGTCGAGAGAAACACCCGAGGCAGCCCTGGTCATCGAAGCCAGTTCACGTCTGCGTTCACGAGGAGCAGCAGGAAACCCACCGCAGAGATCGACTGACCCGCGTCGATTCCCCCGCGAACCTCGAGGCCCCAGGTGACGGCCCGATGGTCGACGAGTTCTTTGTTCCCGAACAACGCGGTCGCGAAGCCCGCACTGACCAGAAACGTCGGAATGGCGCCTGCGGGGACGTCGACGGGCCGCCGAGGAGGGTTACCGTCAGCTTCGCCTGACGAGCCGCGAAATCGAGCCGTGGCCCGAACAGCATGCCGCCGACCGACGCATCCTTCCCGATGAGTCGCCCGGCCCAACCGGTCGCGGTCAGCAAGACGCCGGTGCTGTTGAAGCCGGCGCCGTCGTCGACAGCGTCGAGAAGTCGCTCGTGAGATTCGGAGTCGAAATGTCCATCGCTCCGGAGCCGCCGATGATTCGCCCGACCCACGCTCAGCTTGCGAGCCCTGAGCCGCGCTCGAGCATCGCCGACGGCCCCGGGCTTCACGCCGCCTGGCGCATGGCACGCGCGGCATCGAGCACGCGGGGCTCCACCAGGTCCTCGAGGAGCGCGTTCGTCTCTTCCGAGCCGCCGCCCTGGTCGAGCTCGTCGATGAGGCAGGCCGCCAGCGAGAGCCGCGCCATCACCGAGGGGTTCGCGGCCTTGAGCCGAAGCTCCCGCAGCGCCTGCCTCGCGCTCTCGAGCTCGTCATGGTGCGCGAGCATGTCGTCGATGGCCCGGTCGAGGGCCGGGCTGCGCTGCAGCCGTGAGAGCGCAAAGAGCCGCGCGACGATCTCGATGACGCCCAGCGACGCCAACCCGAAGGCCTCGGCGAGCCGGGTGGCGAGCACGGCGACCCGGTCGGCGTGCGCGGCCGCGAGCGGGTGCCGGGCCTCGAGCGCGGCCGTCACGACGCGGGTCGCCGCGCCGAGCGACGACAGCACCGCCGCTCTCGACTCGAGCCGGGCGTCGTACTCGACGAAGCACCGCTCCATCAGCGCCTCGAGGTCGCTGCGCTCGACGGGCTTGCGCAGGTAGTGATGCAGGTGACCGCGGTTGATGGCCGCGACGACGGCGCCCAGGTCGGCCTCGCCGGTCAACACGATGCGAATCGCGTCGGGAACGAGCAGCCGGGCCTGGTCGAGAAACGACGCCCCGTCCATCTCGGGCATGCGCATGTCGGAGATGATGACCGCGAAGTCGCGCCGCCGGCGCAACACGTCGAGCGCCGCCCGGCCGCCCACGGCCGTCTCGAGGGGGCACACCTTGCGCAGGTTGCGCTCGAGCCCGGCGAGAATGTGCGGCTCGTCGTCGACACACAGGACGGCGTGGCTCATGCGGCTTCCCTCGACAGCGCGCCGAGCGGGCTGGGCGCGCGCAACACGTCCCACAGGGCCGGCAGCTTCCCGGCGACGCCGAGCTGCACGGCGAGCGCTTCGGTCTTCGCCGACGGCCCACCGAGGCTGGCCTCGCCCTCGGCCTGCACGACGAGCGAGACCGCCGTGCGGGCGTCGAGGAGCGCGTCGGGCCCCGGCACCTCGGCCGCGTACCGGACGACGTTCACCAGCGCCTGGGGGAGCCGCCACAGGCCCAGCAACACCGCGCCGACCTCGCCGTGCGTGGTGCCGAAGACGGGCCGCTCGAGGGCGGCCAGCGCACCGTCTCCGCGCGCGTGCGCGTCCCACACCAACCGATAGGCCTGCGCGTCGCGCGAGATGAGCACGTGCACGCCCACCTCCGAGAGCAGGGCGCCCTCGCTGGCGAGCTCGGTCAGGGGCGTTCCCGCCGTCAGCAGGCGCGCCGCCTTCGCCCGCTGAACACACCGCGCGCTGAGGGTGTCGAGCAACCCGAGCGGGTCGTCGAAGGCGAAGAGCTCGGCCACCAGCACCAGCTCGCGCAACCTCGCGAGCCCGAGAATGCGCACCGCCCCCGCCACGCTCGCGACCTCGACGCTCGCGCCGTAGAAGGCCGAGTTGGCGAGCCGGAGCACCGAGGCCGCGATGGCAGGCTCCGAGAGCACCGTGTCGGCGACGGCGTCGAGCGAGGCCGTCTGGCTCTCGCAGAGCGAGCAGATGCGCTGGTACACCCGCGGCGGCACCGGCAACGACCGCTGCCCCAGCACGGCGGCGCGCGTCGACTCATCGGCCAACAGCGCCAGGAGCTGCTGCCCGTCGTCGATGGCCGCCACCAGCGCGGGGGCGGTCGTCGGCTTCGGCAGGAACTGGTGCGCGATGAGCGCGAGCCGGTGCGCGGTGCGGGCGTCGACCTGCCCCGACAACACCAGGCGCAGCGTCGCCGGCCGCCGCGTGCGGGCGAAGGTCAGCACCGCCTCGCCGTCGACCTCGGGCATGCGCGCGTCGGTGATGACGACGTCGTAGGCCACCTCGTCGAGCGCGCGCACCGCGGCCCGGCCGCCCACGACGCCGTCGACCTCGAGCCGGTCTCGCCAGCGCCGCAGCGCCTTCTTGAGGGCATCGACGATGGCCGGCTCGTCGTCGACCAGCAGCACCCGGAGCGTCATGCCGCGCGCCTCACGCCCGACGGAGAACGGGCCTCGCAGGGGAGCCGGATGGAGAAGGTGGTTCCACGGCCGGGCGCCGAGTCGACCTCGAGCGTACCGCCGTGGCTCGTCACCACACGGCGCACGAGCGGCAGGCCCTGCCCGGTGCCCTTGCCCATCGGCTTGGTGGTGAAGAACGGCTCGAAGATGCGGTCTCGAATGGCGTCGGGAATGCCGCACCCCGTGTCCGAGATGGACACCAGCACCGCGCCCGGCTCGTCGCGCGTGACGACGCTGATGCGGTGCTCGGCGGCGCGGCCCTCTCGCGAGGTGACCTCTTCGACGGCGTGCGCCGCGTTCACGATGAGGTTCAAGAACACCTGGCTGAGGCTGCCCTCGTGCGCGCGGACGAACTGGGTGGCCTCGAGCGAGGTCGTCACCGCGCAGACGTGCTTCGTCTCGCCTCGCGCCAGCGTGATGGTGCGCTCGAGAATGCGGTTCACGTCGGCGTCGCTCTTCTCGTGCGCGTCGGGGTGCGCGAACTCCTTCAGCGCGCGCACGAGCTCGGCGACCCGCCGCACGCCGTCCCGCGCGGCCTTGAGCGAGCTGGGCAACTCGTCGCGGAAGTAGTCCAGCTCGCAGGTGCGGGCCAGGTCGGCCAACGACGCGCGCTGCTCGGGCGCGAGCACGGCGTGCGCGGCGTCGAGGTAGGTGAAGACCTGCTTGAAGCCATCGGCGGCGAAGTCGAGGTTGTCACCGACGTACTGCACCGGGGTGTTGATCTCGTGCGCCACGCCCGACGCGAGCTGTCCGACGGCCTCGAGCTTGTGGCTCTGCGCGAGCTCGCTCGCCATGCGCCGCTGCTCGGTCACGTCGCGACCGACGACGTAGAAGCACCCGTCGTGGCCCCGACACGACGCCACCGACAGCCAGCGCCAGGCGCCCGACGCGTGCTTGACCCGGAACTCGAAGGCCTGGCTCGTCTCGCCCGCCTGTACGCGAATCGCCTCGGCGCGCACGCGGTCGCGGTCATCGGCGTGGATGAGCGACATCACCGACACCCGGTCGAGCGTGGCGTTGTCGTAGCCGAGGTCGCGGCGCCACCCGTCGTTCCGCTCGACGAACCGGAACGACTGGTCGACGACCGCGACCATGTCGGGCGAGGTCCGGAAGAAGCCCTCGCGGGCCGACTCGGCGCGCTGACGCTGGGCGATGTCCTCTTGCAGCGCGCGGTATCGCTCCTCGGTCTCCCGCGCCGCCAGCGCCGCCGCGCGCTCCAGCAGCTGCAGGTCGGTGTCGTACCCCTGGTAGGCCGCGTCGACCGCCTCGATGAAGGCCCTGAGCTCGGGGGAGCTGGGCGGCTCACCCTTGAACACCCGGTTGAGCTGACGACGAAGGAGGGGATGCACGGCTACTCCGCGAACGTGGTGACCGTCATCGTCTGGTTGTGGAGCTGGCAGCGCGCGCCGCTGGTCGAGGGAGCGAGCTCTCCGTACGAATAGAAGCCGGTGGTCGAGACGCCCTGCCCCAGCACGGCGCGCACCGCTTCGACCTCTTCTTCGGCGCGCTGCTTGAGCACGAGCCGCCGCCCCACGCAGCTCACCAGAATGGCGAACTCGGGGCGCCCCACGGGGCTGAGGCTGGCCTCGGCGGCGTGCTCTCCAGCGGCGACGAGGCGATCGAAGTTGGCCCGCATCAACTGCACGTCGGAGCCTTCGCGCAGCTCGCCGGCGAAGGTCATCGACTGGGTCGCCTCGTCGACCCCGAGAATGGTGCGCACCACGGGCACGTTCTCGGCGGTCACCAACTTCAACGGAAACCGCAGCGCGCCCGCCGGGAGCGTGGCGGCGTGCTCGCCGAGGTACCGCTTGTACAGCGTGAGCGCCGGCTCTCCATCGAGCTCGAAGAGCACGTTGCCCGAGGCGCGCGTCACCTTCCGAATGGGGCCGAAGGCGTCCCACCCGCCCATGCTGCCCGTGCCGACGCGGATCTCACCGGCGAAGCCGATGCCGGTCACCAGCCCCGAGGTGAGCTCGCCGGCGTGACAGACGACGGTCTCGCGCATCGCCTCACCGTCTCCCGAGAGTCCGCCGCTCAGCGAGACGTGCGGCGGCAGCGCAGCGGTGAGGCCCTCGACGAGCTGCGTCCCGTTGACCCGGGTGCCATCGCTCAAGACGAAGACGTGGCGCAGCCCCTCGACGGCCAGCCGCTTCGCGAGCTCTCGACCGGCCACCTCGGCAGACCCGCCCCCGTCACGGTCGATCGACACGCTCGCGAAGACGAGGCGCGACTTGTCGAGCCAGATCGAGGTGGCGACGACGGTGCCGTCCGAGACGGTCGCCTCGTCGATCTCCCCCGCCGTGCTGCACCCGAAGAAGCGCTCGCGCGGCAAGCAGGCGGCGAGGGTGTCGAGCGCCTCACCCCGCTGGAGCACCTCGCGGCCGCCGAAAAGCAACACCAGGTCCGGTGGGAGCGGGGACGAGGGCAATTGCTCCCAACCCCTCTCGGGAGAGAAGTGCGAGAGGTGCGTTCTCATGCTCCGAGGCCACAGCAACCGCCAGACCACCTGCTTCGACCCGGAATCAGGGTTCACGGGGCGGGTCGGCCAGACGTGCTGGGTGGGTCGCGCCCCGGCGACTCGGGCCGAATCGAGGTGTCCCACCAACCGGCCGAGCCACGGCAGCGATCGCCCAGCGCATGTCGGAGGACGTGGGAGCGCTCGGGCTGCGATGCACGGCCCGACGCGAAGGACTACGGTGCTCCACGCCATGCGAGACCCGATTCGCCTGAACCCCATCGCCCCGCTCGTCGAGAAGGCGCGCACGTACTTCCGCAGCGACGTCACCCGCCCGTACGAGTTCCGTCGTGAGCGGCTGCGTGCGCTCGAGGCCAGCATGCGCCTGCACGAGCCCGAGGTGTTCGGGGCGCTGAAGGCCGACCTCGGCAAGTCGGTCTACGAGGCGTACCCGGCCGAGGTGGGCCTCGTGTACGTCGACCTCAAGCACGCGCTGAAGCACCTGAAGGACTGGATGAAGCCCGTCGGCCGGAGCCTGCCGATGACGTTCTGGCCGGGCACGGGCCTGCAGGTGCCCGAGCCGCTCGGCACCGCGCTCATCATCAGCCCGTGGAACTACCCCTTCCAGCTCGGCACCTCGCCGCTGGTGGGCGCCATCGCCGCCGGCTGCAACCTCGTGCTCAAGCCCTCGGAGCTCGCCCCCGCCACCTCGGCCGTGCTCGAGAAGGTGCTGCGTCATGCCTTCGGCGACGACGGCTACGTCACGGTGGTGCACGGCGGGCCCGAGACGAGCCAGCAGCTCCTCGCCGAGAAGTGGGACGTCATCTTCTTCACCGGCTCGACGCGCGTGGGGCAGATCGTCATGGAGGCCGCCTCGAAGCACCTCACGCCCGTCATCCTCGAGCTGGGCGGCAAGTCGCCGTGCCTCGTCGACCGCGACGCCGACCTGGAGACGACCGCGCGGCGCATCATGTGGGGCAAGACGTACAACGCGGGGCAGACCTGCATCGGCCCCGACTACGCGCTCGTCCACCAGGCCGTGAAGCAGCGCTTCGTCGAGGCCTGCCAGCAGGCGGTGAAGGGCTTCTATGGCGACGACCCGAAGCAGAGCCGCGACTACGCCCGCATCATCTCGACGCGGCACCTGCAGCGGCTCACCACGCTGATGAAGGGCGGGCGCGTGGCCTTCGGCGGCACGAGCGACGAGGCCCAGAAGTACCTCGAGCCCACGGTGCTGGTCGACGTCGACCTCGCCTCACCGCTGATGAACGAAGAGATCTTCGGCCCCATGCTCCCGGTCGTCGAGGTCGGCTCGATGGACGAGGCCATCGACTTCGTGCGGGCGCGCCCCAAGCCGCTCGCGCTCTACGCCTTCACCAGCTCGTCTGAGACGGCCGACCGCATTCTGGCCAGGACGTCGAGCGGCGGCGCGATGGTGAACGACGTGCTCCTGCACATCGCCTCGGGCATGCCCTTCGGCGGCGTCGGCCCCTCGGGCATGGGCAGCTACCACGGCAAGGCGAGCTTCGACGCCTTCACCCACCACAAGACGGTGGTGAAGAAGCCGTGGGCCCTCGACCTGAAGGTGCGCTACCCGCCGTACACGGTTTCCATCGAGGTGTTCCGCAAGCTGCTGGGCTGACCGTCAGCTCACGGCCTCGGCGACGACCCGGCGGAAGCGCTCGAGGTCGAGCGGCTTCTCGAGCACCTCGTTGGCGCCGAGCCGCAGCGCCTCGACCTCGAGCTCATACTCGGGGAAAGCGGTGGTGAGCACCACCGGCACGCGCCAGTCGTAGCGCCGCAGCAGCTCGAGCACCTCGAGGCCGGTGGCCCCCGGCATGCGCACGTCGGACACGATGGCGTCTGGCACCGGCGCGCGACCCTGCACCGCCTCGAGCACCGCGTCCGTCAGCTCGACACCATTCGAGGCGAGCCGCACCTCGTAGCCGCGGGCGAGCAGCTCTTCGACGAGCGTCTCGCGGAGCACCTCGTCGTCTTCGGCGAGGATGACGCGCGGGCGGGAATGGTCAGCCAGCCGGCGCAGCGGCGCGACGGGTGGCGTGGGGCGTGGCTGCATGTGCGACCTCCTCGGGGTGGAACGACGGGAGAACCAACGAGAACGTGCTGCCCTTCCCCAGCTCGGACTCGACCTCGAGCCAGCCGCCGTGGTCGCGCGCGATACCCCAGCACACCGACAGGCCCAGGCCCGTGCCTTCGCCGACGGCGCGGGTGGTGAAGAAGGGCTCGAAGACGTGCGCGCGCACCTCGTCGCTCATGCCCACGCCCTCGTCGCGCACGGTCACCACCACGCAGTCGCGCGGCGTGCCGTCGACGTCCCGCGGCGCCCACCCGAGCCCGAGCGTCACCACCTGGCCCGGCGACGAGGCGAGAAAGGCGTTCACCAGCAGGTTGCTGAACACCTGCTCGACCTGGTGCGGGTCGACCGCGAGCGCCACGCCCGGCTCGCTGGGCTCGACGTGCACGGTCACGCCGCGCTTGGTGGCGAGCGGCGCCACCATCGCCACCACCTCGCGCGCCAGCGCCTCGAGGTCGACCTGCCGGCGCATGGGCGGCATCGGCCGGCCGAACTGCAGCACCCGCCGCACCAGCGTGCGGATGAACTCGACCCGGTCACGAATCACCAGCGCCTGGGCCTTCATGCCGGGCGAGGCGCGCTCGTCTTCCCGCAGGCGGTCGGCCTTGATGGCGATGACGGACAGCGGCGTTCCGAGCTCGTGCGCGAGCCCGGTGGCGAGGCGGCCGACGGTGGTGAGGCGGTCGGCGTGGCGGAGCTGCTCGACGGCGCGCAGGCGGGCCTGGTGCTCTTCTTCGAGCGCCTCGCGCGTCGCCCGCAGCTCGAGCGTCATCGCGTTCGTCTCGCGCGCGAGCGTGGCCAGCTCGTCGGCGCCCATCGCCGCCAGAGGGCCTGGCTCGCGGCCGGCGCCGACGTCGCGCAACTGCTGCACCAGCCC
>JALOQF010000262.1 GCA_025459425.1 Myxococcaceae bacterium | reverse complement strand
CGTTGCCCGACTTCGTGCTCGAGCGTGTGCCGTACCTGCCGTGGGTCGACCGGTGGAACTACATTCTCTGGCTCGTCGCCTACGTGCCCATCGCGCTGGCGCTCTTCGCGGCCGATGGTGCGCGCTTCATCCGCTACATGGTGTCGTCGGGCCTGGTGGCGCTGGTGCGCGGCGTCTGCATCGTGGCGACGGGCCTGGGCCCGGTGCGCGGTCCGGACTTGCACGTCGGCATGGACCTCGAGGCGCGCTGGCGGGCCTTCCTCGACCTGATGACGCCGTTCGGCTTCTTCGCGCCGGACTCGGGCGCGCGCGTCTACCTCATCAAGGATCTGTTCTTCTCGGGCCACACCGCGACCACGCTGCTCTTGCTGCTCTACGTGTGGCCGCACCCGAAGCTGCGCTGGCCGATGCTCGCCTCGCACGTGCTGGTGGTGACGAGCCTCTTCTTCGCGCACCTGCACTACACCATCGACGTCATCGGAGCGTACGCCATCACCTTCAGCCTCTTCGTGCTGCGCGAGGGGTGGCCGATGCGAGGGACGAACGCTCGCACCTCGTGATGTGAGCGCGTCGACCGAGAGGAGCCGCTCATCGACACCGCGGTCCCGCTGACGTCCCTGACAGCGCTGCCGGTTTCTGCTTCGGTGCCGCGCCCATGACGTTCCTCCTCGCGCTCCTCGCGGCCGCGCCTTCGTTGAGCACCCACGCCGAGCGCAGCGGCTTCACCGAGACCGGCCGCTTCGCCGAGGTCGAGGCGCTGTGTGCCGCGTTCCCGAAGGCCTTCCCCGGCAAGGTGCGCTGTGACCGGTTTGGCGTGACACCGCTCGGCAGGCCGATGCTCGCGCTGGTCGCCAGCGCCGACGGCGTGCTGACGCCCGAGGTGGCGGCGAAGAAGGGCCGGCCCGTGCTGTTCCTGCAGGGCGGCATCCACGCAGGAGAGATCGACGGCAAGGACGCGGGCTTCTGGCTCTTGCGCGACGTGCTCGAAGGCCGCGTCGCTCCCGGTGCGTTGGCGAAAGTGACCCTCGTCTTCGTCCCGGTCTTCAACGTCGACGGCCACGAGCGCTTCGGACCCAACCAGCGGCCGAACCAGGTGGGGCCGAAAGAGATGGGCTGGCGCGTCACCTCGCAGAACCTGAACCTGAACCGCGACTACGCGAAGGCCGAGGCGCCCGAGATGCAGGCGATGCTGCGACTCCTGCAGCGGTGGGACCCGATTCTCTCGGCCGATCTGCACGTCACCGATGGCGCGAAGTTTCAGCACGACGTGTCCATCACCTTCGAGCCCTCGACGCATGGGCCCGAGGGGCTCCGCGCGCTCGGCGTTTCCCTGCGTGACGTGCTGTTCACGCGCCTCGAAGCGAAGGCGCACCTGCCGGTGAACTTCTACCCGTCGTTCAACAAGGAGGACGACCCGGCCAGCGGCTTCGCCTACGGCTGGCCTCCGCCGCGCTTCAGCAACGCCTATTGGGCAGCGCACAACCGCTTCGGGCTGCTGGTCGAGACGCACTCGTGGAAGGACTACCGCACGCGGGTGACGGCGACGTACGACGTGTGTCTGGGGCTGCTCGAGCTCGCGGCGACGAACGGCCCGGCCTGGCTCTCCGCCGCGAAGGCAGCGGACGCCGCGGACGCCAGGCGCGCCGGTGAAGACGTCGTGCTGCTCTGGGAGCCCACGAAGACGTCACGGCTCATCGACTTCAAGGGCTACGCGTACACGCGCGAGCCGTCGACCATCTCGAGTCAGCCGTGGGTGAAGTACGACGAGACGAAGCCCGAGACGTGGCGCGTGCCGTACTTCGATGAGCTGAAGCCGTCGCTCACCGTGAAGGCGCCACGGGGCGGTTGGGTGATTCCGCCGCCGCATGCGGCCTGGGTCGCCGACAAGCTGGCGCTCCACGGAGTCGTCTTCAGTCGGCTGCCGAAGGAGCGCAAGGCCGTCGCCGTCGAGCGGTTTCGCCTGAGTGAGCCGAAGTTCCGTGCGACGCCGTACGAGGGGAGGCTCACGGTCACGGCGCGAGATGGCGTGTGGGCGCCGGTCGACCTCGACCTCCCTGCCGGGAGCCTCTTCGTCCCCGCGGCGCAGGCGCGCCTCCTCTTCGCGTTGCACCTGCTCGAGCCCGCCTCGCCCGAGTCCTTCCTCGCGTGGGGCTTCTTCAACGCACACCTCGAACAGAAGGAATACCTCGAGGACTACCTCACCGAAGCGTTCGCGCGAGAGTTGCTGCAGGACGCCGGCGTGCGCGCGGACTTCGAAGCGCGCCTGAAGAACCCCGACTTCGCGAAGGACCCATCGGCGCGGCTGCGGTTCTTCTCGTCGCGTCACCCGTCGGCCGATCCACAGCTCAACGTGGTGCCGGTCTACCGGGTCGGCTCACCACTCTGACGGGGGCCGGAGGCCAGCGCGGAAGAGCGTCTGGTCAACGACGAATCGTCTCGGCAGCCTGGCGCGCGCATGCCGACGCGGGCGAGCGCTACTTGACGCAGCCCCACTGCCCCATGCGTTCCAGCCACTCCGGCAGGCCATCGACCTCGTCACGGAGCTCCTGAACGAGCTGTTCCTGCGCAGGCACTGGCAGGTCGCACGCCGCGGGCCGCGCCCGGCACTCGCGCTCCCACGTGGGCCGCGAGAGGTTCCGGCTCCAGCAGATGTCGAGGTAGCGCTGGCACGGCTCGAACTCGCGCTTGAGTGCGTTCAGCTTCGCCTCGGCTTCCTTCAACGCCACCCGGCGCTGCACCGCATGCTCGAGCGCCTTCTTGCAGGCCGGCACGTCGCGTCGCCAGAAGGGCTTGTCGAACGCGCGCAGCGGTGGCTCGTCGGCCTCACTCGCCTTCTTCGCGTCCTTCGGCAGCAACGTCGCCGATGGAGCGGCCGAGCGCGGCACCTGCGCCAATGAGTCGGTGAAGTGAACGACGCCCTCGTCGTCCGTCCACGAGTACACGGTCTGGGCGAGGGCGGCCGAGGCGAGGCAGATGAGCGGCAGGCTGAGTGGGCGCATGAGAACGCCAAGGCCGACGAAACGCGCGACAGAATATTCACGGGTGCGGCGGAAACGGCTGCCCCAACCACTCGGCGTAGTGCCGCTCGAGGGTTCGCGCGAACGCCTCGTCACTGTCGGTCGGCCCGGGCGGCGGCATCGGCGGCATCACCGTCACGCGCACGTCGCTCCGCGCGGCGAAGGTCGGCCCGTCTTCGAACACCAGCTCGCTCGTCCCCTGCACCACGATTGGCACCAGCGGCACCTGGCAGGTCTGCGCCAGGGTGAAGGCTCCGCGCTTGAAGCGGATTCGTTGTGGCCCCGACGCGTACGTGCCCTCGGGGAAGATGAGCACCGGCTCTCCCGCGCGAAGGAGCGCCTCGCACCGCGCCAGCATCTCCTTCGTCGAGGGCAGCTTGCCCCGCTCGATGGCCACGTAGTGCATGCGCCGCATGAGCCAGCCGATGAAGGGAATGTCGAACAGCGACGCCTTCGAGACGAACTTGAACGGGTAGCGCAGCCCCATCAACGCGAGGATGTCGGCCATCGACTGGTGGTTGGCGATGAGCACGCAGGGGCCCTTCGGCAACAGCTCTCGGCCCTCGACGCGCACGCGCCACAAGGGCCAACACGCCCTCAGGTACTGGTGGCACCAGAAGGTGACGACGTGGTGCAGCGCCCGGCGGCGCCGGTCGAACGGTGCCGTGACGAGCAACACGCCCACCGCGAGGCAGAAACACACCGGCAGGGTGAGCGCGACGACGAGCCAGAACCAGGCGGTGGTGAGGCCGCGCACGCTAGAGCTTCGACGACAGGTACATCTGGTAGTTCACCTCGAGGCCGCCATCGACGTTCAGCGTCGTGCCGTTGACGTACTTCGAGCCTTCCAGGCACAGCCACTCGATGGTCGAGGCGATCTCGTCGGCCGGCGCGATGTACCCGTTCGGCACCTGCGACTTCATCTCGGCCTCGAGCTTCGGCCACTGGTCGCCCACGTAGAAGCGCGACGAGTCGGTGTCGATGTAGCCGGGGTTCACCGCGTTGACGCGGATCTGCTCCGACGCCAGCTCGGCGGCGAGGTACTTCACCAGAATCTCCATCGCGCCCTTCATCGCGCCGAGCAGCCCGTGGAAGGGCAGGGGAATGCGCGAGTCCATGCCCGACACGGCCACGATGCGCCCGCCACGGCCCTTCATCAGCGGCACCGCCTGCTGCGCCGCGAGGAGGAAGGACTTCACGGTGACGTTGAAGGTCTTGTCCATCTGGTGGGCCTTCACGTCCATCAGCGGCGAGAACTTCGTCGAGGCCGCGTTGGCCACGAAGACGTCGAGGTACCCGAACGTCTCGCCGATGCGCGTGAAGACCGGCCCGAGCGAGTCGGGCTCGAGCTGGTCGGCCACCAGGGTGACGCAGCGCCGGCCGAGCGCCGACACCTCGGCCTCGAGCGACTTCGCGGCGTCGGCGTCGCGTCGATAGGTCGAGACGATGTGAAAGCCCTGCCGGGCGAGCCGGAGCGAGAGCGCCCGGCCGACGCCGCGGCTGCCGCCGGTGATGAGGGCCACCTGTTCACGAGGGAGCGTCATGGCCTCACCGCCTAGCAGGGCGGCCACCCGAAAAACACGACGTCTGCCGAAGGTGTGGAATGCTGCGCCGACGATGCCGGAGCGAAGCTGGTCGAAGCTGTGGAGCGCCGCCGAGAAGGCCCGCCGGAAGGCCCACGCGCCGTACTCGAAGTTCCACGTCGGCGCCGCCATCGAGTGTGATGACGGCTCCATCGTCTCGGGCTGCAACGTCGAGAACGCGAGCTACGGCCTCACCGTCTGCGCCGAGCGCAACGCCATCGGCGCGATGGTGCTGCAGGGCCGCACCCCCCGCCGCGTGGCCATCGTCGTCGACCATTCCCGCCCCGTTCCGCCGTGCGGTGTGTGTCGCCAGGTGCTCGCCGAGTTCGCCGACCCCGAGGTGCCGGTGCGCTCGCGCACGCTGAAGGGCGACGTGCTCGAGACGACGGTGGGAGAGCTGCTCCCGTTCGCCTTCTCGGGCGACTTCCTCGACGAGGCGGAAGCGACGCGGCGCGACCGCTCGAAGCGGCGGTGACGTGATGGGCCCGGGACCCGTTCTGCTCGTCGGCGCCGGCAAGGGCGAAGCCACCTGCGGCATCCTCTACCTCGCGGGCTACCTGCGCCGGCACGGCGTCGAGGCGTACGTGCGCCTCTACGACGGAGACCAGACCGAAGAGGACCTGCAGCGCACGCTCAAGGCCCTCATCGCGCACGTCAAGCCCGCCGTCGTCGGCATCAGCCTGAAGTGGTACCTGCACGTGCACCGCGCCTTCGTCATCGCCCGCACCGTGCGCAAGGTCGACCCGCGCATCCGCGTCGTGCTCGGAGGCAACTCGGCGGCGCTGTGGTGGCGCGAGCTGCTCGCCTTCGACTGCTTCGACGACGTGGTGCTCGGGGACGGTGAGGTGCCCTTCCTCGCGCTCTGCCGCGGCCTCGCAGAGGTGCCCAACGTCGCCCGGCGCGGAGCCGATGGCGCGCCCCGCAAGTCGGCCTTCGACTACGTGCAGAGCGAAGCGAACGCCGACGTCTTCTACTCGCACTTCGACGACATCTTCCTCTCGCAGCTCGACCTCGGCGGCTTCTCGGGCTGGGTGGCGCCGGGCAAGGGCTGCGACCAGTCGTGCGTGTACTGCGGTGGGCGGCGGGCGGCGCAGCGGTTGTCCTTCGGGCGGCCCAACCCCTTCCTTCGGCCCGTCGAGCCGGTGCGCCAGGACCACCGGGAGATCGACAAGCACATCTGGCAGTACCGCTACGATTTCCCCGGAGGCTCGACGCCGTACCTCTGCGACGTCTGGCCGGGCCTCGAGCTCAAGCACCGCGCGACGACGTACTTCCTGTGGGGCGTGCCCGCGCCCGAGCTGGTGCGGCAGCTGTCCGAGCGCTTCGACCGCGTCGCCCTCATCCTCGACATCGGCTGCTTCGGCGAGTCGCAGCGCCTCGAGCTCATGGGCAAGGGCCTGCTCAAGCCGTGCCCCACCGACGAGGCGCTCTTTCGCGCCATCGACGACTGTCTGAAGTACCCGAACCTCGAGCTCGAGGTGTGCGGCATCGCAGGCCTGCCCTTCGCGACCTCGACGAGCCTGAAGCAGGAGCACGCGCTCATGGAGAAGGTGCTGAGGCGCGGCTGCAAGGTGGGCTACCAGCGGCTCCAGTCGCAGCCCGGCGCGCTGGTGACGTCGCACCCCGACCGGTTCGAGATGCACTCCGACGCCGTCACCTTCGACGACTTCCTCGGCTGGTTCTCGAAGCGCGGCACGGTGCGCAAGGGCATTCCGATGATCACCTTCCGCGACGCGGCGCTCGAGAAGGCCGTGCAGCAGAACTGCGCGCAGCTCGACGCGACCATCGCCGACTTCACCGCCGCGCGGACGCCGGTGGTGACGGGGCGCTCGAAGGTGAAGACGACGCTGCTCGGCCGCCGCGAGGTGCCGCTCGGAGACTGGCTGGGCCGATACAAGGTGCCCACGAAGGTGCAGGGCGTGCCGGTGACGGTGCTGCGCTCGTACCTGGGGCTCGGGCTGGCGGTCGCGCCGACGCTCGACCCACGGACCTTCGACGACGCGATGGTCGAGCCCGCCGAGAACGGCGCCGTGGTGCTGGCGGCGCTCGAGGCCTGTCAGCGCCCGGTGACGCTCGACGAAGCGACGGGCCGCCTCATGCGCACGCACGGCCTCGACCCGGACTCGGCCGGCGAGCTGCTCGGGCAGCTGCGCGAGCAGCGCTTCATCAGCCTCGTCTGATTCGCCACGGCCCGTGGACGCCCCGATGTCGCGAAGGCTGCGCGGCCGGCGAGCCACGTGGGTGATGCGCCAGCCGAGTCGCGAGGAACTCGAGGTGGGCCGTTGCGGTCAGACGGCTCGCCATGCACCACCTCGTCCCGCTCCTCATCCTCGCGGCAGGACCCTCGTTCACCGCGCCTCACGTCGCGCAGCGGCGGCAAGCAGCCGAGGCGTGGAGTCGGCGCCACGGGCTGGCCTTCTCGACTCGCGCGATGAGCCAGTTGGAGAAGCGAGGCGTCCTTTGTGTGCGCCTCCGGGCCCCTGACTCAGCTGGCTGCTCCGAGGTGCTCGAACTCTGTGCGTGGCAGATGTGGGGCGGTTCGTGCTCGGGGAGCTGGCAGCACCTCGAGGGCCTCCAGCAGCCCGATGGGGGCGTGGTGCTCGAGCTCATCGATCGTTCTGGCTGGGAACCAGACCCATTCGACTGCGAGCACGAGACTCCGTGGGTCCGCAGGCTGCCCGATGGAGGCACGCTCGCCAGCTTGGAGCGCTCGGGCCGGGGCGAGGTCGAACGGTGCCTGCGCGCGGAGCGCGCCAACGCGAAGGCCCAGGAGACGAACGTGGCCTGCGACGTCATGGCGGTGAACCCCTTCCTGAAGGAAGCGTACCTGTCGTGCCAGGGAAGGCTGAATGGTGCGCGCGTCAGCCGCACGCGCGCGGTGTCCTGGGCCGACGGTGGTGACGAGCTCGAGTGGGAGCGCCCGTTGAGCGAGCTGACGCACGACGACGCCGGTGACGGTGGTTGAGCCTCGGCGGACGAGCTGCCGCGATGGCGCTGGCTGGCACCACCGTGCGCGAGTGTCTGGGCTAGCGGAAATGAGGTCGCCGGCCGCCGTCTTCGGGTGATGCCAGGCCCTCGCGGCCGCAGAGGACACGCCCGGGTGGGAGTGCGTCGTCGCGAGAGGCCTCAGCCGTTCGCTGGCACCACCGTGTGGCCCTCGGCCTGGTACTGCTTGAGCTTGCGGAACAGCGTCGCTGGACCGATGCCGAGGCGCTGCGCCGTCTTCGCGCGGTTCCCGTGCTCGGCCGCCAGCGCCGACAAGATGGCCCCGCGCTCGATGACCTCGAGCGTCTGACCCGCGCCCTCGGACACCGGCTCCGGGGCCGGCGCCCGCACCTCGTCGGGCAGGTCTTCGGGCTGGAGCGTGCGCCGCTCGGCGAGCACGGCGGCCCGCTCCATCGCGTTGAACAGCTCGCGCACGTTCCCGGGCCAGCGGTACTCGAGGAGCGCGCGGCTCACCGCCGCCGACAGCTCCTTCGGTGGAACCTTCGCGCGCGTCGCGGCCTCGAGCAGCGCGACCTTCGCCAGCGGCACGATGTCCTCCGGGCGCTCGCGCAGAGGGGGCACCCCGAGCGCCACCACCTTGAGGCGAAAGAACAGGTCTTCGCGGAAGCGCCCGGCCTTCACCTCGGCCGAGAGATCGCGGTGCGTCGCGGCCACCAGGCGCACGTCGATGGGCCGCGTCTTGTTCTCACCGACCCGCCGCACCTCGCGCTCCTGCAGCACCCGCAAGAGCTTGGCCTGCATCGGCAACGGCAGCTCGCCCACCTCGTCGAGGAGCAACGTGCCGCCGCGCGCCGCCTCGAACAGGCCCGCCCGCTCCGACACTGCGCCCGTGAAGGCGCCCCGCGCATGCCCGAAGAGCTCGCTCTCGAGCAGGTTCTCGGGCACCGCGGCGCAGTTGATGCCGACGAAGGGGCCGCCCTGCCGCCGCGAGGACTCGTGAATGAGCCGCGCGATGCGCTCCTTGCCCGAGCCGCTCTCACCATGGAGCAACACCGTGGCGTCGACCTGCGCGACGCGCCGCGCCTGCGACACCAGCGTCTTCATCGCCTCGCTGCGCACCACCAGCCCCGAGGCGTCGTCGGCGAGGCGCTCCAGCTGGCGGCGTCGCGCGACCAACCGCTGGTCGACTTTCTTCAGTGACGCTGCCAGCTCGGTCATCGCCTCGGACAGACAGTCGCGCTCGTAGAAGGCGAAGAAGGGCCTCGTGGCCGCGTCCCAGTCTTCTTCGTAGCGGCCCACCATGCGACACACCGGGTCGCCCTTGCCCCGGCACGACGTCTCGAGACAGTAGATGGTGCGGCCGTTGACGCGGCTCAGGTAACCGCTCGCGAAGCCCGTGAGGCTCCAGCACACGCACTCGTCGGCCTTGCCGTGGTGCACCAGGTGCTGGTCGGCCTCGAAGCTGTCGGGCCACACCGCTTCGGCGAACGGCGTCGGGCTCGCCTGCTCCTTCAGCGCCACCGGCTCGAACGTCACCATGCCCAACAGCCGGTGCAGCCGCCCGCCCGCGACCCGCCACTCACGCTCGTCTTCCCACGTGATGGCGTTCTGCATCGCCTCGGCGAGCCGCCACCCGTGGCTGTACCCGAACCGCGTCAGAATGCCGCGCGCGCCCGACAGCCCGAAGCTCTCGACGAGCTGCTTGCGCAGGAGCCCCAGCGCCACCGCGTCCATCAGCAGCACGCGCTCGCCCGCGAAGGTCAGCACCCCACCCGTCGGGTCGAAGTCCAACAGGTCCGAGAGCGTGAGCTGGTTCGCGCGCATGGCTCGAGTCTCATAATGATGCTGCGAGAGGTGTCAATATGAGAGTCCTATGGAGGCCGTTCGAGGGCGCCCAAAGGGCTGCGGGCAGATGGCGCGTGGCACGCGTGGTGCTCATGGACAGGCCATGGACCACACACGACGAACCGTCGTCCTCGGTGCAGCGGGCCTGGCAGGGTGCCGGCTCACACCAGGGCCGCGGGTCGAGGAGCAGCACGTCATGATGAACATCCGGAAAGCAGAAGCGCGCGGCGGGGCCAACCACGGGTGGCTCGACACGAAGCACACCTTCTCGTTCGCGAACTACTACGACGAGCGGCACATGGGCTTCCGCAGCCTGCGCGTCATCAACGAAGACCGCGTCATTCCCGGCGCGGGCTTTGGCACCCACCCGCACCGCGACATGGAGATCATCAGCTACGTGCTGGCGGGTGGGCTCGCGCACAAGGACTCGATGGGCACCGGCTCGGTGATTCAGCCGGGCGACGTGCAGCGCATGAGCGCGGGCACCGGCGTGTTCCACTCCGAGTTCAACGCCTCGAAGGTCGACCCCGTGCACTTCCTGCAGATCTGGCTGCTCCCCGACGAGCTCGGCGTGGCGCCCGGCTACGAGCAGAAGACGTTCGCGGCTTCCGACAAGCAGGGGCGGCTCAAGCTGGTGGCGTCTCCCGACGGCCAGGACGGCTCGGTGCGCATCCACTCGAGCACGCGGCTCTACGCGGGCCTCTTCCGCAAGGGCGAGCGGTCCGAGCTGCCGCTGGCGAAGGACCGGCACGCCTGGGTGCACGTCGCGCGCGGTGAGGTGCAGCTCAACGGTCAGACGCTCAAGGCCGGTGACGGCGCGGCGCTGTCGAACGAGGGCCTGGTGAAGGTCGAGGGCGTCTCGGACGGCGAGGTGCTGGTGTTCGACCTGGCCTGAGGCCGGCCGTCACGGAGAGGGCGCGGGCTCGCTCGCCTGCGCCTTCTTCGGCGGCAGCGGAATCAACATCGACACGCGCCGCTGGTGCTCGGCGAAGTGCGGCCGGCGCACGAG
>JALOQF010000261.1 GCA_025459425.1 Myxococcaceae bacterium | reverse complement strand
CGCGCTCCTCGACGTGCGCGACTGCCTGCCGGCCACCATCGAGTCGGGCGTCGTGCAGCGGGTGGCGACGTTCCGCTTCACGCCGGGCGCGAAGCAGCTTGGCCTCAGCTGGGCCCCGACGAAGAACGGCGGACGGGTGCCCGATTCGGCGCTGGCATGTCTCACGTCGCGGCTGACGACGGTGGCGCTGCCGGGGCGTTCTGCGGACGAGTCCGAACCCGCCACCGTGGGCTTCGCGACGTTCTCCATCGACGCGCCCGAGAAGTACGAGGCCGACCGCCCGCAGGAGACGATTCTGGTGGGCTACGAATTCCTCGTCTCGGCGAAGGCCGGGGGTGAGGCGCTGGGCTCGACGAAGCTGCGGCTCGTGCCGGGCACCATTCCCGACGTGCGGCTGCGGGCGTCGAGCCAGCTCGTGCGCGCGGGAGAAGCCGTCACCATTCAGCTGCTGCGCGGGCCCGACTGGAGCGGCACCCTGCCCGAGAAGCTCTTCCTGCGGCAGGGCGCGCGTACCTGGGAAGCGAAGTTCGACGAAGAGACGAAGAGCGCCACCTTCACCATGCCCACCGACGTCGAGGGCTGGTTCTCGGTCGACTTCGAGAGCGCGCAGGTCTTCCTCTTCTCGCAGCCGAAGGCGTCGCTGGCGGTGCAGGTGAAGCCCGAACAGGAACGCTACGCCCCGGGGCAGCTCGCGCGGCTCGAGCTGCAGACGACGCTCGGCGGGGTTGGCGGGCCCGCTGCCGTGGGGCTGTTCGGCGTCGACGACAGCCTGTCGCAGTTGGTGGCGCTCCCCGGCGCGGGCGAACTCGACGGGCTGCGTCCGTCGGTGTCGTCGTCTCCGGCGTTCCCGGGCATCGATGCGCAGGCACTCTCGCTGGGACGGGTGCGCGGCGCCAACGCGCAGGCGGCGACGTTGCTCAAGGTCTCGTCCTTGCCGCTTCAGCCCGAGGTCGACACGCCCACCTCGGCGAGCGCGCGCAGCGTCATCGACCCGAACGCAGTGTTGGTCGATCGGTTCTACGTCGCACTTCAAGAACTCCACGTGCAGACGCGCGAGTGGGAAGCGAGCGCGCCGCAGGCCCAGAAGATGACGCCGCAGGTGATGGCCTCGCTCTGGTCGAAGGCGCTCGACGCGATGGAGAAGCGCAAGGAATCACCGAAGGACTTCTGGGGGCGCCGCTTGCGGCTCCATCGCCTGCCGGCCGATCTGCTCGCCTTCACCGAGCCGCGGCAGGTGGTGGTGGACGGCACGCGGCTGCCGGAGGACTCCGAGAACTGGTCGTTGTGGGTCGCGAAGGAGAAGCCATGAAGAAGGTCCTCGTGCTGCTGCTGACGGGCTTCTCGATTCTGGCGCTATTCGTCGTCTTCGCGTCGACGCGGGTGAAGTTCGCGGCATCGGCAGACGCGCTCGCAGGCGAGGAAGCGCCCGAGTTGCGACGCAAGATGGACACCTTCACCCTTCGTGACGGTTACGACAGAGCGCCGGCACCAGTTGCCGCAGCGCCCGGAGCGCCTCCTCCTCCCCCAGAGCTCGAAGCGCTGGGGTCGCGCGGGAGTGGCCTTGGCGGAGGCGGCAACGGACTGGGCCTCAAGGGCCTCGGCAGGGCTGAAGGAGGAACGTTCGAGAAGAAGGCGTCACCGAAGCCGATGAAGGAGCAGGCCGAAGCGCCAGCGGACGAAGGTGGCGCGGGAGCTCCGACGCGCGCGTGGTTCCCCGAGACATTCCTGTTCGAGCCGCTGGTGGTGACGGACACGAATGGCCGCGCGACGGTGCCGGTGAAAGTGCCCGACCGCCTGACGACGTGGCGGGTGCTGGCGTTGGCGCACAGCCGGCAGGGCGGCCAGGCCGGCGCGGTGACGAGCTTCCTCGGCACGTTGCCCACGTACGTCGAGCCGGTGGTACCGCCGATGCTCTACGCAGGCGACTCGGTGGTGCTGCCGGTGCAGGTGGTGAACACGACGGAGCGCGAGGTGACGAGTCCGTTGCGGCTCGAGTCGACGGGCGTGTTGTCGTCGGCGGGCGGCTCGGTGCGCGTGGCCGCGGGCGGGAGCGTGGTGCAGAACGTCACGCTCCAGGCGAAGCAGGCCGGGCCGCTGGTGCTCAAGGCCACGCTGGGCACCACCGACGCCATCGAGCGTGTCATCGACGTGAAGCCGGCCGGCCAGCGCGAGACGGTGACGAAGGGCGGCACGTTGGCGGCGCCGCGGACGTTCACGCTCGACGGCCCGGCGAACGCGCTGCCGAACTCCGAGAAGGTGGCGTTGCGGGTGTTCCCGGGTGCGCTGGGGCTGGTTCGCAGCGAGCTGTCCGCGGCGCCGGGGCGCGGTGGCGTGGCGGAGGACGCGTACCTGCTGCAGTTGCTCGGCAGCGCGCCGACGCTCTTGCGGAACCTGGGTGAGGAGCCGGCGATGCCGGTGATTCGAGACCTCTCGGTGGTGGCGACGCAGCGGGTGATGCGACACGCGCGGGGGCCGTCGGTGGACACGGCGACGCTGCTCGCCGAGGCGGCGCTGGCGCATCCAGAGAACCCGGTGCTGGCGCGGCTCGGTGAGCGGCTGGCGGCGCAGGTGGCGCGGGCGCAGCGGGGCGACGGGACGTTCGAGGGCGCGACGGGGTGGACGCTCCAGCGGTTGTTGGTGACGACGGGCGACGCGCTGCGGGCGCTCAACGCGGCACAGACGACGCCGCTGGGCCAGCAGCGCGCGACGGCGGCGAAGGTGCGCGCGGCGGGCGCGTACGAGCGCAACCTGGGTCGCATCGCCGACCCGTACACGGCAGCGTCGGCGCTGGCGTCAGGCGCTGTCTCGGGCACCGTGGCTGACAAGCTCAAGGAGCTGGTGCTCGCGGGCATCGCATCGGGCCCTGACGGTGCGACGCTCTCGGTGCCGACGGGCGTGGTGCGCGCCGACGGGCAGCGGCCAGGCGTCATCGAGGCGACGGCGCTGGCGGTGTTGGCGTTGTCGGGTGACGCGAAGGCGCCGCTGGCCGACCTCGGGACGACGCTCTTGAGCGCGTACAACCCGTACACGGGCTGGGGCGATGGGCGCACGAACCTGCTCGCGCTGCGGGCGGTGGCGACGTTGTTCAAGGAGAAGGTGCCGCCGGGCGTGAAGGTGACGCTGGCGCGCGACGGGCAGGTGCTGGCGACGGGCGAGCTGACGCCCGAGACGCTGAAGGAAGTGCTGGTGCTCGAGGCCGACGCGAAGGGCTCGTCGGGCTCGCACGAGTGGAAGGTGACGGCGGAGCCTCCGCTCGCGGGCCTTGGCTACACGCTGGGGCTGGTGGCGTACGTGCCGTGGAAGGCGTCGGAGGGCGGCGGGCTCGAGCTCCAGACGACGGTGCCCGAGGGCCTGAAGGTGGGGCTCGCGGCTGAGGTGGCGCTGACGGCGGCGTACCCGGCGGGGACGGGTGTGGTGCTGCGGTACGGGCTCCCGGCCGGGGTGCAACACGACACGCCGTCGCTCGACGCGCTCGTCTCGGCGGGCACCATCACACGCTACGAGACCGAGGACGGCGCGGTGACGTTGCACCTGCCTCCGCAGCGGGCGGGCGAGACGTGGCAGGGGCGGTTCCGCGTCATCCCCACGCTGGCGGGGACGCTGCAGGCACAGCCGACGTCGCTGGCGGTCGAGGGCCGGGAGGCGACGAAGAAGCAGTTCGTGCCGAAGGCGTGGGTCATTCGCGGGTAGCGAGGCGCATCATCCACCAGCCACGTCGCTCACCCTCGTGAAGAGTCGTCGCCACTCGTCCGCTCGCCCAAGGTCGAGCAGCGCGTCGAACTCCTTCAAGTTTCTCTCTACGGCCGCGGTATCAATGTCAGCGCGACCGACAATGAGGGCCTCAACGTCGGCAAGGTCCTTCGGCCGTGCGGCCACCATCTTGTAGATCACCAGCGCCGTGGCGCGGGGGACTGGGACCTGCGTGCGACCGAAACGGACCCACTCGGCCTCTGAGATCGCCTCCTGCTCGAAGCTGCGCGAGGCTGAGGTCGATGTCGACGTCGGTTCGTCCATGACGGGCAAGGATGACGAGGTTTTCCTCTGCGAACCGCTGCACCCCGTCGATGCGCGGCTCGAACCCGAACGCCGACAGACGCCGAAGCAAGTCATCGACGCCACCGACAGGAGGAACAACCGCCACATCGATGTCAGCAGTGAAGCGCGGGACCCCACGGGCGATGACCGCGACTCCACCGATGACTGCTCCCACGACTCCAGGTGAGCGCAAGAACCGTGCAACGTCGGTCAGCGCGCTTTGGAACTCACCTGTGGCCGGCGCGCTCTGGCGGCGAGGCGAAGACGGCGCCACAACTCGCGGACCGGTGCGTCTTCGAACTCGCGACTTCTTCGTGCTGCCTCGCTTCGCGCGACTGGCCATGCGACCTCGATGAGTTCCAAAGAGCGCTCGATGGCTCGCTCCGGGTCAAGCCCGCCTTCACGCCGCGCAGCCCGGTCGACGTTCGCGGCACGCGTGTGTCCTGACATCCATCGTCGCGCTCGAGCGGAAGCTGTCTCAGCTGCCATGGACTGGAGCAGATGTGAGCGCCGACACCGCGTCAAGCTGGTGTGACGGCCCGGCGGCACCTCAGGGCAGGAACAGCTCGGTGATGCTCGGAACGATCACGGCGTTGGGAGGCGTGAACGCTGGCTTGAGGAGGTCCACGGATCCGCCCAGCGCCTCGACCTCGATGGCGTAGGCCGTGCCGCTCACGAGGAAGCCGGGGGGCACCTCGAGCTGGGTCTTCATCGTGTTGAACGTCACGATCAGGCTGGGCTGGGCACCGGGCGCGACGGAGAAGACGGTCACCCGGTAGAGTGTCGCGTTTCCGCGCGACGGAGGCGCCCAGGAAATCGTCGGCGTCAGCCCGACGCCGCTCCGCGCGGTGGCGGGCTGGCCGTTGAGTCGGAGGTCTCTCGGCGGCGACAGGGGAATTCGTGCGTCGACCGGGACGCCCGGCTCGATGGGGCTCCACCGCTGCGACACGAGCTGGAACGAGCTCGTGAAGGTCGGGCCACGCACTGGCACCGTCAGGGCTACGGCGGTGATGGTCGCGAGATCTGTTCCTCTATTCTTCACCCTTCATTCGCCGCCTGATCAAAAAGGCAACACCAACAACAAAATAGAGCAACACAAAAAAACAGAACAGAACAATCTGGCCGACCGATTTCGGAGGATATGGGTCCGACCTGGAGGACACATACCGAAACACCATTCCATCTCCAGACCCAACTGGATCCCCCGAATACCCACAGTCAGTCATGAACGGCAAGCCCCAGTCAGTCCAGCGAAGCAGCCAAATTCCGTCCTCCCGTCTTCAACCCTGAAAGAGCTATAGGCGGAACCGGTCCAGAGCCCCCATGCATGATGCTCACCTTTATACACCGCCTTGACCGCCACCAAGACGAAGGCATAGTCGCCGATGGCGAATGACGCCCTCTGCTCCGCTCGCACCACAGCAAAAGAATCATCATACTCCTGTTCCAGCGTTGGCATTGGGCACGACCGCGCCAGCGAAGAAACAGGGACAGCCAAGAAAAGCGCAAATACAACTCTGGTCATTTGGACGCCTCGCCCTCGGGAACGCTCGGAATGCGATGGCCGTCGTCGGTCTGGTCTTCGCCGGTTGACGTGCCCCAGCCCCTATCGCGCTGCTTCCAGCGGGCGAAGACGGTGCCGGGCCGAGCGGCGGCGTACGGAGGGCCGGCGTCTCCGAGGTACGTTCGGCTGTCGATGAGACTGGCGGTGACCGTGACGTCCCTGACACGGAGCGCCGAGGAGAATCGTGCTGAGGAAAAGACAAAACGCACAGCCCCTCCAGCGAGACCCAAGCAAGACCATCAGCGGCTCGACTGCCCTCCATAAACGGCCAAGAGATGCCGGTCAGGACCAAGCCCGAAAAAAGCCAACACACGCCGCTCAAAGCTATCTGGCGTTTGAATCCAACCGATCATCAAACCGACAACACTCTCTGGACTCACCTGCCGACGAACGATGTCCCTCGAATGATCGGTCAAATAAACAGCACCATCCACAGACTCTGATACAAAGGGCGGAAACACAGGCCCATCAGGGTATCGGTAGCTTCGAACTCGTTTCCAACCATGGCGCTTGAGGTCAGCGGCGCCAATGATCGCAAAGAATGCGACGTCCGAGTTGTCGATCTTGCGCTCAAGGCCAGTCTCCTTCAGCGCAGCCACTTCCCCCCTATTCAGGACGAGCGCTTCAAACCGCTTCCCGCGAAGATCTTTCTGGATAAAGTACATCATACACTCTCCCCACAACCGATCTACTTGGAAGACTGCGGACCCGGACTGACAGCTGGCCCATAACGCGGATTACCCGTGTAACCGTGCCGCCGTGATGGCACCAGTTGACCAGTTCCAATACTCACCGCCTCACTTCCTCAGAGTTTTTCGAGAACTCCTTCTGGCTTGATCTGAGTACAAGGCACGACGGGGAGCGGCGGTGCCGCGGGCCGAAATCTTCCGGGCCGCTCTGGGACTGACCAAGGACGGCGGGGGCGCGCTCCTGACGCAAGTGCATTACGAACGTCACCCCGTGCTGGGGCGCGTACGAGCACGCTTCCGTCGCTCGGCCTTCCGCAACAACCGACGGGCTTCGCGTTGGTGGTATGGCCAGTGGTGCTCCATCTGCCGACAGAGCCGACTCCACGCGGCTCCAACCGATTCGGCCTTCATGAACGCGACGACATCACCCACCACCTCTGCCGTGTGAAACGCGAGCTCGCTCTGCTCTTCCTCCGTCAGCGTTGCCTCGAATTCGTCGAGCGAAACCTCGGACAGAAACAAAGACAGCGCCGGCATTCCCGACAGCGCAGCCCGCTTCAGCGACTTCTTCACGTGAGCCTCCAGGCGGAACACCACGAGCCCGCCACCGGTCGACTGCTTGGGACGACACACAGCCTTCCACGAAGCCACCCCGGGCGGGTAAGAGACCCATCGTGCCTCGCGTCACGCGCACCACCGTCGCCCCACCCGCTCCCACGGAGCGCGACGACGAACCGTTGCCGCCGCTCCCGGTACGCCCCCTGCCTCCCGCCCTCCGAGCGAAGGCCCAGTGGGTCGACGAGCAGTTCGGCAACCGCGACGGCACCCTGAGCAAGCGCGAGCTCGCCGCGTACAAGCGCGCCTACGGAACCGACGCCGGCCACCGCGCCACCATCGCTGCGCTCGAGCGGCACCTCGAGCTCGGCACGCCGGCGCCACGCCCCGCCCGCACCACGACCGTCACCCTCACCGCCGACGCCGCCGCCCGCCAGCTCGTCTCGCCCGGAGGCCGTGGCACCCGCGCCGACGTCGACGTCGTCGTCGCCGAGCTGTCGAAGCTCCCAGCCGAGCTGCTCGTGCGCGCGCACCGCGCCGGCGTGCGGGTCGTCGCGTGCCGAGACTCCGTCACCGATCACATGACGCACCTGCGTGGCGTCACCCCGCGCGGCTGGCCACCCGGCAGCACGTGGGACCGCGTGCCCGGCCTTTACGACCCCGCCTCGATGACCGTCGTCATGGCCACGCACGACGGCGCACGCGGCGCTGCGGACCGCGACCTGCCCGACTTCGGCTACGGCCACGGCAGCTTCAACGCCCTCTTCCACGAGTTCGGCCACGCGCTCGACGGCACCAACGCGCTGGGCCTCGACTCGCGCAGCCCCACCTTTCGCGAGGCGTACCGGCTCGACCTGCCCGCGCTCCGCGCCGCGAACCACACGTACCTGCTGCAACCCGGTAACGCAGGCCCCGAAGAGGCCTTCGCCGAGATGGCAGCCCGGTACTTCGGCAAAGACACCGGGCTCGAGGGCAGCTTTCCCCACCTCCATGGCTTCTTCGACGCTCGCGCCCGCGAGCTGGAGCGCCCGTCATGACGACCACCACCGCGTCGATTGGCTCCGCCACCATGCAGGCCGACGGAACGCTCGAGCTCATGCTTCGCGCCGAGGGGCCCGGCGGCATGGTGGGCGACGCGCTCGTGCGCTACCCGCCCACGCACCCGGAGTACCAGACGGTGCTGGCGCACCTCGGCGGGCTCAAGCCAGGTGAGTCGAAGCCCGTGCCGCCGTTCCCGTGACGGTCACTTGAACACCTGCGCGGCCTGCACCCCGTAGCCCCTGGCCTTCTCCTCGGCCGGGAACGGCAGGTTCTTCAGGTCGAGCCCCATTCGCGGCGCGTAGTTCGCGATGGCCACCGTGCCGCCTTCCTTGTTGAGCCCGAACAACCCTCGCACGTCGTTCATCACCGTCTTCTTCGCCGTCACCGACGACGAGTCCGCGGCCTGGAGGTCGACCAGCGCCACCGGCACCTTCGGATCCATCACCACGTTGCCCTTCATCTCGTACGAGTAGTCGTCCTGCAGGCCCGGCCCGACGTTCACCACGGCGTAGAGCGGGTTCGGCCCGAACTTGCCCACGAAGAAGCCCGCCTCGGGCTTCGCGTTGTCGAACAGCGTCGCGTTCAAGAAGAAGAGGTTCTCGTTGATGCGCAGCTTCTGCATGCGCGACTCTGGCCAGTCGTGCTGCATCGCCCCACCCGGGTTGTACGCGAACAAGTTCTTCTCGATGTTCAATTCGGTACAGCAGTCCTTGTGGTACAGCGTCAGCGCGCCCACGTCGCTCGACGTCTTGTCTGGGTTGAAGGGCCAGTTCAGGATGACCGAGTTGTTCCTGAAGTTGATCGCCTTCGTCTTGAAGCCCTTGTACCCGGCGGGAGCGAACTTGAGCGGGATGACGTTGTTCAGGAAGAAGTTGTTCTGGATGTCGACCGTCGTCTCGTTCGACATGGGCGAGTGGTAGACCTCGAACGCCCGGTGCGCGCCGTTGAGGAAGACGTTGTCGGCGATGACGAGGTGGTTCACCACCACCTGGCTCAACGACAGCAACGGAATCGTGCGCGAGGAGCCCTTGAGCAGGCTGTTCGTCTTCGCGTCGTATTTGTTCGACGGCGCCGCATCGAGCACGAAGCCCGAGATGACCAGCTCCTGGAACATCGTCTTGTTGCCGCCGAAGCTGAAGAAGGCCTGCGGGCGCCCCTCGCCCGCGAGGATCTCGGTCGGGCACTGGAACGGGTCACGCGTCTTCCAGTCCGGGCACCACCCGCCGAGCAGGTGGAACGTGGCCTTCGAGGCGTCGAGGCCGTTGGGCATCGCATAGAGCCCGCCCTCCTGGCCCTGCGCCATCAAGATGCGCACCTGGTGGTTCGAGCCCTGGAGCAGGTCGACCGCCTTCTGCATCGCCTTCGGCAGCTTCGCGAACCAGAACGAACTCTTCTCGTCGACCAGCTTCTCCGCAGCCTTGTGGGCCTCACTGTCTCGCGCCGCGACGTAGATGGTGAAGGTGTCGGCGAGCGCCGTCGAGGCGACACCGAGCACGACGGCGGCCGCGAGCAGGTTCATTCGAGTCATCATGCAGGTCCCCTCCGAAGGCGACGAGGCGTCGTCGCGTGCTTCAACTTGAGCGGTCGAGCGGTCGCGGCGCAACGCTTTGTGGCGTCACGACTCTGACGCCCTTCCGGACCGCGCCGTCGAGGGCCGTTCGTTCGTACCGGTCGCCGGCTCGACGTGGGGCCTTTGCGCACACGCCGACCGAATGCGTGAGCCCCACCAGTGGCACGGTAGACTGCCCAGCCATGAGGCGACGCGGTGGGGCGGTGCTGTGCGCAGTGCTGGTGTCGACGCAGGGCTTCGCGGCGGATCCGCTCGAGCCCATCGTGGTGGGCCCGAGCCCGATGGTGGTGCTCCCGCCGCCAGTGAAGCGGCCCATCAACTGGGAGCCCTTCATTCTCACCGGCGCCGGCGCCGTGATGCTGGGCATCGGTGTCTGGCGGCTCGTCGAGGCCGAGTCGATCTTCCAGCGCCTCCGTGCCATTCCAGCGAGCCCCACGGCGGACATGACGAACGAGATGATCGTCACGCGCGCGCGGCAGCTCGCGGAAGACGGCAAGTTCAACACCGGCCTCGGCTGGGTCCTGCTGGGGCTGGGCGCTGCGGCGGTGGGTGGCTCGCTCCTGTGGGTCGGTACCGAAGGCCTGCTCAAGGATCCCATCGTTCGCGTCGTTCCGGGTCCGGGCGGCGTCGTCGTCACAGGCCAGTTCTAGGAGCCACGCCCAATGCAGACGTCTCCGATGAAACGACTCGTGCAGTGGTCGGCGCTGATCGCGCTCGCGCAGGCGGTGTCGATGAGCGGGTGCAGCTGCGGCCGCTACGACGCCGAGGTGGACCGCCTGTGCGACGCCCTGTGTCCGAATGACGGAGGCACGTTCGACGCGGGCCGCCCGATCGCTGGTGGGACGGCGGGCGGCGATGCGGGTGGCTCCGCGGGTGGTACTGCAGGCGGAAGCGCAGGTGGCGACGCTGGCGGAACTGCTGGTGGCGACGCTGGCGGAACTGCTGGTGGCGACGCTGGCGGAACTGCTGGTGG
>JALOQF010000260.1 GCA_025459425.1 Myxococcaceae bacterium | reverse complement strand
GCGCCGCACCCAGTGGTACGTGTCGCGCACCTCGTTGACGAGCTGCCGGTCGGTCTGCCGGAGCTCCCGCTCGACGCGCTCGAGGTCACGCTCGGTGTCCCGGCGGAAATCCTCCATCGTGCGGGCGCGGCGGCAGTACGACTCTTCGGTGGTGCGCTCGGCGCAGCGCTGGCAGTACCGCGCGCGAGAGAGTTCGTTCTGCGCCTGGCGGCAGTCATCTTCGGCGAGGCGCTCCTGCTGCCGGGCCTGGCGTACGGCCGCGAGGTGCGATTCCCGCAGCTGCGAGAGCCGGAACCACTCGGGGTTGTCGTAGACGTCGCGGCGCACGACGTACTCCTGGCGCATCGGCTGGTCGCTGAAGGTGTGCGTCAGCTCTCCGCGAAAGGCCGACACCCGCAGGCCGACGAGCGTGTTGGCCGTCTCACACCTGAGGCGCCCTTCGCTCTCACGCGCCAGGTCGCCGCACACCAGCTCGCGCGACAGCAGCCCGTCGGCCGCCACCGCCGTCGGCACCGAGAAGCGCTCGGCCGTCAGGGTGCGCAGCTGCGCGAGCGGCACCGGCGCGGGTGGCTCTTTCGAGAAGCAGACGGCCAACGTCCCCAGGCCCAGGGCGTTCCCGATGAGGCCGGCGGCCTGCGCTTCTTTCGCCTTGAGGCCGACGAAGCGCGCCGCCTCGAGCCGCTCGGCCGCGGCCTGCTGCTGGTAGGCGGGCGTGCCCACGTCGCTCGCGAGGGCCGAGATGCAACGAATGCGCACGATGGCGTCGACGGGCGTCGGTGTCTCGATGACACGACACGCGGCCAGCCACGTCGAACCGGCGGCGTCGGCGAGGCTCGCCAGCTCGGGGTCGTCCTTCACGCGGCGCGCCTGGTTGACGACGTCGAGGCAGGCGCGCTCCTTCCCGCGCACGCCGCAGAGGGGCCGCGCCTGCTTCACGAGGTCGGCCTTCACGTCGAGGTAGAGCCGCTCGGAGCGCTCGCACCAGTCCTTGTCGTTGCTCTCCTTGCAGGCGGCGGCGTACTCCGCGAGCGCCGTCACCGGGTCGCCGCGGTCGAGCGCTTCCTGGCCGCGGCGCGCTGCCTGCCACGCCGGAGAACACGCCAGCAGCGTGAGACACGGAAGCAGCACCACGGAGCGAAGGGCGTTCGACATGCAAGTCGGCCCGATGGACGCAATGGGGCCGGCCGCATTCAGCGGGCACCCGACCGGCGGGGCAGTCTCTTCGAGCCCAGGAGCCATCGTGGGCGACGACTGAACCAGAGCGGGCCACCCTTCGCACGCGCCTCGTGCTGGGCCACACTGTCGGCCTCGATGTCGCGCGCGGCCCTCCTCTGTCTCGTCCTCGCCGGCTGCCAGGCGTCGACGCCGACGCCCGGCGCGCGCGTCGACGCCATCTTCGGAGGTGCGCCCGCCCCCGGGGACGACGCCGTCTTCTTCGTCGACGACGACGCGGGCACCTGCAGCGCGACCCTCATCGCCCCGCGCACGCTGCTGCTCGCCGCGCACTGCGTTCAAGACGGGGTGCCGATGGTGGCGCACAACCGGCCGCGCTCCGACGGCGGAGACGGCGGCGTGTACGCCATCGTCAAGCGCCAGACGTGGGCCCAGGCCATCGACGCCGGCGCCGCCGACCTCGCGCTGCTGTTGCTCGACCGGCCCCCGCCCGTCGCCCCGCGCCCGTGGACGTGGTGGGGCCCCGCGCCAGCCATCGGCTCGAAGGTGCGGCACGTGGGGTATGGCCGCAGCGAAGTGGGGCCTCCGGGCGAGCGACGCGCCGTCGTCACCGACGTCACCGGCGCCACCGAGGCGCGCGCCTACGGCATGGTGCTCCTCACCGGCAACCTCGGCCAGGGCCTCTGCTTCGGAGACTCCGGGGGCCCGGCCCTCGCCGAAGCCGACGGCGGCGAGCGCGTGGTGGCGGTGCACAGCTTCATCACCACCGAGTGCGGCGCGGGCGTGTCGAACTCGGTGCTGCTGTACCCGTACCGGCGCTTCATCGAGCACTGGCTGGCGGCGAACGAGCCGCCGCAGTGCGCGCGCGACGGCCGCTGCGTCGAGGGGTGCGCGCCCGAAGACCCGGACTGCCGCTGTGGCCTCGACGGCGTGTGCCGCGCCGACTGCCCGCCCGGCGACGACCTCGACTGCGCCGGCGCCTGCAGCGTCGATGGCGTGTGCTCACCCCGCGCCGACTGTCCCGCCGACGCCGACTGCGTGCCCGACGGAGAGTTCTGCCTCGGCCCCACCCAGTGCGCGGGCCGCGTCTGCGTCAACGACGCGCAGAACCCGAGCCGGTACTGCAGCCAGGCCTGCGACGCCCAGCGGCCGTGCCCCGAAACGATGACGTGCGACGCGGCCCGGAGCGTCTGTCAGCTCAGGCAGCTCCCGCTCGCCGCCGAAGGAGACTCGTGCGCGAGCGCGTTGGTGAAGTGCGCCACCGGGCTCGCGTGCACCGACGTCGGCGGTGACAAGCGGTGCTACCGCACGTGCACCTCGCAGGCGCAGTGCCTGGCGGGCACGCGGTGTCAGTTCCAGCGGGTGGGCACGTGCGTACCGGCGCCGGTGCGGCTCGACGCAGGCACGGCGTGGGAAGGGCCCGTCGCGCCCACTGGCTGCTCCAGCGCGCCGCTCGCCGCTGCGTTCGTCGCCGCGCTCCTCGTGGGCACCCGACGACGACGCCGCCGCTGACGTGCCTGAGCGGCGCCGCCAGCCTCCGGACGAGCCGCGGTGCGGTGGCCGTCACCGCGCGCAGCTGGCCTGCATCGACGTCGTGGGCGGACTGAAACGGGCGCCGGGGTCGACGGTGCAACCGGTGAGGGCGTTGATGCGCACCCGGCCAGCGCCGCCACCACCACCGCCTCCCCCGCCAAAGCCATTGATGGTGCAGGCCGGGTCGAGGTCACCCTGGATGCCAACGCCCGCGTCGCCAGCCCGCGCTGCTCCAGCGCCGCCAGGCCCGCCACACTGGGCACCGCCCGCCCCGCCGGGGGCCCGGCCCGTATCCGAGGTGCCGTAGTTTCCGCTGAGCCCGGTGTTGTTGGTGCCGTTCCCCTGCGCGCCGCTGCCACCGTTGGCGGCGAGCAGCGCGTTGGGACCGAACACCACCGTGCGCCCCTCGAGGAGAATGCCGCCACCCGAGCCGCCGCCGCCACCACCGGAGCCGAAGAGCCCATTCACGACGACGCCAGGGCCACCCGCCGCGAGGATTCGGCCCGCGACGGTGAGGGTGCCTTCGGCCCAGATTTGAATCGCTCCGGCCGCGCGCCCGAACCCGGCCGCCGCGTTGCCACCCGGGCTGCCAGCGCAGCCTCCACGCAGCGGCGAGAGCGTCGCAGCGCCGTTCGCTGGCCCCGGGAGAGCGCCCGCGCCGCCCATCGTCGAGAGGTCGGCGCCGCGGCCACCAGCCGCACCGGGCGTGCCGAAGCTGCCGCCCGCACCGCCCCCGGAACGGTTGACGAGGGTGCCGCCCGCCCCGACCGTGGGGCAGAAGTCGCCTCCGCCGCCGACGGCGTTGGCGGGCGCGCCGGTGCGCCCCGGGCCAGGAATGGCCGTGAGGTCGATGGTGCCGTTGATGGCCGCGTCACCTCGAACGGCGAAGACGGGCACCACCTGCGGCGCCGACGCAAAGCCGGGCGCGAAGCGCAGGATGACGCCACTGCGAATCGTGAGGCGGTTCATCGCGAACAGCACCAACTCCGGCTGCCCCGGTCCCTGCGAGACGCGCGCCGAGGGGGGCGGCGGCGGCGGCAAGCAGAGGACGTTGTCGGGCACGAAGGTCGGCACGTTGTTGTTGAGCGAAAGCGTGCCGCTGCAGTTCAGGTCGTAGTGCGCCGGCACAAGGATGCCCGTGGGCACCTGCCCGAGTTGGAAGTTCGAGGGCGCGAGAAAGGCGCCTGCGTCACCCGCATCTGGCGCTCCGCCCCCGTCGACGGGCCCACCCGCATCGCTACCGGCATCACCTGGGCCCCCATCGCTGCCCAGGCCTGCATCCGCCGGCGTCCCTGCGTCCGGCGCGACACAGAGGCCGGCGACACAGGTGCCGCCATCTCCGCACGGACCGGTGCGAGGGCCGAACTGACACCCGCTGGGCTCGAGGCACGTGCCGGTCGGCGCCTCACACTCGCTGGGAGGCGTCGCCGACGCACAGTCCACTGGAGCGCCACCCTGACACCCGCCGTCGACCAGGCACGCGTCATCGCGCGTGCAGACGTTCTGGTCGTCGCACGAGAGCCCCGTGATGACGGTGTACCGGCAGCCGCCGTCGAGCGACTCGTCGCACGTTCCAGTCGTTCCAAAGCAGATACCGGGGGGCGCATCACAGAGCCGACTCACCGTCCCGATGCAGCCGCCATCACCGTCGCACGAGTCGCCGAGCGTGCAAGCGAGCCCGTCACTGCAGCCCGCGTCGGCCGACAGTGACGCGTACACGCAGCCTCCGTCGGGCTCCACACACACCCCGCTCGACGCCGCGCACACGTTCGTGCCCGCCGCGCAGGTGACGGGCGTGCCGCCGTCGCAGGCAAAGTTCGAGCAGCGCTCGCCCGTGGTGCAGCCCCGTCCGTCGCTGCAGAGCTCCGCGTTGCAGTCCTCGTCGAGGCAGTTCGCCTTGCCGTCGTTGTCGTTGTCGGCGGCGTCGTCACACAGCCCGCGCTCGCTCATCGCGCCCATGCACGCTCCGGCGCTGCAGGTGCCCCCGTTGCGGCACGGTCGACCGTCGCAGTCGGCGTCGGCGCAGTCGCGCGGCCCATCGGCGTCGTCATCGGTGTCGTCGTCGCAGACGTTCTCGGTGCAGCGCTGCGCGGAACACACCGAGCCCGGGCCCCGGCAGCGCTGCCCGGTGCACCGCACCTCGGCGCAATCTGAGACGCCGTTGCAGTCGTTGTCCTTCTGGTCCGAGCAGACCTCGCTCTTGCCCGGGGCGACGTCGGGGTCGGCGTCGTCGCAGTCCATCGGAAACGGCACCCCGTCACGGTCGGCATCGACCGACATCGCCGGCGCCACCAGCGTCAGCCGCCTGTCGAGGAGGCCTCCGGGGGGAAAGGTGAGCTCCAGCACCTCGGACACCTCGTCGGGCGCGGTGGGCTGGGCGCACCCGTCGCCCGAGTAGCCCAGGGCCTGCACCACGACGGTGTCGGGCAGCGAGCCCTTCGGCACTCCCGCGATGATGTCGGCGCGGTCCTTCAGCGGCGCGCCCGCCGACGTGAGCAGCACCGCGTTGGTGCCCGGCTCGCGCACCTGGAGCTTCACGCACACGGAGCGCAGCCCGGGGTCCTTCACGTCGATGGTGAGGCGAAGCACCGACTCCTTCACCGTCGGCGCACTGCACGCCACCGCCAGCACGGCGAGAACAGCAGCGAAGAAACGAACCAGACGCATGGGGCGACACGTTCTCACCGCTCTCGAACGGACACCAGCGGCACGCCACCTCACGGGCGCGGCCTCAGCGACAGGGCAGCGGCGACAGCACCACCACCGGAATCGGCTCGACCGCCGGGTCGTACGCCAACACCGCGGCGCAGGCCGTCGCCGTCACCGTCGGGTCCGTCACGTCCACCACGCAGTAGCGGCCCTTCGGCAGCGTGGCGCGAAAGGCCCCCTCGTCGGAGGTGACGACCGACGCCACCTCGCGGCCCTCGACGAGCCCTTCACGAAACGAGAGCCGCCGGCCGGCGACGGGCGACGAGCCCACCGCCAGCACGAAGCCCGACGAAGCGCCACACCGCGCGTCGCGCCGCCGCACGAGGCCCTCGACGTCGGCAGACACCGGGCCCTTCGCCACCTCGTCGGTGACACAGGCCGCCAGCACGACGAGGAGGCGCGCCCACCTCACGGCGAACGGCTCCGCAGCGTGCGCACCTCGCCCACGCGCAGCGTCACCTTGCGCGCGTCGAACAGCTCGGCCAGCGGAATGAGGAACTTCCGAGACAGGCCCGAGAGGTCCTTGAACTCCTGCGTGGTGATGCGCCCCTTCTCGGTGAGGAAGGCCACCAGCTTCGCCTCGAGGGCCGCGATGGCCGTGGCGGCGAAGTAGAGCTCTCCTGCGCGCACCACCAGGCCCTCGGCCGAAAGCGTGGCCAGGAGCTCGGTGACACGGGGGACGGGCCGCTTCACCTTCGCGGCGAGGTCGGCGAGCAGCGGGGGCTGCAGCTGCGCCGCCTCGAGCACCGTCACCAGCTCGGCCCGCAGCGCGTTCGTCGCCTCGGTGAAGGCCCGCCCACGGCCGGGGAGCCGCAGCAGCTCCTTGTCGACCTCGAGCGCCTTCACCTCGACGAGCGGCGCGAGGACCCGTGAGAGCGTGCGCTCGTGCGGAATTTCGAGGCGCTGGCGCAGCTCTTCCTTCGGCAGGCCATCGGCCTCGGGGTGTTCGGCGTGGAAGCGGTCGAGCGTCGCGCGCACCCGCTGCTGGAGCGCTGCCAGCACCGGCCCGGACACGAAGCGGCGGGCCTCCTTGTCGACGAGCACCACCTGGCCCCGGGCTGCGCTCGTCTCGAGGGCGCGCCCGAGCTCCTTCTGCGACGCCGAGGCGCGCGCGAAGAGCTCGCGTTCCGTCAGCCCGCCGTAGCCGGCCTGCGTGGTGAGCCAGACGAGCCGCTGGGGCAGGTCGGCCCCGGCCAGCTCGGCCAGCACCTTCGAGGCCCCCGCGCGTCGCCTGGGCGCGTCGAGCGCGAGCACGCGGCCTCCACCCACCGTCGCGCCCCGGCCCGCCACCGCCCGCGTGCCCCGCAGCACGAAGCGCAGCTGGGGCATCGCCGCCACCGGGTGCGCCAGGCGGAGCTGCGCGAAGCAGGTCTCTCCAGGCCGCAGCGCCTCGACGTCGAGCAGCCGCACCACCGCCTCGACCTGCTCGGTGCCCAGGGTGACGAGCTGCCGCGTGCGCCGGGGGAGCGATGCGTCGACCGAAGGCAGCAGCGTCAACTCGACGTCGAGCACCCGCGCCGGTGACAGCTCGCCCTGCCGGACGAGCGCCATGCCCCGCGTGACGTCGTGCGTCTCGACGCCGACGAGGTTCACCGCCACGCGCTCGCCGGCCTGCGCCTTCTCGACGGCCTGGCCGTGCTGCTGCAGCCCGCGGAGCCGCACGGCGCCCTCGCGGCCGGGCACGAGCGAAACCTCATCGGCCACCGAGAGCCGGCCCGACCAGAGCGTGCCGGTGACGACGCAGCCGAAGCCCTTGATGGTGAACGCCCGGTCGATGGGCAGGAAGAGCGGACCGTCGGGCGAACGCGCGCTCGGCTCGGACGAGAGCGCCGTGGCGAGCCGGCCCAGCTCGACCTTGAGCGCCCCCAGCCCCTCGCCCGTCTTCGCGCTCACCGGCACCAGCGCCGCGTCCTCGAGGAAGGTGCCCGCCACCAGCCCGCGCAGCTCGGCCTCGAGCAGCTCGAGCCACCCGTCACCGAGGCCCGGCAGCAGGTCGGCCTTCGTCACCACCAGCACCCCGCGCCGCACCCCCAGCAGGGTGCAGATGTCGACGTGCTCGCGCGTCTGCGGCATCACGCCTTCGTCGGCGGCCACCACCAGGAGCGCCAGGTCGATGCCCCCTGCGCCGGCCGTCATGGCCTTCACGAAGCGCTCGTGGCCCGGCACGTCAACGACCCCGAGGCGGCGGCCGTCGGGCAGGTCGAGGTGCGCGAAGCCCAGCTCGAGGGTGATGCCGCGGCGCTTCTCTTCGGGCAGGCGGTCGGTGTCGATGCCCGTCAGCGCCTTCACCAGCGACGTCTTGCCGTGGTCGACGTGCCCGGCGGTGCCGACGATCACCTCACACCCCGAGCACGACGTCGTCGCCGCCCACCGCGCCCCCACCCGCCCCGCGGGACTTCCGGCCCTTGCCCCGGGCGGCCTTCTTCGTGGGCCTCCGCTGGTCGAAGCGCTCGTCTTCCACCACGGCCTGGTAGTCCCACGGGAAGACGAAGAAGGTGTCGGTGGTGAGCGCGGCGTAGTCGGGCGAGTCGCCGTGCGGCCGGTTGACGAGCGCCGCCGTCTTCACCTTCGTGGCGCCGACGGCCTTCGCCAGGCGCGAGGCGAGCTCGAGGCTGTCACCGGAGCTGCAGATGTCGTCGACGACGAGCACGCGCTTGCCGGCGAGGCCCTTGGGCATGTCGTCCATCACCCCGGAGGCCGACCGCGTCTCGCTGTCACGGCTGCGGCGCGTGAGCCGCACGGGGAAGAAGTCGGCCTTCAGCGCGCTCGCCACCGCGCCGCCCACGAAGACGCCGCCGTGCGCGATGCCCACCACCGCCTCGGGGCGGAACGACACGGCCAGCTTCGCCAGGCGCTGCACCTCGCGGTCGAAGCCCGTCCACGTCAGCTCCTCGACCTTCTGCCTGGTGTGCGACCGGTCACCCACCACGGCCTGCTTCGCGAAGGGCATGCCGCCGGCCGCGCCGTACTCGTCACGCTCAGCCGCCGCCCGAGCCGGACCCTTCGTCGCGCGCTTCGCCGCCCCCTTCGCCTTCTTCGCCGTCACCCTCGCCATCCTCGTGCCCCTTCGTCGTCACGGCGCGCAGGCGTCGACCGACGCCGCTCCGCGCGTGGTGGAAACCCGCAAGCCCTGAACGCGGCAGGTGGTGCCCGCCGGACACGCCGACGTCGCGGTGCAGGCCTCGAAGCACACGCGGCCGACGCCCATCGACGGCGCCTGCAGCTCGCCGCACGTGCCCGAGGCGCAGTCGCCATCGAAGGCACAGCTCTGCCCACCGGCCCGCGTGCCCAGCGTGCGCGGCTGACAGCGGAGCGACACGAGCGCCGGGCCCGTCGGCTCCACCATGGGCGCGCACACCGCCGAGGCACCGCCATCGGCGCCGCAGTCGTCCGACGTGGCGCAGGCGGCGCCAGCGCACAAGGGCACCTGGAGCAGCCGGTCGTCGGCCGTGTTGGGCTGGCCGTCGAAGCCACGCGAGGCCAGCACCGAGACGGGCAGGCACGACAGCGCGGCGAAGACGCCTGCATCGGGCGTCGCACCACACGCGCTGCCGGTCGAACACGGCTCGAGGCACGTGCCCTGGCGGCGCACGCCCCTCGAGTCGTCGAGCTGACAGAAGCCCGAGCGGCACTGCACCGACGAGACACACGGCTCTCCGGCCCGGCCAGCGCCCTGGGGTGGCGAGCAGGTGCGGGTGAGCCGGGGCTCGGTCGCGCTCTGGACGAGGCGCACGCGGCAGGTGACGCCGGCGTCGTAGCCCGCGCACGTGCGCTCCGACTCGCAGCCGGGCCGGCAGCCCCGCACCGAGCCCATGGTGCCGAACGCCGTGGTGACGCTGAAGTCGGCGTCACAGACGCCCGTGCGCCCATCGATGGAGCAGTCGGCGTCGGCCTGGCACGCCGCGAAGCAGAAGTACGAGGGGGAGCCGGGGCTCAGCGGGTCTCCGCGACAGGCGCCGGAGCGGCAGGCGAGGTCGGCCGACGCCACGCCTGCGTCGGTGGCGCGCGGCGCACACGGTGACAGGCCCGCGCCAGCGCCGAGGCTGAACTGGCAGATGGTGGAGACGTCGGTCGACGCGCTCGGGTCGTCGTAGGGCTGACAGGTGAGCGAGCCGCGGCACTGGCCATCGCGCGTGCAGCGCTGGCCGAAGCCGGTGTCGGGCAGGCACAGGCCGTACTGGCGGCCGTTGAAGTCACCGGGGAAGGCCACGCACCGCTCGCTCCCCACGCAGCCGCCCGAGACGAGCGGGTTGCAGTAGGTGCGGCACAGCGCGGTGGTGGCCGTCTCGGGCACGCACTGCAGGTTGGGCTGGCAGTTGCTCCCGCCGGTGGCCGGGTCGCGCGCACACAACTCACGCGGGCCGCGCAGGCCAGCCTGCTCGCGGAAGCACACGCCGATGGGCCCGTTCGACTCGAACACCAGCGAGTTCGAGTTCGCGTAGGTGAGGCGGAAGCAGATTTCGCCCTGCGCGCACATCGGCTGGTACAGGTTGCACGACGGCAGGCACACCGGGCTGTTGTTGAGGTTCACGCACGACAACCCGGCCCCACACGCGGTGCCCGGCGGGCACGGCTGGCCACGACGAACGCCGGTGCACACGTTGCCCGCGCCGCAGGTGAGGCCGTTGGGGCAGTCGTCGTCGACGAGGCAATGCACGCACGCACCCTGCGGCCCGCACCGCCCCGGGCCAGGCACCGGGCACTGGGCGTCGGTCTGACACGAGGCGCAGGTGTTGCGGGCCAGGTCACACACCGGGCGGTCGGCCGGGCAGTCAGCGCTCACCGCGCACTCGACACAAGAATACGTGTCACCCAGACACTTGCCGGTGGCGCAGTCGGCGTCCTTCGTGCACCCGGTGAAGAAGCACCGCCCGCGCACGCAGCGCTCTCCGAGCGAGCACTCGAAGTCGCTGCCGCAGGGCACGTCGGGGTTGCACAGGCCGGTTGCACAGGCCGTCGCGACAGACGGCCTGGAGGCCCTGGTCCCGGCACGACTCGGGCTTCGCGCACGGCACCGGCACGCCCGCGTCCACCACCGGCTGCCCCGCGTCCATCGGCGGGGGCGGCGGCGGCGGGCACGCGGCGAACGAGAGGGCCGCGACGATGACGAGGAGCCGGAAGGGCACGGTGCGGCACAGCATACTCACGCACGAAGGCGCGTCAGCCAGCGAAGTGCAGGAGCGCGGCCTCCATCACCTCGGCGCAGCGCAACAACTCGGCGACGGGCACGTGCTCGCCCGTCTGGTGCGCCACGGTGATGTCGCCCGGCCCGAAGACGACGGGCACCGCGCCCAGCGCGGCGAGCTGGGGGCCCTCGGTGCCGAAGGCGACGGTGTCGGCGGCCTTCCCCGTCTGGCCCGCGATGAACGTCACCAGGTCGGCCTCGGGCGCGGTGGCGAAGCCCCGGTCGAGGCGGAGCGGCTTCACCGTCAGCGTGAAGGTGGCGTCCTCGGCCACGCACTCACGGCGGAGCCGCTCGACGGCGTCGAGCACCACGTTCACGTCCTGGCCCGGCAGCGGCCGCCACTCGAGCGTGAAGCGCACCAGCCCCGGAATGACGTTCTTCGCCTTCCCGCCCGAGAGGAGCCCCACGTTCAAGGTGCCGAAGGGCGGCGCGAAGGCGGCGTCGGTGTGCTCGCGCAGCGTGGTGCGGCTGTACTGCTCGAGCTTCGAGAGGAAGCGCGCCGCGCGGAAGACGGCCGAGGCGCCGGTGTCGGGGTAGGCCGAGTGGCCTTCCTTGCCGTGCACCTCGACCTCGGCGAGGCAGTAGCCCTTGTTCGCCCGAATCGGCCGCAGCGACGTCGGCTCTCCCACCAGCGCCCGCCGCGCGCGGCCCTTGCCGGCCTCGAGCAGCTTCTTGGCCCCCACGCAGCCGAGCTCTTCGTCGGCGGTGAAGACGAGCATGGCCGGCTTCGTGAGCTTCGCCTTCGCCTTCGACATCGCCACGACGGCGCAGGCGATGAAGGCCTTGGTGTCACACGCACCGCGGCCGTAGAGGAAACCACTGCGCTCGGTCAGCGACAGTGCCTCGGCCCACCCGGCGTCGAAGGGCACGCAGTCGGAATGGCCCACCAGGGCCAGCTCCGGCACGCCCTGGCCCGCCGTGGCGAGCAGGTTCTGCTTCTCGACACCGGCGTCGTCGACGTAGCGCTGCCGCTCGGTGACGAGGCCCAGGGCCGTCAGCCGGCGGTCGAGCGCGTCGATGATGGGCACGTTCGACTTCGTCGAGGTGGAGTCGATGGCCACCAGGTCGCGCAAGAGAGAGATGACCTCGGACATGCCGCAGGCCATAGCACGCCCGCCGCGGGCGTCAGTGACGCGCCATCAGCGCGACCGCGAGGTGGGCATCAGCGGACGTCGAGCAGCTCGTCGCGCGAAGCGTCACCCCTCGACGTTGCGCAGGAAGTCGGCCACCTCGGCGAAGCGGCCGTCGAGATACGCGCGCACGCCGCCTTCGACGCCACGCCCATCGAGCGCGCGCTGCATCGAGCGCAGCCAGGCGTCACGCATCGCCACTGTCACCGCCACGCGCCCGTGGCGCATGCGCAGCCGCGGGTGGCCACGCGTCTCGAGGTACTGCTGCGGGCCACCGAGCCAGTAGACGAGGAACGAGGCGAAGTGGTCGCGCGACTCGCGGCTCACCTTGCCGGGAGGGTCGCACCGGTGCACGGCGGTGAGCTCGGGCTCGTGGGCCTCCATGGCGTCGTAGAAGGCCTCGACGAGCGCCTTCACGCCGTCGACGCCACCCAGCCGCAGGTACGGCGGGTCGTCGGCCGAAGGAGCGTACGAGCCATCACCCGGTGTGCGCAGCGTCGTCATCGGGGCGCTCCCTACACGTCTCCGCGCCGTTCCGCGACCGCGCGCCCCTGTCGAGTGGAACGCCAGGCGGACCCGGTTCGGTCTCTTGTTCCACTCGACGGCCAATCGACCGGGTGAGCGAGCGCCCAGGCCCGCGGCCCGCCGCGCCACGTCGCTCCTCGTGCGTCGCCTTCGTACCAACGGCCCCACCGTGCGTGGCCGGGGCAAGGGCGGAGGCGCTGCCCGCTACCGACCCTCGAGCCACGCCTGGAACGCGTCGAACTGGTACGGCCGCCCGAGGAAGTCCTGCACGAGCGCCGCGGCCTCTCGGCTCCCGCCCGGCTCGAGCACCTTCTTGCGGTACTCGGTCGCCACGTTGGGGTCGAGGAGCCCCTTCGCCGAGAAGCGCGTCAGCAGGTCCTTCGCGATGACGGTGCTCCACTGGTACGTGTAGTAGGCCGCCGAGTAGCCATCGAGGTGGCCGAAGCCGAGCTCGAAGTGGGTGCCCTCGACGTACTCGCGGCGGAACGGCTCGAAGCGCGCCTGCAATTCCGACAACACCTGGCCCGTGTCGAAGCCCGGCGCGCGGTCGTGGTAGCCGAGCGAAACGGCCGAGAGGAAGAACTGCCGCCGCATCGACAGGCCCACGCCGAACTCCTTCGCGGCCTTGAGCGTCTTCACCAGCGCCGGTGGAATCACCTCGCCCGTCTGGTGGTGCTTCGCGAAGGCGGCGAGC
>JALOQF010000622.1 GCA_025459425.1 Myxococcaceae bacterium | reverse complement strand
CGAAGATCCCGGCCTCGAAGGGCGCTGCCTGCGTGTTCTCGAGTGGGTTCATGCCCGTTGGAGCCGCCGGGCCGGGCCTGGGGTCAGCGCGCTTTGACCCGGTGTGTCGAGTCACCTGCGCCGCGCCGGAGCCGATTTATCGCACCCAGCGCCAACGGAGACCTCAGCGCCACCAGGCCGGGGGCGCGTCGGCGGTCCACAGCCCTGTTGAACGTGCTACAGCCAAGCGGTCATGACGATGACCCTCGCGGAAGCCTTCGACGTGGTGGCCTGGTCACAGACGCTCCTGGAGCGGCTCGAGACGGCGCAGGCCGAGCTCTCGAAGAAGCAGGGCCTCAAGGACGAGAAGGGCTGGCTCATGCTGGCCACCGATCGGCTGGCGGCGGCGCGCTCGGAGCTCGGAGATTTGAACCAGCGCGCGATGCGCCTGCCCGAGCTCGAAGGCGCGCGGGAAGAGCACGCGCGATCGCTCCAGAACGCGGCCGTCGACGCCATCGAGCGGCTCCAGGCGGGCATCACCTTCGTCGCCGGCACCCGCGCCCCGCTGCTCGAGGCGCTCTTCGGCAAGGTGAAGCTGCCGCAGGCCCGCCGCGCCGACCGCGAGGACTTCGAGCGCTTCTGCCTCGACTTCGAGAAGAAGCTGGGGAGCGGCTACTGCAAGCGCATGCTGGCCGAGTCGTCGTTCACGCCCGTGGTGCCGGTGGTCGAGCAGGTGCGCCAGTCGATCGCCGCGTGGCGCGTCGGCTTCACGCCGGAGCCGCTGTCGCCGCACGACGAGCTGGTGCTGCGTGAAGAGATCATCGGCCACGCGCGCCGCCTGGAGCTGCCGATGCGCCAGGCCCGCCTGCTCGCCGAGGCCGCGCTCGCGCCCATTCGCAACGCCTTCGAGGACTCGGGCATCGGCCAGAAGCCGAAGCGCCGGAAGACGGCCGAGACGATCGAGCTCGAGCCGGAGTTCACCGCCGAGTCGACCCCGCCCGAGGCCGATCCCGGTGCGCCAACGCCCGAGGAGCTGGCCGAGCTGTCGAGTGACGCCGCGCCCTCGGCCGCCGAGGCCGTGGTGGCGCCCGTCGAGGCGTTGCCGGTGGTCGAAGCGCCGGCCCCCGCGGCCCCGCCGAAGAAGCGCTCGAAGAAGTCCGTTCAGGCCGAGGCCTGACGGAGTCGCGCGGCTCAGTTACAGAACAGAATCCCGCTGAAGAAGATGCACCGGCCAGCCTGGACCTGCCGGTCGATCGGAATGCCGGCGTCGGTCGAGGCCGGTGGTGCCGGGGTGCCTGCATCGGGAGCGCGCGGCTTCGGGAAGCAGGCGCCTGGCGCTTCGCACCGCAGCCCGGCCCCGCAGCGCTGGCAGCTGCGCCCGTCGTAGCCGCAGGCCTCGTCCTGGTTTCCGCCGACGCAGCGGTTGTCGAGGCAGCAGCCGGTGCACGTGCGCGGCGAGCACGCGAGGCCCGCGTCGGGCGCTGCCACCGCTGACTCCTCGGGCGGCGGGAGCGCCGGCTCGACGCACGCCGAGAGGAGCACCAGCAACGAGAGGCCGAGTCGACGAGCGTGCCGCATGGAGAAAGCATGGCCATGTCGTCCGTCGCGCGCCACTGTGTCGCCGCGTCAGAGCGCTGACGGGCTTGGTGTTTGGGGCCCCCGCGGGTAGGTGCAGGTCAGATGCAGTCTCTGCCCATCGATTCCCTGTTGCCCGAGTTCGTCGGGGCGCTGAAACGGCGGGAGGCCATCGTGCTCGAGGCGCCGCCCGGCGCCGGCAAGACGACCCGCGTGCCTCCGGCGTTGCTCGACGCCGGCCTGGCGGGGTCGAAAGAGATCGTCGTGCTGCAGCCCCGCCGCCTCGCCACGCGGCTGGCGGCGGCCCGCGTCGCCGAAGAGCGCCGAGAGCGGTTGGGCGAGACGATCGGCTACCAGGTGCGCTTCGACGACGTGTCGTCGGCGAAGACGCGCATCCGCTTCGTGACCGAGGGGCTGCTGACGCGCCGGCTGGTGGGAGACCCGCAGCTGCGGGACGTGGGCGTGGTGGTGCTCGACGAGTTCCACGAGCGGCACCTCGCGGGCGACCTCGCGCTCGCGATGCTGCGGCGGTTGCAGCAGACGACGCGGCCCGAGCTGAAGCTGGTGGTGATGTCGGCGACGCTCGACGCGGCCCCCATCGCGGACAAGGAAGACGAGCGCCCGCTCGAGCAACAGGTGCTGGCGGCCCTCAAGCGCCTCGTACAGGCCCAGCTCGACGGGCACGTGCTCGTCTTCCTCCCGGGCGCCGGAGAGATTCGCCGGGCGCAAGACGCCTGCGCCGACTTCGCGCAGCGGCACCAGCTCGAGGTGGTGGTGCTGCACGGCGACCTGAGCGCCGCCGAGCAGGATCGCGCCTTGAAGCCCGGGCCCCAACGGAAGGTCATTCTCTCGACGAACGTGGCCGAGACGAGCGTCACCATCGACGGCGTCGCCGCGGTGGTGGACTCGGGCCTGGCGCGGGTGGCGGCACACTCGCCGTGGAGCGGGCTGCCGACGCTCAAGGTGCAGAAGGTCTCGAAGTCCTCGGCGATTCAGCGCGCCGGCCGCGCGGGCCGCACGAGGGCGGGCGTGTGCGTGCGCCTGTACACCCGTGGCGACTTCGAAGGCCGGCCGATGTCCGACGCGCCCGAGATTCGCCGGCTCGACTTCGTGGAGTCGTCGCTCGCCTTGCGTGCGCTCGGCGTCACCGACGTGCGCACCTTTCCCTTCTTCGAGGCGCCGCCGGCGCAGGCCATCGAGGCGGCGGAGTCGCTGCTGCTTCAGCTGGGAGCGCTCGAGCGCACGGGCGAGCTGACGGCGGTGGGGAAGCGGCTGCTCTCGTTTCCACTCCATCCCCGGCTCGCGCGGCTGGTGGTGGCGGGCGAGACGCGTGGCGTGGCCCAGGACGCAGCGACGCTCGCCGCGCTGCTCGGCGAGCGTGACATTCGCCTCGAGACGAGGGTGCGGTTTGGGGACTCGCGACGAGGCAGCGACGCGCTCAGCGGGCCCTCGGACCTGCTCGAACTGCTCGAGCGCTTCAAGGAAGGACAGGCCACGAGCGCCCGCAGCGCCGGGCTCGACGCGGGCGCGATGCAGACCGTCGAGCGCGTGCGGCGGCAGCTGTCGCGTCAGCTCGACACGAAGGTGCCAGCGCCTCGGGACGATCGCGCGCGCGAAGAGGCCTTGCTCCAGGCGGTGCTGGCCGCGTTCCCCGATCGGGTCGCGAAGCGGCGCCGACCGAAGGCGCCCGAGGTCGTCTTCGCGGCGGGTGGCTCGGCGTCGCTCGACGCGACCAGCGTGGTGCACGAGGCCGAGCTGCTGGTGGCCGTGGACGCGGAGGAGCGTCGGGGCGGCGTGGTGGTGCGGCTCGCGAGCCAGGTCCAGGCCGAGTGGTTGCTCGACCTCGCGGGCGATGCGCTGGGCGAGGTCGACGCGCTCGAGTGGAACGACTCGGCGAAGCGCGTCGACCGGGTGACCCGCCTCACCTTCGGCAACGTGGTGCTGGAAGAGACGCGGAACCCCGCGCCCGCGTCGGAAGAGGCCTCGCGGCTGCTGGCCACGGCAGCCCTCGATGCCGGGGTGCGGGTGTTCGCCGAGCCAGACGCGGTGACGGCGTGGCAGTGCCGGGTCGAGGCCCTGCGCGGCGCGTTCCCGGAGGCTGGCTTTCCGACACCCGATGATGGGTTCATCAAGGAGCGCTTGCGCGCGCTGTGTGACGGCCTGCGCTCGTTCACCGAGGTGCGCGAAGCGGGACTGCTCAACGCGCTGCAGAGCTCGCTCACGCCGCAGCAGGCCCGGCTGCTGCACACCGAGGCGCCCGATCGCATCACCCTGCCCGGCGGCCGATCGGTGCAGGTGCACTACGAGGTCGGCCGCCCCCCGTGGATCGAGTCGCGCCTGCAGGACTTCTTCGGCCTCTTGAAGGGGCCTGCGATCGGCAAGTCTCCGCTCGTGCTGCACCTGTTGGCGCCCAACATGCGCGCGGTGCAGGTGACGACCGACCTCGCCGGCTTCTGGGAGCGGCACTACCCGGCGATCCGCAAGGAGCTCATGCGGCAGTACCCGAAGCACGCCTGGCCCGAGGATCCGAAGACGGCGACGCCTCCCCCGCCCCGCCGTCGGTGAACGTGGGGTCGTGAGACTCCACCCCGGCTGGTGAAACCGGGGCCTCCACACCCCGGCTCCCTCGGGAGCTCACCGGGTTGGACCGGCACGCCGGCTGCGATGGCCGGCTCGCATGAACCTGCTCAGCCATGCGGTCACCTCGACGGGACGACGCTCGAACAACGAAGACAACCTGTGTGAGGCCGCGCCGCTCGGCCTGTTCGCCGTCGCCGATGGCCTCGGAGGGTACGAAGGCGGTGAGGTGGCGAGCGCCGTGGCGATGGAGACGCTGCGCGAGTTCATCGAGCGGGCCCGGCGAGATCCCGAAGGCACCTGGCCGTGCCGTGAGGACAAGAAGCGGACGCTCGGTGAGAACCTCGTTCGCGCAGCCGCGGTCGCGGCCCACGAGGCCATTCAGGCGCGCCGCAAGGGCTCGCTGCGCCAGATGGGGTCGACGCTGGCGGCTGTGCACATCTCGGGGAACGTCGCGGTCGTCGCGCACGTGGGAGACAGCCGCGTCTATCGGCTGCGGGATGGAGCGCTCAGCCCGCTGACCCGCGATCACTCGTTGTGGGCCGAGCTGGTGGCGTCGGGCCGAGACGTGCCCGCACGCGCCGACTTTCCATTCACAAAGTACGCAGCCTTGCTGCCGGTGAAGACTACGGCCAAGTCGATAGGTTCAGAACTGCGCGCGTGCCTCTTGGATTTGAAGATTGTACGCGGAGAATCGGAAATATGTCCTCGATGTGCATGAAACTCCGGGTTGTGGTTTGCCAAGTCAACCTCCCACGCGACCAAGTAAATGCTCGTTTGACAATGACCGCTAAGGCC
>JALOQF010000259.1 GCA_025459425.1 Myxococcaceae bacterium | reverse complement strand
GAAGCGCACGGCCACGGCGCCACCGCTCCTGCGCGTCGCCGCGGGCCTGCAGTCGAACTTCTCGCTCAACCACACCCTGTCGCTCTACCTCGTCGAGACGCTCGCGGCGCTCGACGGCGCGGCCGAGTCGTGGCCCCTCGACGTGCTCTCGCTGGTCGAGTCGATTCTCGAGAACCCCGACGTGGTGCTGTACGCACAGCTCGACGCGCTCAAGGGCGAGAAGGTGGCCGAGCTGAAGGCGCAGGGCGTCGAGTACGACCAGCGCATGGAAGAGCTCGACAAGCTCACCTGGCCCAAACCGAACGCCGAGTTCATCTACGGCACCTTCGACGCCTTCGCGGCGAAGCACCCGTGGGTGCAGCACGACAACGTGCGCCCCAAGTCGGTGGCGCGGGACGTGTTCGAGCGGTGCATGACCTTCTCGGAGTACGTGAAGGAGTACGGCCTGCAGCGCAGCGAGGGCGTGCTCCTGCGCTACCTGTCCGACGCGTACAAGACGTTGGTGCAGAACGTGCCCGAGGCGATCCGCACCGAGCCCCTCGAAGACATCGCCGCGTACCTGCTCACCACCATCAAGCACACCGACGCCTCGCTGCTGGAGGAGTGGGAGGCGATGAAGGAGGGCCGTGAGCTCGGGCTGGTGGTGCCGTCGGGAGAGCCGCTGCCGAAGCCGAAGAAGGACCTGGCGAAGGACCTCAAGGCGCTCACGGCGCGCGTGCGGGCCGAGGTGCACCAGGTGGTGAAGCTGCTCGCGAAGAAGGACTACGACGAGCTGGTCGAGCTTCAGCCCTCGTGGACGGTCGATGCCTTCGAGGCCGCGATGGCCGCGTACTGGAGCGAGCACCAGACCGTCGACACCACGCCCCGCGCGCGGCAGCCGAGGCTCACCACGCTGACGGCCGACGGTCCGCGCCGGTGGATCGTCAAGCACTCGCTGCTCGACGCCGAGGGCGAGCCCGATTGGTTCCTCGAGGGGCTCGTGGACTTGTCGGAGCGCCTCGACGTCGATGACGGCCCCCTCGTGCAGGTGAGGCACGTGGGCCGATGATTCGCAGCTTCGTGCTCCACTCGCCGCCGCGGCGGCTCGGGTGGGTGCTCTTCCTCGCCTTTGGCTGCGTGGCGTCGGCCTCGCTCGGGCACCTCTTGCGCCCGCAGGTGCTCGACGGCGTGACGGATCTCCCCGGGCTCCCCTTCGCGGCGCTCGCCCGGTGGGACGCCGGTTGGTACGGCGCCATCGCGCGTGACGGGTACTTCTTCGATCCCTCGCGGCAGTCGCCGGTGGCGTACTTCCCGCTGTACCCGCTGGTGATTCGCGCGCTGTCGTTCCTCGGCGTGAACCGTTGGGTCGCAGGAACGGCCGTCACCTTCGCTTCGGCGATCGGAGCGCTGCTGTTGGTGCATCGCTGGGCGCGCCACCTGGTGCCGGCGCACGCGACGACGGTGTTTCTGCTGCTCGCGACGTACCCGTACGCCTGCTACCTCTACGGCGTCGTCTACTCCGACGCGCTGTTCCTGCTGCTCGTCGTTGGTGCCTTCGTCGCGCTCGAGTCCGATTCGCCCATCGCCGCGGCCGTGCTCGGAGCGCTCGCGACGGCGTGTCGTCCCGTGGCGCCAGCGGTGGTGGTGGGCCTCACAGTGCGGAGCCTCGAGCGTCGTCGGCGCGCGGGGCTGCCGGTGCGGGTGGTGGACTTCGTGCCTGCCCTCGCTGGCCTGGGGCTCGCCGCGTACATGGCGTTCCTCGCGCAGCGCTTCGGCGATCCACTCGCGTTCGCGCACGTGCACGGGGCTCCGGGGTGGGACCAGCAGCCGGGCTGGCACACCTGGCTCAAGCTCGAGTTCTTCGAGCACGTGCGGGTCGACCACTGGACCGTGAAGCTGCGCCTGGGAGCGCACGCCTTCGTGACGGTCGGCGCGCTCGCCCTGGTGCCAGCAGTCGTGCGGCGGCTGGGCTGGGGCTACGGGTTGTACTGTCTGCTGGCGCTCGCGCTGCCGGCGGTCTCGTCGAAGGACTTTCAAGGCATGGGGCGCTACGCGATCGCGGCGTTCCCACTCTTCGTGCCAGTGGCCGCGTGGCTCGATCGCTGGGCCGGACTGCGGGAGCCGGTGCTGCTCGGGCTGGGCCTGCTGCTGGCGTTGTGCGCAGGGCTGCTGGGGACTGGCGCGTACGTCTCATGAGCAGGCCACATGACCCAAAGACTGGACTTTCTGAAGCAGTTCGAGCCTGAACTCACGAGGCATCAGCGTGCGCGCATCCACCATCAAGAAGGAGTTCAAGGAGGCGCTCGCTCTTGTGGTGGAGGACATCGCGTTCTTCAACTTCACGGCGGTGAGACGCTCGGCAGGGATCGTTGCGCGTCGGCGAGGCACGAGGTGGTATGCCGAAGCTCACAACGAAGCCGCCACCGATGAGTTCGGCGCTGCGCTGCTGCCGCAAGAGGTACAGCCCGAGCCCTCAGTCGCTAGAGGAGGTTGCCTACCACGACGTGTGGAGGCGACTCCTGCGGCTCAGTCGTCCTTGCTCATGACGTGACGGCAGTATCCGCACAGCGGCTCGTCCGACTCTTCGAGTGTCAGTCCACTGCCGCACCTGAGACACTTCGAATGCGGACGGCCCTCGTCGCACAAGAGGCAGCGGTCCTCTTCGAGCGAGTAGGCGAGCTTGTAGCAGTTGGGGCAAGTTCCGATCGGCGCTTCGCCGCCCTCCTTCGCCGCTTCGTAGAAGTCGTTGGCAAACACCCGCTGAAGGAGCTTGGGTAGAACGACCTCCAACGTCGAGACCAGCCCGCACGCGAGGCAGGAGAGAGCCGTCTCTTCGTATTCCGCCGCCGTCGCCCGCAGAAGTTCGGAAGCGCACGCCGGGCACTCCAGCATCCCCTCTACGAAGCGCTCAGCGCCGCTGGGCACGTTCTTGAGGTCGCACCGAGAGGCTTGGCACTGCGCGGCGATCTCCTGCTGGGTCGTGGCCTCGGCGAGCATGGTTGACCAGACGGTCGAGTCGAGCGCCTTCGCGGGAGCGAGTTCGAGGTGGCGCTCCAGAACTTCAGCAACGAGCGTGAACGTATTCGCTAGCGCCTCGCGCATGACAGCGTGGCGTTCGGTGGGGACGTGGTGTTCGACGCTGTTCCGCATGCGCTGAAGGCGCTCAAGGCGCTTCCAATCGAACCGCAAGTTGAGGGAGGTGAAGCGGTCCTTGATCTCCCGAAAGTCCACGGTCTTCTTGCCCGAACCAACCACCCTGACTTGACCATCCACCAGCTTCGGCTCGAACTGGACCCAGATGAGGATGTCGTTGGAGCCTGCGGGCGAGAGCTGCCTCAGCTTCTCTTTCAGGAGCAACAGCACGCCCGCATAGAGGTTGCGCAGCGCTGAGGTGACCCTGCGCGGCTGACCGCTCGTGAAGTCAGCCACGCCGTTCTCGATCGACTCGATTGCGTTCTTGAGAAGGTCGCTGCGGTTTGTCGTCATCTGCAGGGTCTCGCCCGGGTCAAGCTACGCCAACGAAGGCCACTGACCCAGATCGCTCCCCAACCCTGACGCAGACCGAAGGCGGGGTTCCGATCAGCCAACCGGCCAAGACCATTCGGTTTCTGGAGGAGGTCAGCCCCGCGTGGTACGACCCAACCGTGGCTTCGAGCGAACGAGACAAGTCGGGGGCCGACGCGCTGAAGCTGGAGATCGACGGTCCCGGCGTTCATCCCCAGACGGTCGATCCCCTTCTTACGTTGGATCTCGGGCGCGCGTACCTGCGGTTCCTCAACAAGATAGCCGACGAGGCTGAACTCAATCTGGAGTTCAAGGGCCTCGACATCGAGGACAAGTGCGCGGCTCTCGTCTTCCCGTCCGGAAAGATCGCGGTCGCCGAACGGGTCGCGACGGATGCTCACCGGATGCTCGCAGGGGCACAGTTGGTGAGCCACCGCGTCGAGGCCTCGGCGAATGAGTTTCGCGCAGCCCTGCGCGCACTCCCCGCAGGGCAGTCGGTTGCGGTCCTACTGAGGAAAACTCGTCTTCCGATTCCACCTCAGTCGAGCGTTCGGCTACAGCCCTTGCGCTCGGTCACCAAGCTCCGTGCGATGCTCATTGCCGTCGGAGGGAAGCAGCCAACCGCGAAGTTCACCTCCAAATCTGAAGGGACGCGCCCGTTCACCGTTCGGCTCTCTGACATCCCGACGGCTCAGAAGCTGGGCGCACTGCTGTTCAAGGAGATGGACGTCGAGGTTCGCGTTGAGCGCGACCCTGAGGGCCTAATCGTCGCTGGGGAGTTGCTCGACTTCACGGCACTGACAGGCACCGACCCGCTGGAGTCATGGCGTGCGTGGTTCAGGACTGCCGCGAGCGAATGGGACTCGATCGAAGACATCGACAAGGAGCTTAGTCGCGACGAGGTCCTCGAAACGTGGGTGCCGGATGCCTGACCGAACGCCCCCGTCGCCGATGGACTCGAAGTCGCTGCCACGGCGCGCCCTCTTGGATACGGGCGTGCTCATCCGGGCGCTGGGCGAGCACCCGACAGACCCGCGAAGCGCCGATTGCAGAGACTTCCTTGACGCGATGGTCGCTGCCGGGAACGACGTTCTGGTCGGAGCGCCATCACTCGCCGAGATGATTCGCGCGATGGCTGTCCCCCAAGCGCCTTCGACGAACAACATCGTGGTCGTGCCGTTCGACGACCAAGCAGCGATTGTTCTCGGAACGACGTTCCCGATGGTGGCGCTCAAGCAGTTGGCGCTCAAGACCGGCGCAACGCTGACCTACCTCAAGTACGACGCGCTCATTGCGGCGTGTGCAATTCGCCACAAAGCGGACCTCCTCGTGACCCTTGATGGTCGCCTGAGCACCCAGATCCCATCGTCGCTGCGGGTGGCTTCTCCGAGCGCCTTTCGGGAGAAGCAGTTGCAGTTGGTGTCGGTCGATGGTGGCGCGCTCGTGCCCCCTGCCAATGGCACCAAGTCGTCGAAGAAGTAGTTCGACGCGACCCTGCACGCCAGCGGATGAACCGAGATCCGCTGGGCGGCGGCTGGTATCCTGGTCATGCAGAAGCAGGACGCTACTCAGCCGAAGATCCGCCTGGCCAATCTCTGATGGAGGCGTCGAAGCCATCGGCAGTTTCGGCTCCGGTTCGACGGAACGCCGCAAGTGGACGATCACCGCTCGGGTGGCAGCGCGTAGGTCACCACCGCATGCGCGCAGACCTCGCTCGTCGACACGCTCCGGAGCGAGACCTCACCCACCGCCAACGACCGGCCCAACTTGAGCATCGAAGCCTCGGCGACGAGCGCTTCGGGGTGTGGGCGCCGCAGGAAGTTCATCGTCAGGTTCGTCGTCACCGCGAGCGGCACCTCGCCGATGGCCGACAACACCAGCGCGTACATGGCGGTGTCCGCGAGCGCCATCAAGGTGGGGCCCGAGACCGTGCCGCCAGGACGAAGCTGACTGGTTCGGAATTCGAGCTCGAGCCGGGCCGTGACGCCGTTCGCCTCGAGCACGCGCGGCGTCTGCACCTCGGGGAACTGCTGGGCCAGGAACGCCTCGATGGCCTGCGCCGTCATGCCGGACATGCCGTGACTCCTTGCGCGCGACGACGTTCGACGCAACGACTTTGGAGAGTAAGAGCCACGGCATGACGACCTCCGTGCTCTCGCTCGTCTCGGCGGCCCACGACGACTTCACGCGCCGCTTCCCCGTGCGCGCAGGCCGGCGGCAGCCCGTGCACGTCGTGTACGGAGGCCTTCACCTCTTCTCGGCCGACACGCCGACGAAGCTCGGGCAGCTCGCGCGCACCCAGCTGTCCACCTGGGCGCCCGACGCCGCGACGTTGACGCGCGTGTTCGACGTGTCGCCATCCATCGCCGATGAGGTGCTCACGCGCGTTCGCGAGAAGTTGTCCCGTGAGCCCATCGAAGACCTCCGCCTCGACGCCGAAGATGGCTACGGCCACCGGAGCGACGACGAAGAAGACGCGCACGCGACGCAGGCTGGAGCCGAAGTGGCGAAGCTCGTCGAGCGCGGTGGCGCGCCTCCGTTCCTGGGGCTGCGCGTCAAGCCTTTCTCGAAGGCGCTCGCCCCTCGCGCGCTCCGCACGCTCGACCGGTTCTTCGACGCGCTCGGGCCACAGTCGCCGCCGGGGTTCCTCGTCACGCTCCCGAAAGTGACCGACCCGCGGCAGCTCCACGCGCTGGTGCTCGCGCTCGAGGCCATCGAGGCGAAGCATGCGCTGGCGGCCGGGACACTTCAGATCGAGGCGATGGTCGAGTCAGGCCCGGGGCTGTTCGATGAAGACGGACGGTGCGCGCTGCCCTCCTTCGTCGAGGCTGCGCAGGGGCGCCTGTTCGCCGCGCACGTGGGTGCCTACGACTTCACCGCGTCGCTCGGAGTGGTTGCGTCGAACCAGCGGCTCGATCATCCCTCGCTCGACTTTCTCAGGCAGCTGCTCCACGTGTCCCTCGCCGGCACCGGCGTGTTCCTCGCCGACGGCGCCACGACGCAGCTCCCGCTTGCACCGCACAAAGGCGACGCACTCACCGAGGCCCAGCGCACCGAGAACGAGCGGCTCATTCATGGCGCGTGGCGCGCGCATGCCAACAACATTCGCCGCGCGCTCGATCAGGGCTTCTACCAGGGGTGGGACCTGCACCCGGGGCAGCTGGTGCCGCGGTACGTGACGACGTTCGCGTTCTTCCTGGAAGCGCGCGAGGCCATGACGAAGCGGCTCGAGCACTTCGTCGGGCAGCTCGGCCGCGCGACGAGCGTCGGAGACGTGTTCGACGACGCCGCGACGGGTCAGGGCCTGCTGAACTTCTTCCTGCGTGGGCTGTCGTGCGGCGCGCTCACCGAGGCGGAGGTGCTGGCCACGGGCTTGTCGCTGGAAGAGCTCGCGACTCGGGATTTCGGCGTGATCATGCAGGGCCGCCACAGGAAGTGAGCCTCCAACAGCCTCCACCGGTCACCGCGGAGCTGCGGTGGTCTCAGTGGACCTGCATGAGAGCCATGTCAGCAACACGCCTGCTTCTTTGAAGGTGGCGAGGTCACCTCGCCACTGAATGGCTACAAGGACCAGACGCTGCTCATCGTCCGTCACGGGCACGTAGTCGGGCTTGACGTACCAGAGCGTCGTCTCGCGTTGCGCCTTCAGGAGCGCGAGGAAACGTTCCTTGAATTCGGCTTCCGTCACCTCAAAAGTGTCGCAGGCCATCTCTCCGCTGACAACCTCACCGGGCCACGGCCAGTGGAGCCACCAACTCCGCGAGCGCCTCGACCGTCGACACCGGCGCCTGACACGCGAACGCGCGACACAGGTACGCCGCGGCCTCACCCTTCACCGGCCGCCCAGCCAGCACCTCGCGCACCACCTCGGGAATCGGAGCTCCCGCCTCGTGCGCGTGCACCGCCAGCGTCGGCAGATACCGTGCATCGAGAGAGCGCTTGAGCGGCTCGAGCGCCGCGCGGGAACCGATCAGCGTCACCTCGGGAGCCCCATCGAGGAGCGCGTCTGCCGCGAGCCACAGGTGCGCCACCGCCATCGGCTGAGTCGTGAGCTCGTGATGGAGCTGCTCCACGTACGCCTGTGCCTGATCGAGATGCCGAGCGCGTCCCGCCAGCGCACCGAGCCTCACCAGCGCCTCGGTCAGCGTCGACGCCCCCGAGGGGAACGCGTTGTCGTGCAGCGAATACGTCGGCACCAGCAGATCCACCTGTCCCTTCGGCGCCGCGAGGTACGCCCGTTTCTCCGAATCCCAGAACCGCGCCACGGCCGCGTCCGCCACCCGCTCCGCTGCCTCGAGGTACTTCGGCTCGAAGCACGCCTGGTACAGCGCGACGAACCCCGCGGCGACGTTGCCCGCGTCTTCGAGCACCCCGTCGACCTTCGCCGCGCCTCCGTGCAGCACCCGAGACAAGCTGCCGTCGGCGCGCACCAGCCGCTCGAGCAGGACATCAGCCGCGCGCCGCGCCAGGGCCAGCCACTCGGGCCGACCAAACACGCGTGACGCCAATGCGAGCCCGCGAATCATCAGCCCGTTCCACCCGGCCAGCACCTTGTCGTCCGTGCCGGGACGCACGCGCTTCGCCCTCGCCGCGAACAGCGCCTCCATCGCCTTCGCCACGAGCGGCGGCACCTCATCGGCTGGCCCTTCGACCGCCAGCACCGACGCGCCGTGCTCGAAGTTTCCACCGGGCCGGACACCGAAGTGCGCTTCGACGGCCGCGGCTTCCTCGGACGACAGCACCGCGCGCAGCTCGTCGGGACGCCAGACGAAGAAGCGCCCCTCTTCCCCTTCGCTGTCCGCGTCCTGCGCGGCGAAGAACGCGCCCTCAGGTGACGTCATCTCGCGCTCGAGCCACGCGACCGTCGTCTCGACGACCCGCTTCCACAGCGGCCGCGGCGCCACCAGCATCGCCTCGCTGAAGAGGTGGACGAGCTGCGCGTTGTCGTAGAGCATCTTCTCGAAGTGCGGCACCAGCCACCGCTCGTCGACGCTGTAGCGATGAAAACCGCCTCCGAGCTGGTCGAACACGCCACCGCGCGCCATGGCCTCGAGCGTCTTCAGCACCGGCCGCAACAGCGCCTCGTCGCCCGTTCGCCGGTACCCGCGCAACACCAGCGCCAGCTGCATCGGGTTGGGAAACTTCGGCCCTCTCGTCCCGAAGCCACCGAACTCGGGATCGAGCCGTGACGCGAGCGTGCGCGCCGCCGTCACCAACTCGGCGCCCGCGAGCGTGCCCGGCCGTGCGTCCTCGAGCCCCGCCGCGCCGTACTCGACGAGGCCCAGCTCGAACTGCTCGGCCTGCTGCTCGAGCTCGGCGCGCTCCTTCACCCACGCGTCACCGATGCCCGTCAGCAGCTGCGCGAAGCCTGGCAGCCCATGACGCGGCCCCGGCGGAAAGTACGTGCCGCCGTAGAACGGCCGCTTGTCGGGCGTGAGGAACACCGTCAGCGGCCAGCCACCGCCGCGTCCCATCAACTGCACGACGCCCTGGTAGAGGTGGTCGACGTCGGGCCGCTCCTCGCGGTCGACCTTCACGTTGACGAAGTGCCGGTTCATCACCGCGGCGGTGTCGGGGTGCTCGAACGACTCGTGCGCCATCACGTGGCACCAGTGGCAGGCCGAGTAGCCGATGGAGAGCAGGATCGGCTTGTCCTCCCTTTTCGCGCGCTCGAAGGCCTCGTCGCCCCAGGGGTACCAGTCGACCGGGTTGTCCGCGTGCTGCTGCAGGTACGGCGAGGTCTCGGAGGCGAGGCGGTTGGCCATGACCGCCGCGATGTAACGCGCACCGGCCCGGGGCGCAGGTCCGTGCTCCGTGACTTGGGCCGGTTGCTGCATGATGCGCGGCCTCATGTCGCGCGACGTCTCCCACTTCGAGTCCCTCGCCCGCCTGCTCGAGCTCGAGCGCCGGGCCGAGCGCGAACGCCTGGCCACCGAGAAGGCCGCCCTGCCGCTGCCCGAGCTCGAAGCGCGTGGCCTCGTCGTGCTCGACGTCGAGTCGGTCGAGGAGTCCATCGGACTGGGCGGCCGCACCCTCGTCACCTTCCAGCGCGACGACAAACGCGCGCTGCGCTCGAAGCTGCACGTGGGCGACCTCGTCACCGTCTCACCGCGCAAGGCCCCCATCGACCGGCCGCCCTCGGGCGTCATCACCCGCGCCACCCGCCAACAGCTCGAGGTGGCCTTCGAGCGGCACCCGCCACCCTTCGTCGGAGAAGGGCGCCTGCGCATCGACCTCGTCGCCAACGACGTCACCTTCGACCGCGCGCGCGGCGTGCTGCGGCGGCTGACCGAGATGACGCACGGCCGCGAGCGCGACCGGCAGCAGCTCGTGCTCGGCGCCACCACGCCGCGCTTCGAGCGCCGGGTCGAGTTCACGCCCTCACGACCGCTCAACCCGGAGCAGCTCGACGCCGTGTCACTCGCGCTGTCCGCCCGCGACGTGGCGCTGGTGCACGGGCCTCCCGGCACGGGGAAGTCGACGGTGCTGTCGGAGATCGCCGTGCAGGCCGTTCGCCGCGGCCAGCGGCTGCTCTGCACCGCCGCCAGCAACGCCGCCGTCGACCATCTGCTCGAGCTGTGCCTCGACGCCGGGCTGCGCGCCGTTCGCGTCGGACACCCGGCGCGCGTGCTACCCCACCTGCAACGACACACGGTCGACCTGCTCGTCGAGGAGCACGACGACCGCAAGACGGCCCGCGAGATGTTCGACGAGGCCTTCGAGCTGCTCGGCTACGCGCGCAAGCAGCGCGACCAGGGCCGCAGCCGCGCGCGCTTCGCCAACGCCCGCGCCGCGAAGAGTGACGCGTACGCGCTGATGGACGACGCCCGGGTGCTCGAGCGCAAGGCCGTGGAGTCGGTGCTCGGCCAGGCCGACGTCGTGTGCGCCACCCTGTCGATGCTGGACGGCACGATGTTGTCGTCGCGTACCTTCGACCTCGCGCTGCTCGACGAGGCGACCCAGGCGCTCGAGCC
>JALOQF010000030.1 GCA_025459425.1 Myxococcaceae bacterium | reverse complement strand
TCACGTAGCGGGCGATCTCCTCTGTGGTGTGCGAGGCCGCGATGAGCTCTTTGCGGCTGGGCGTGTCGATGCCGTAGTAGCAGGGCCACGAGGTGGGTGGGCTCGAGATGCGCAGGTGCACTTCCTTCGCGCCCGCGTCCTTGAGCATCTTCACGATCTTCCGCGAGGTGGTGCCGCGGACGATCGAGTCGTCGACCACCACCACGCGCTTGCCTTCGAGCGTCGAGCGCACCGGCGCGAGCTTCAGCTTCACGCCGAAGTGCCGAATCGACTGCTGCGGCTCGATGAAGGTGCGGCCGATGTAGTGGCTGCGAATGAGGCCCACGTCGTAGGGCAGCTTCGCCTGCTCGGCGTAGCCGATGGCCGCCGGCACGCCCGAGTCGGGCACCGCGATGACGACGTCGGCCTCGACCGGCTGCTCCTTGGCCAGCTGCGCGCCCAGCTTCTTGCGCACCTGAAAGACCGACTCCCCGAAGACCTTCGAGTCCGGCCGCGAGAAGTAGACGAGCTCGAAGACGCAGCGGCCGGGGGCCGCCTTCTCGAACGGGAACGACGAGCGCAGCCCGTTGGCGTCGATGACCACCAGCTCGCCCGGCTCGATCTCCCGGATGAACTCGGCCTCGATGAGGTCGAGCGCGGTCGTCTCGCTCGCCAGCACGTACGCTTCCTTCAGGCGGCCCAGCACGAGCGGCCGGAAACCGATCGGATCCCTCGCGCCGATGAGCTGCGTGTCGGACAGGAAGAGCAGCGAGAACGCGCCGCTGGTGCGCCGAAGCGCCTCGACCACCTTCGCCTCGAGCGTCGGCGCCTTCGAGCGGGCGATGTGGTGAATGATGTTCTCGGTGTCCGAATCGGACTGGAAGATGGCGCCCTCGGCCTCGAGCCCGCGCCGCGTCGCCTCGGCGTCGACGAAGTTCCCGTTGTGCGCCACCGCGAGCTGACCGCCGGCGAACGACACCTGGAGCGGCTGCGCGTTCTTCAGGTGGCTGCCACCCGCCGTCGAGTAGCGCACGTGCCCGATGGCCAGCGTGCCCGGGAGCTGCTCGAGGACCGGCTCGGTGAAGGTGTCGGCCACCAGGCCCATGCTGCGAAAGCTCCGCAGCTTCTGGCCATCACTGGTGACGATGCCGCCCGACTCCTGGCCGCGGTGCTGCAGCGCGTGCAGGCCCAGGTACGTCAGGTTCGCTGCTTCCTCATGGCCGTAGATCCCGAAGACGCCGCACATGCGGGCCTTTGAGCAGGTTTGCGCATTCGGCTCAATTGAGGGGTGACGTGCCCTACGCCGACGGCGAGGTGTGCGCCTTCTTGAATGAAGTCATGACCTTGCCGAAGCTCAAGAGCGTTTGGGCCCCGGCCACCGACGGTGTAAGTCGAGGTACTCAGGGGTCGTTTCTCAACAGCTGAAAGAGTCAGCCGAGAAAGGTTGCACACGGTGCCGCCGAGCGGGGTCGGAGCGACAGGACGGGTCAGTGACCTGTACCGGAAGTTCGGTCCGGCGATCTACTCGCGGTGCCGCCGTCTCTTGAAGGACGACGCCCTCGCGGAAGACGCCACGCAGGAGGTCTTCGTGCGCGTGATGCGACACATCGAGGCAGCTCCCGACGACTCCGCCGCGCTCGCGTGGATCTACCGCATCTCGACGAACTTCTGCCTGAACCAGATTCGCGACCGCAGCCGCCAGGCCGAGCCGACGGCGCCCGACGAGCTGCCCGAGGGTGAGGGCGAGGTGCTCGAGCCGAAGATGCTCGACCGCACCCTCGCCATGCAGCTCGTCGAGCGGACGCCCGAGAAGCTGCGCGAGACGGTGGTGCTCTACTACGTCGACGGGCTCGAGCAGGAGCAGGTCGCCCAGACGCTGGGCATCTCGCGCCGCACCGTCATCAACCGGCTCCAGGAGTTCCAGGAGCGCAGCCGCAAGTTCCTCGCCCGCGAGGGAGACGTGTCATGACGATCACCAACGAGCGCGGGCACCTCTCGAGCGAGACCATCGACCTGCTGCTGCTGGCAGCCCTGCCGTCGGCCGAGGCCAACGAGGCCAAGGCCCACCTCGACGGCTGCCCCTTCTGCAAGCAGCGCTGGGTCGAGCTCAACGAAGACAGCCAGAAGTTCAAGCAGTACGTCTTCGCCCGCACACTGCCGCAGGTCGAGGCGCGGCTCGAGGCGTCGAAGGCGGGCTTCTTCGAGCGCTTCCGGCTCCAGTTCGTCCTCCCGGCCCTCGGCCTGGCCACGGCGGCCGCCCTCGCGCTCACCTTCGCCACCGGGCCCGGCACGCAGACGGAAGACGACGAGTACGTGGGCATCAAGGGCGAGGCGGCGTTCGAGCTCGTCGCGCAGCGCGAGGCCGGGCAGGTCTTCCCCGTGAAGACGGGCACGACGCTCAAGCCGAAGGACAAGGTGCGCTTCGTGGTGAACCCGGGCACGGCGAAGTTCGTGCTCGTCGGGTCCGTCGATGGCGCCGGCAGCTTCAGCGTGTACCACCCCTTCGGCGCCGGCCAGTCGGAGCCGGTGTCGGGCGCGGCGCGGCTCGAGCTGTCGAGCACCGTCGAGCTCGACGAGACGGTGGGCGCCGAGCGGGTGTACGTCGCGCTGTCCGATGCGCCGGTGACGGCGGCGGCCCTCGAAGCAGCGGTGAAGGCGAACCCGGCCTCGCCGCAGCTCGACGGCGCGAAGGTGCTCGTGCGGGAGTTCGTCAAGGTCGCGCCGTGAGTGCCCGTCGCGTCCTCCTCCCGCTCGCGCTGCTCGCGCTGGCGCCGGCCGCGCTGGCCGAGACGAAGCGCGTGGCCATCGTCGTCGGCAACAACGCCGGCGGTCCGTCGATGCCGCCCCTGCGCTTCGCCGAGTCCGACGCGGGGAAGATGGCGCGGGTGCTCGTCGAGCTGGGCGACGTGGCGGCCGACGACATTCTGCTGCTCCAGGGCCGCAAGGCCGCCGACGTCGAGCGCGCCATCACCGACGCGCGCGAGCGCATCGCGATGTTCAAGCGCTCTCCCGACGTGCGCACGGTGCTGATGTTCTATTTCTCGGGGCACTCCGACGGCGAGGCGATGGAGCTCGGCCTCGAGAAGCTGCCCTATGCCCGCCTCAAGGCGCTGCTGGCGGGCTCCGGCGCCGACGTGCGCGTGTCCATCGTCGACGCGTGCAAGTCGGGCGCGGGCATTCGTGAGAAGGGCGGCCGCCCAGCCGAGGCCTTCATCATCAAGCTGGCGGACACGCTGCAACAGACGGGTGAGGCCTTCATCACCTCGAGCGCGGCCGACGAAGCGGCGCTCGAGTCGAACGAGGTGATGGGCAGCTACTTCACCCACAACCTCATCTCGGGCCTGCGCGGCGCTGCCGACGCCTCGGGCGACAAGCTGGTGACGCTCGCCGAGGCCTACAAGTACGCGTACGACCGGACCGTGAGCGCCACGGCGTCGCTCACCGTCGGCGCCCAGCACCCCTCGTACGACTTCAAGCTGTCAGGGCAGGGTGAGCTGGTGCTCGCGTCACTGCTCAAGCCGTCGTCGGTGCTGGTGCTGCCCGAAGGCGCCGACCGCTCGCTGGTGACCGACGTCCTCCGTGACCAGGTCGTCATCGAGGCGCCGGGAGGGACCGCGCGCGAGTTCGCCGTCGCTCCCGGGGAGTACGCGCTGCGCCTCTTCAAGGGCGGGCAGGGCTACGCGACGCGGCTGAAGCTGAACGAGGGCCAGCGCCGCACCATCGCGTGGGGCGAGCTGACGCCGGTGGCCTCGTCGGTTGTGGTGGCGGCGAAGGGTGGCGCCATCGAGGTGTCGCAGCAGATGGACGCGAAGGAAGACACCGCGCCCATCGGGCTGTCGCTGGCCTTCGGCATGACGGGCCGGGTGACGGAGTGGGCTCCCAACGACACCAGTGGCCTCAAGTACCAGCTCCGGCTGGGCGTGGAGCCGCTCCAGTCGATGTTCGGCAGCTTCAACCTCTTCGGCCGCCCGCGGCTCGGGCGCGTGCGGGTGCTGGGCGAGCTGACGTTGCAGGCGCTGGGAGAGGCCACCGCCGAGGACTTGCGCCGCAACGAGTACGGCCTGCAGATGCGCGTCGGCTACCGCGTCGCGCTCGAGTGGTGGCGCCTGCACCTGGGCGTGGGGGTCGAGCTGGGCGGCGGCACGTTGCTCTCGCCGCAGACGGTGGGCGGCGCGCTCCAGGCGACGGGGCTGCTCGTGGCGGCTCCGAGGGTGTCCCTGCGGGCGCGCATCGCCGGGCCGGTGTGGCTGCACGCCGAGGGTGACTTTCCCGTCTTGCTGGTGCCGTTCCGCGAAGACGCTGCCGCGGCGGTGACGCTCCGCCCGTACGGCTTCGCGGCGTTCTCGGCGGGCCTCTTCGTCACCTTCTGACGCTGCCGCGCGCTCGCGCCCCGCCTCACGTCGGCGTCGAGAGGAACACCAGACCGAATCGGTTCGGTCGCATGTTCCACTCGAGCACGCAGGCTGTGGCCTCCATCGTCCAGGACGCTGGGACCGCGAACGCCTTCACGCCCCTGACGCTGAGCGCGCTGGGCTGAAAGGGCTTCGCGCTCGAACGTTGCCGCTCGCGCAGGTAGGAGCACGCCACCGGCTGTTCCGCCGCCGGTCGTCCGGCCGCCCGCCGCTCCGCCACCTGCGCCGGCGTCGACACCGCTGCTCGTGCCACAGGCGACCAGCGCGAGCGCCGAGGCGAAGAGGAAGACGATGGGGCTTCGAGGGAGGTGTCTGCGAGGCGTCATGACGCTGGACCGACCGCGTCGGCGCCGTCTGGCCACCGGCTCGACCCGCTGGGCGAGCTGGTGCCCCTCGACGACGAGATCTCCAGGCCGCTCCCGCTGATTCACACCCTCGCGGGAGCGAAGGGCTCGACCATCGCTGGCTCAGTCCTTGTGGCGGCTCTTGGTGTTTCGTTGCTCGCAACGCGCTGGCACCGGCGCCGTACCTGGTCCAGCGCTTCTCAAGCGAGGTTCCAAAGCCGTCGGAACTCCGAGACGAGCGCCTCGGGGCGCTGCTCGAGGGCGGCCCAGGTCCACTGGAGGACCCGCAAGCCCCGGGCCGTGAGCGCGCTGCGGCGCTGTCGGTCCCGCTCGAACGACGCGACGTCGGCGTGCCACGCGTAGCCATCGGCTTCGACGACGAGGCGACGCTCCGGCCAGCTGAAGTCGAGTCGGCGGCACCTGCCTCCGATGATGACGCGCTGCTGCCGCCTGGGTCGTGGAAGCCCATGCCGCTCGAGGAAGTCGAGCACCCGGGCTTCCAGCTCGCTCTCCGTCGGACCCTGGCCGCCCGCGTACTCATCGAGGAGGACGCGGAGTGGGGCGACGCCACGCCGAGCCCGTGCCCGCTCGACGAAGACGGCGAGGCGATCGAGTGAGATCCACTGTCGTCGAACCGCTTCGTCGACGGCGGCGCGCACGTCACTCCACGCCTCGGTCGCAGAGACGTCGAGAATCGTGCGCCCGACCGACGTGACGCGGAAGCCCCTGGTCGAGCCGACGTCGCGCGCCTCGAGCCTTCCGCGGTGGAGCACCACGTCATCGCCCGGGGGGCGCTGCTTGTCGGAGCGCGTCAAATGCACGGTGTCAGACGCCAGGAAGCGCGAAAGCCCCCAGAGCCGCGCCGCGGTGGCGTGGGAGAAGACGGCTCCGGCGCCGCTCCACAACTGAATGGCCTTGAGGCGCTGCTCGAAGGTGCGGGCTGTTCCCGCCAGGCGGTACACCCGTGGTGCCACCCGCTCCCAGGCCCCGGCGTCGAGCCGGTAGCTCGTCTGCCAACGACGAATCCCCCAACCAGCGAGCTGTGAGCGGCTCACCACGCCGCCCTGCCGCTCCGCCGCACGCCACGCCGCCGCCCAGTTCCGTTCCATCTGCTCCCCCGAAAGCGGGCGTTGTCTCACGGGGGGCTGACATCTGAATGGGGCGCTCGTGAAATCAGGCGCTTGGTGCATGAGGCGGCACGCCGTCTGGGGGCCCGCATCGCTCGAAAGGAACAGCAGACCGACCCGATTCTGCTTCGTGTTCCACTCGATGCGGGCGAACGGGCCCGCCGCACGTTCGACGGTGCGCTCATCGCGGTGCGGACTCCCGCGCCGTGACGACGTGGTGGTGAAGCGCGACGACCTGCTGCGGTGCCCGAAGGAACGCGCACCGACGCAGGCCTGCGGCAGAACGTGCGGGTCGGCGTGCGCTGCCTCGAGGCATGGCTGCGCGGGCAGGGCTGCGCGCCGCTCTACAACCTGATGGAGAACGCGGCGACGCGGAGATCTCGCGGCGGGCGCTCGCGTCGCCATCACGACAAGTGCACACCATCGAGCACGGCCTCGAGCAGCTCGAACTTCGCACCGAAGGCGGCGACCGGTGCGACGGCGGTGACGATCGCGACGCGTTCGTCGCGGGTGGCGAAGCGCTTGAGGGCGCGTTGGCCGGCCGAGGGGCCCAGGCCCGTGTACAGGCACGAGGTGGTGTCGACGCCGTGCAGCAGGAAGCGGGCAGGCGGTGCGTCTGGCCGCCACAGGCGCTGCGTCGAGGTGTTGCTGCGCTGCACGTAGCCGTCGATGTCGACGCCGGGCGCGAGGTTCGTCCACACCAGGTGCAGCGCATAGGCGCCGCCCCAGGTGGCCTTGAGGTGCTGGCCGACGCGCATCGTCTCGATGGCCGCGGCCGGCGGCAGGGTGACGCGCCAGGGGCCGAACGACAGCGGCTTCGTCAGCTGCGGCGCCTCTCGCGGCGAGCGCTGTGGGAGCGAGGGCGTCGGAGGCCTGGGCCGGAAGGGCGCGGTGACGTGGTGTGGCGCGGGCACCTCGTCGGGCCACTGGGCGCGCTCGCGGCAGGCGTCGGCCCACACCTGTGCGGCCTGCACCGCGGCGTCCGACAACCGCGGCTCGTGCATCGAGAGGCTGGTGGCGATGGTGGCGTTGGCGTCGTCACCGTCGGGCGCCCGCTCGAAGCCGAGCATGAGCCAGGTGATGCCAGCGATGGGGTCGGCCTCGAACACCGTCTCGCCCACGAGCGCCGGTGCGATGGCCACGCCCGCGTGCACCGCGCGGCGGTACCAGCCGAGGGCAGCGCCCGCGTTCACTTCGACACCCGCGCCGCGCTCGAAGCGGGTCGCCACCTCGAGCATCGCCTCGCCGTCGCCGGCCTCGGCGTGCCCGAGCCACCAGCCGAAGCGGGAGCGCTCCGACGTCATCGACGCAGGTGGGCCCTTCGCGCGACGGCGGCTCGCCACGGCGGAGACCGTCAGCGGAAGTTGGGGCGCCCGAGGTAGCCCGTCAGCCGGCCCATTCGCCACGCCGGGTCCTTCGGGTCGGGGCCCACCATCGACAGCGCGCTGCCGATGAGGCCGAGGCGCTTCTGGAACTCGGGGTCGGGCTTGAAGCGCACCTCGATGCCGGGCTCCGAGTACTCGAGCCGCTTCGCCAGCTTGAGCGTGCCCGTCGCCTGGAGCTCGAGATCGGCCGACTTCGCCTCGAACCTCTCGATGGTGCCGGCGCCCTTCTCGAACTTGAGCTTCCCCGACACGTCGCCGACGACGATCTTCGGCAGGTCGAGCGGCGTCGGCTCGGGGCCGAACTGCGGAATCACCATCGACATCGAGCCGCCGTTGATCGACAGCTGCTTCGCCTCGAGCGTGATGGTGCCGGTGGCCTGGCCGAGATCCGGCTGGGCCGGCTCGTTGCCCACCGCGACGCGCGGGAGCGACAAGTCGACGTGCGCGTCGACGGTGCCCGAGAAGTCGATGCCCGAGAAGCCCTTCAGGTTCGACTTCGTCAGGTCGAGATCGTCGGCGTCGACGCGCACCCGAATGGTCGAGAAGCCCGACACGCGTACGGCCACGGTGCCGCCGAACACCTTCGCGGTCAACCCGAGGCCGGGCGGGAAGAGGGTGGGGCCCACCGAGACCGAGTCGAGCTGCAGCGCCTCGGGCGGCGGGTCGCTCTCGGCCTTCTTGCTCACGTCGACGCCCTTCGCCCGAACCGAGAACAGCCCGGGCCCCAGCGACGCGATGCGGACGAAGTAGCCGGCGCGGTCGGCCTCGAGCCGCACCCGCGTCTTGAGCGCGTCGTAGGGGAAGGTGAGGAAGAAGGCGGCCACGAGCGCGACGAAGAAGAAGCCCGAGTACCCGAACAGCGCGCGAACGACTTTCAGCTTCGACGAGGCGGCCATGGCGTCAGTTCTTGAGGTGGTAGGTGGCGACCTGCAGCCACGCGGTGATCGACTCGCTCGACGGCCTCGGCTCGAGGCGCATGTATTTCACCTTCACCACGCCGGGCCCGCCTTCGACGGCCTGGAGGAACTCGAGGAGCCGGTTCAGCTTCACGTCGGTGAGCGTCACCTCGACCGAGCTCTCGACGATCTTCGTGCCGTCGAGGGTGACGTCGGCCTTCGGGTTGATGGTGGGCAGCTCGACGCCCTTCTGCTTGGCGATGTCTTCCAGGTACGACGAGAGGCGAATGTTCGACGCGGCGAGCTGGCGCTCGGCGAGGTCTCGCTGCGCGCGGGACTGGTTGTAGCTGGCGGCGAGCTCCTGAATCCGGCCGAGCTTGACGATCTTCGCCTCGGTGTTGGTGCGAATCTTCGTGGCCTTGTTCGAGAAGCTGAACGTCACCATGAAGACGACGAAGACGAGCACGGCGCCACCGGCCGCGAGCACCATGCGGCGCTCCCGCGACGAGAGCGTGGCGAGCGACGACTGCAGGGTGGTGGAGAGATCAGCCATGGCGCGTCACCCCTGCCCCTCGCCCTCGGCGGGGCACTCGACCTTCACGTCCAGACGGAACGACACCTTCGAGCCGTCCTTCGTCTTCTCGACCTTGCCCTCGCTGATCTCCTTGAAGCACTTGTAGGTCTTCAGCGCGGTGATCATGTCTTCCATCTGCTTGACGCTCGGGGCGTTGCAGACGAGCTCGATGCGATCGAGGTCGACGGTGACGCGGTCGAGCACGACGGGCGAGTCGGCGGGAATGCGCTGGGACACCTCTGCGAGCAGCGTCACCGCCGAGCGCTTGGGCACGCCAGCGGCGGGGCTCTCTTTGCCGGCGAGCAGGTTCTCGGCGATGTCGAAGTTGCGCTCGCACTTGCCGAGGATGCGGGTGGTCGTGTCGCAGACGACCTGATCGATCTGCTTCTCGCGGCGCTCGAGAATGGTGTTCCGCGCGATGCCGGACGCGACGAGGAGCACCAGGAGCACCACCCCGAACGCGACGAGCTGGCCCAGCTTGTCCTTCGCGAAGTCGAAGTCGCTCTTGAAGGCGAACTCACCGCGGCGCAGGTTGAAGCGTGGAGCCTTCGCGCCAGTGGCCTGCCCGCGCAGCGCGAGCGCCCAGGCCTGCACCGCCTCGGGCCCCGCGTTGAGGCCGAGAGCACCCTGGGTGTCGGCGGGCAGGGTGACGAGCGAGGTGGGAATCGACAGATCGCGCTCGAGCTGGCCGGCGAGCCCCAGCAGCTTCGCGGTGCCACCACACAGGAGCAGCCGCGTCACCGGCCGGCGCATCTTCGCAGCGTAGGACTTGAGGCTCGCGCGGAGTTCGCGAATGACGGGCTGCAGGGCGCGCATGAAGGCGCCGGCCGCGCGCTCGGCGTCGGGGCCGACGACCTCTCCGCCGACGGCGCCGTGGGCTTCCTTCCACGTCTGGGCCTCGGGCAGCGGAATCTGGAACTCGGCCGCCAACGCCTTCGTGAGCGCGAGCCCGCCCCCGATGAAGGTGCGCGCGAAGTCGACCGGCCCGCCGGACTTGCCGATGGCCAGCGAGCAGCGCTCGTGGCCGAGATCGAGCACCGCGACCGCCTCGTCGACGTCCGCCGCCGGGAGCGTGGCGAGCACGTTCTGGTACGTGAGGCCCGGGTGCGTGACGATGCGCGGGTCGAGCTTCGAAGCCTTGAGCTGGTCGAGCAGGCCGGCGAGTTCCTGCTTCTTGAGCACGCCCACCAACACCTGCGCGCCCTTGACCTCTCCCACCTTCGTCTCGGTGGCCTGGTAGTCGTAGACGGCCTCGTCGAGCTCGAAGGGCAGCTGATCGGCCACTTCGCCCGCGAGCGCGGCCTCGACCTTCTTCACGTCGGAGAAGGGCAGGGCGAGCGAGTGGGTCGCCATCGACACGCCGGGCACCGCGACGACGACCGAGTCGGCCGTGAGCGGGCCCTGGGCGAGGAGCTGCGCGAGAGCCGCCTCGAGGCGCGCCGGCCGTTCGCCCTCGGTGGGCACGGGCGCCATCGTGTACGACTTCACCTGGAAGCCGCGCAGGGTGGTCTCGAGCACCACGGCCTTCACCGTGTGACTGCCGAGGTCGAGGCCTAAGACGCGGGCCATGGGTTACTCCTCTCTCCAGTAGACGAGCCGGCCGAGGCCGTCGTCGAGGCGGACGACCGCCGTGATGGTGCGCGTGACGTCGCCCGCCGAGCCGGTCACCGACAGGCGGTAGGTGTTGCTCTTGTCGCCGACGACGCGCTGGTTCTGCACGTTGTTGAGGATCGACGTGTTCACGGCGATGCCCGCCGACGCGACGATGTTGACGAAGTCGGTCACGCTCATGCCGAACATCGCGAAGAGCCGCGCAGCGCGAATGCGCTTGATGACGGTGTCGATGAAGATCGGGTCTGCGAGCCGGGGGTCCGGACGGAGCGGGTCGGCCACCGAGCGAATCGCGATCTCGAGCATCACCGGATCGTCGGTGTTGATGTTCAGCCGCGCGTTCATGTCCGGGTAGACGGTGAACTTGTCCTTGAAGGCGGCCATGAAGCGGTCGTTGACACCGTGCACGAGGAACACCTCGTCGAGGCTGTCGAAGCGGGCGTTCTTGGCGCGGTACCGCTCGGGGTAGTTCGAGTAGCCGCTGTTCTCGTCCGAGAACCCACGCACGAGCGGGTCACCCTGGCCCGTCAGGTTCAGCGTCGAGCCCGACTCGTCCTCGTCGATCCAGTCCTTCAGCCCCGTGATGATGTCGTTCGCTGGCACCTTGAGGCGGTTCGCGTCTTCCTTCTCGAAGAGGAACTCGTACCGCTTGTCGTTGAGTGTGGTGGTGAGCTGCAAGACGACCGGGAGCGCGGCCAGCTGCGGCGCGTCCAGCTTGTTGAGGTTGATGCGCTCTTCTTCGTCGGTGATGACGGTGTCGAAGCACCCGGTGAACGAGCCGAACTGCTTGGCCTGCATCTCCTTGCCGAGCTCGGGGTTCTCGTCGTCGAACTCGAACTTCTTGTCGGCCTTGGACTTGATCGGCGTGAGCCCGCCCTTGGCGTCGACGGCGGGCACCATGCCCTCGAGCATGTGGCAGTCGACCTTCGCCATGCGCCAGAGCTGAATGCTGGCGGTGCTCATGCCGGGCATGCCGCCCGCGCCGGGCAGACCGCCCGCGCCAGGAAGACCGCCCGCGCCAGGCAGGCCACCGGGGAGCCCGCCACCAGGCAGGCCGCCGCCGGGAATGCCCAACAGGCCCCCGAGCGCCGGGTTGCTCCCGAGCGCCTGCTGCAGCATCGGGCCGAAGTTCGGAATCGGCAGTTGGTCGACCTGCTTCTGATACCGCAGCATCAGCCGCGACAACGCGATGCCAGAGCGCGCGAGGAAGTGGGCGCGCAGTTCGTCACGCTGGTTCGTCGCCAGCCGCAGCTCGACCATCGAGTTGTAGCGGACCTCGTTCGCCACCAGCGACAGCACCGCGATGCCCACCAGCACCAGGAGCAGCGCCACGCCCCGCTCACCGCGACGACGCGCTGGCGCCTTCGGGAGCACCGGAGCCCCCGCCCGCGCCACCGTGCGTCTGCTCGCGCGCCCGGCTCTCACTGGAACCTCGGGAACTCGGTGTTGAGCATGACGCGGGCCTGCGAGACGTACTTCACGTCCTTCCCGTTCTCGTCGACCGCGATCAGGGTGATCTTCACCCGCGTGGGCAGAATGGTGCGCCGCTCGCTGCGCCGCGTGTCCCACTCGTCTTCCCACTGCTTGCGCTCGCTGTTCCAGTACTGGAACTCGATCTTCTTGATCCCCTCGAACAGGATGTCTTCGGTTCCGCCGCGCTCCATGCGCTCCTCGAGAATCACCTTCTCGCGGCGCACGAGGTCTTCCCGGTCGCGCACCTTGCGGTCCGGCGAGCGCTTCACCTGGTACTCGATGACGGCCTGGTCGCTCTCCTTGGCGTCGGCGTAGAGGCGCTGGTGCGAGAGGCTGGTGAAGAGCAGCTTGTCGCGGGTGCCCACGAAGTTCGTCGGGCGATCGAACGCGTCGCGGTAGCGCTTGGGGTCGTACCGGTCGCTCACGTACGCGGCGCCGATCTCGCGCGTCATGCGGTTCATCGCGGTGCGCAGCATGCGGTAGCGCTCGGCCTGACCCTCGATGACGTCCTTGTTGGCGATGGTGGTCGAGAACGTCACGCCGATGACGACGCCGATGAACGCCGTGATGCCGATGGCGGTGATGACCTCGATGAGCGTGAAGCCCCGGCGCACGCGCGTCATCGGAACTCTCCACCGCGAATCACGTTGCCGATGCCCTGAGGCACGATGCTGCCCGCGGCGGGGATGAGGGGGCGCAACCCCGGCGCGCCTGCCGCACCGCCGAGAACACCGGCACCGCCCCGCATCTGCGCGAACTGCGCAGCCGTCACGACGGCCGCTCCTGTGGCTGGGTTGATCATCTGACCGCTTGGACCCGGCTGCGCGTTGGGCACTGGCTGGCCCGTGGTGGCGTCGACGAACTGATCACCTGCCGCCCCTGCCGGAGCGCCCGCCACCGCCGCGGCGCCTCCGTTGCGGTCCGAGCCCGGCCCCATCGACACCACGTGGGTCACGAGGTCGAAGCTCTCGGTCATCTTCCCTTCCTTCCACGAGACCGTGAGGTGCACCTCGCGCACCGACTTCTGGAGCGTGTCGACCATCTGCTGGAACTGCGCGGTGAGCGGGTTGGCGCCGCCGAGCGCGCCCATGAGCCCGCCCAGGCCTCCCGCGCCGCCGCCACCGGGGAGCGCACCACCGGCCAGCGCGCCCAGCGCCCCCGCACCCCCGGGAAGCCCGGGAGGCGCGCCGCCACCGCCGAACAGCGCCGCGAGCGGGCTGCCCTTGCCGTCCTTCGAGTCACCGCCGCCGAGCGGCAGGTTGAAGAGCGCGCCGAAGAGCTGCTCGGGCGACAGCCCATTGGTGCGCGGCGCGATGATCTTCGCGCGCCACTTGTACGAGGGCCAGCCTTCCTGGCTGAAGTCGCCCGCGTCGTCGTCGTCGTCGGCCGGGAGCGGCTCGTCGTACAGCTTCTGCTCGATGTCGGTCATCTTCGACCGCGCCAGCAGCGTCGCGATGGTGAGCTTGCGCGCGAAGATGTGCGCCGAGATGGCGGTCGAGTTGATGTCGAGAATGGCCATCAGTGACACGGCCAGAATCGCCATCGCCACCACCGTCTCGAGCAGCGTGAACGCGCGGCGCCTCATGACCGGGGCAGCTCCAGCGCTTCGGCGTGAATGACCGTCTTCCCGGTGAGCGGCGAGACGGCCAGCGTCCAGGTGCTCTTGCCCTGCTTCACGTAGATCTGTGCCCGCTCGGTGAAGCCCTGGGGGAAGAAGTACAGGTACGCCACGCCCGACTTCGTTGGGACTTTCAGCTTCGAGGTCCACACCTCGACCTCGACGCCACCCGGCAGCGAGCGCTCGGGTACGTCTTCCGAGGTGAAGTTCGAGAACTTCGCGGCCTCTTCCACCCGGTTCTTCTCGCGGGCCATCAGCTCCTGCAGGTTGGGCCCCGAGTCGTCGCTCGCGAGCGAACGGAACCGATCGTTCGCTTCGGCGCGGCGCTTCTCGTCCTTGTCCTTCTTCTCGGCGGCGCGCTGTTCGTCGACCCGGTCGGCGCCCGCGGTGATGGCGCCCTTGGCGCACTCGGCGTGGTAGCGCACCGCGCCGTCTTCGTCGTTCTTCTGCGGCAGCTCGAACACGAGCCGGCACGTCTTCCCCGACAGCGCGGCCGTGTCGTAGAGCGCACGAATGGTGCCGGCGAGCTCGGCCGACGCTTCCTTCGCCTTCGCGCCGGTGAGCGCGCCGACGCCGTAGATGACGGCGGCGAACAGCACCACCACGATGCCCAGGGCCACGACGAGCTCGATGAGCGTGATGCCCCGACGGGCGCGCGCGGGCCGCTTCACAGGTACCTCCGCAGCGCGTCGACCAAAAGCCACACGAGCGCCGACGTGCCGAGGCCGATGGCGATGGCCACCGGCGACAGCCCGTCGTTCGTCTCGTGCTTCTTCGGGTCGGGGCGCATGGCTCACTGCTTCTTCGCGTTGAGGTCCTTCGACGAGATGTCGGCGTCGGTCTCGGTGCCGCCAGGCGACTTGTCCTTGCCGTACGAGATGATGACGGGGTTCGAGCCCTCCTTCATGTACGTGTAGGGCGTGTCCCACGGGTCGAGCGGCTCGCGCTCGAGGATCTGCGCGTCGACCAGCGCTTTGAGGCCCACGCCCGTGTCCGGGTAATTGCCCTTCTTCGCGTAGTACGTCTTCAGCGCGTTCTGGATGTTCTGGATGTCCATCTTCGCGCGGTCGACCTTCGCCTGCTCGAGCTGCGGAATGACGGCGACGCCGACGGCGGCCATGAGCAGCGACAGAATGGTGATGACGACGATGATCTCGATGAGCGTCATGCCGCGGGCGCGGCGACGACGGGTGAGGGCTTTGCGGAGCATGGGGCCTTCCTTTCAGACGTAGAGGGTGAAGCCGACGGCCATCAGGCCGGCAGCGAGGGCGACGAGGCCCGCGGTCATGAGCCGCCAGAGCCAGCGCTCCGAGGCGGTTCGGTCATCGGTGGAAGCAGAGGTCTTCACGTTCATGAGTGGAACACCTCAGCGGACCATCGAATTCATCTGCAGAATCGGCATGAGGATCGAGAACGCCACGAAGGCGATGACCGCGCCCATGCTCACGATCATCAGCGGCTCGAGGAGCGACGTCAGCGCGCCGATGCGCACGTTCACCTGCGACTCGTAGCTGTCGGCGACGTTGAGCAACATGTCTTCGAGCTGGCCCGAGCGCTCGCCGATCGACACCATGTGGTACACGAGCGGCGGGAACTCGCCCGACCGTTTGAGCGGGTTGGCGATGCTCTCGCCCTCACGAATCGAGTCGCGCGCCTTGTCGACGACGTCGCTCATCACCGTGTTGGTGATGACGTTCTTGACGATCTCCATCGCGGTCAAGAGCGGCACGCCCGACTTCAGCAGCGTCGCCAGCGTTCGCGAGAAGCGCGCCACCGACAGCATGCGCACCAGCGGGCCGAACACCGGAATCTTCAGCACCAACCGGTCCCACACCGGCTTGCCCTTCGCGCTGCGCGTCCACTGGAAGAAGAAGATGGCGCACGCGATGAACAGCGGCACCAGCACGAACCACCAGTCCTGCAGGAAGTTCGACGACCAGATGAGCAGCCGCGTCGTCCACGGCAGCGTCACCTTCATGTCGTCGAAGATCTTCGTCACCTTCGGCACCACGACGGTCATCAACATCACCAGCACGCCGCCGCCCACCACCATCATGATGAGCGGGTAGATCATCGTGCCGACGATCTTCTGCCGCAGCCGCGCCTGGCCCTCGGTGAACTCGGCGAGCCGCAGGAGCACCGAGTCGAGCGCGCCCGACGACTCACCCGCGCGGATCATGTTGATGAACAGGTTGCCGAACACCTTGTTGTGGCCGTTGAGCGCGTCGGCGAGCGAGTTGCCCTCGTTCACCTTCTGCTTCACGTCCGACAAGATGCGCTTGAGCTGCTCCTTCTCGACCTGGTCGACCATCGCCGAGAGCGCCTCGACGAGCGTGACGCCGGCGCCCAGCAGCGTGGCGAGCTGCCGCGTCATGATGGCGATGTCGTCGGTGTTGACGCGCCCACGCGCCAGCCGCCGCAGGTTGATGTCCGTCGAGAGCGCCTGGCTCGCCGCCGCCTTCGCGCCCTTGCCGGCCCCCTTGAGGCTCGCGTCGGCCTGGCCCACCACGTCGGTGAGGAAGATGCCCTCTTTGCGGAGCACCGCGCGCAGGGCCTTCGGCGAGTCGGCCTCTTTGAGGCCCGTCGTCGTCTTGCCGGCGGCCGAGAGGCCTCTGTACTCGAAGACGGGCATGGCGGTTTAGATGTCCTCCTGGGTGACGGAGAGCACCTCGGCGATGGTCGTCTGCCCCTGGGCCACCTTGAGCGCGGCGTCGTCGAGCAGCGTGAGCATGCCCTTCTCCATCGCCTTCTTCTTGATGGTGCCCGAGTCGACGTTCTTCAAGACGAGGTGGCGCACGTCTTCGTCCACCGGCAACAGCTCGTAGATGCCCATGCGGCCGCGGTAGCCGTTCTTGTTGCAGGCCGCGCAGCCGGTCGCGCGGTACACCACCTCTGAGCCCCCCATCGCCACGAAGCGGTCTCGGCTCATGCCGAGCTTCGAGATCTCTTCGTCGGTGGGGCGGTACGGCTGGCGGCATTCCTGACACACCCGACGCACGAGGCGCTGCGCCAGCACGGCGGTCAGCGACGACGCGACGAGGAAGGGCTCGATGCCCATCTCGACGAGGCGGGTGACGGCGCCGGCCGAGTCGTTCGTGTGCACCGTCGAGAGCACGAGGTGGCCGGTGAGCGAGGCCTGAATGGCGATCTCGGCGGTCTCCTTGTCGCGGATCTCGCCGACCATGATGATGTCGGGGTCCTGCCGGAGGAACGAGCGCAGACCCGAGGCGAACGTCAGCCCGATCTTCGGCTGAATCGCCATCTGGTTGATGCCCTTGAGCTGGTACTCGACCGGGTCCTCGACGGTGAGGATCTTCACCTCGGTCGTGTTGATGCGCGAGAGCGCGCCGTAGAGCGTCGTCGTCTTGCCCGAGCCGGTGGGGCCGGTGACGAGGAAGATGCCGTGGCTGCGCGCGGTGACGTCGTAGACGCCCTTGAGCACGTCGGGCGCCATGCCGACCTGATCGAGGTTGAGCAGCGTGCCGCTCTTGTCGAGCAACCGCATGACGATGCTCTCGCCATGCACCGTGGGAATCGTCGAGACGCGAATGTCGATGTCGCGGCCGGCGAGCTTGATCTTGATGCGGCCGTCCTGCGGCAGGCGCTGCTCGGCGATGTTCAGCTGCGCCATGATCTTCACGCGGCTGATGATGGCCTTCTGCGAGCGCTTCGGCGGGCGGATGACGACCTGCAGCACACCGTCGATGCGGAAGCGCACCACCAGCTCGCGCTCCATCGGCTCGATGTGAATGTCGCTCGCGCGCTCCTTGGCGGCGCGGAAGAGCAACGAGTTGACGAGGCGGATGATCGGCGCCTCGTCGCCCGAGTCGAGCAGGTCTTGCGCCTCTTCGAGCACGCGCTCCGCGTCGTCGACGTCGGCTTCCATCTCGCCAACGACCTGCTCGGCCTCGTTGATGTTGCGATCGTAGACGGCGTTGATGGCGTCGATGATGGCCGTGGCTGGAGCCATCACCGGCTCGATCTCGGCCGAGAACATCATTCGGGCATGGTCGAGCACCGCCGTGTCGAGCGGGTCGGCGAACGCCACCTTCACCACCTCGCCGTGCTGCTTGAGCGGCAGCATGCGCATCGCTTTGGCGAAGCCGATGGCCACCTTCTGGATGAGGTCGGGCTGCACGTCATCCGTCGAGATCGAGCCGACGTACTCGAGGTCGAGCTGGGCGGCGAGGGCGCGCGTCACCTGCTCCTCGGTGGCGGCCTTCATGCCGATGAGCACCTCGCCGATGCGCCCGCCCTTCTCGCGCTGCTGCGCCAGCGCCTCGTCGAGCTTCTCGCGGGGCAGCTGGAACTGGCTGACGAGGATCTCTCCGAGCGGGCGCCCGAAGAGGTACGCAGGCCCGTGCGCGACCATCTGGGTCCGCTCGGTGCGTGTCGTCTCCTGGGTCTCGAGGCCGTCGCTCACTGGATCTCCGGCTGCACCTTCAGCGTCTCGGGGCTCGGCTCCTTGACGGGCACCGGTGGGGTCGTCGTGGTCGGCTCACCTGGCGCTGGCGTGGGCGCCGCGTTCGGCTGAGGCTGAATGACGCGGTCGCCGGGGTTGCCGGGGCCGCCGTTCTCGAGCCGGTTGAGCTCCTTGTTGAGCAGCTGCGTCATGCGCGCCAGCGGGCCCGGCTTGCGGTTGAAGTCGATGGCGACGTCGTAGGCGGTGGTGGCGCCGTAGAACTGCTCGACGAACTGCTGCCGCTCCTTGAGCTTGCGCTCGAAGATGCGGCGGAAGTCGCCGGCGTCACGAATGATGTACGGCGTGAGGAACAGCAGCAGGTTCGTCTTCACCTTGCGGCGCGTCTGCTGGCGGAAGAGGTTCCCGACGAGCGGAATGTCTCCGAGGATCGGCGTCTTCGACACCGACTCGACGAGCCGGTCCTGCATGATGCCGCCGATGACGACCGTCTCTTGATCCTTCGCGACCACCGTCGTCTTCGCGCTGCGCTTCGAAGTGGTGGGCCCGAGGATCGGGTCCGACGAGGCGATCTCTTCGATCTGCTCGTTGATGACGAGGCGCACGTAGTCCGACTCGTTGATCTGCGGCTTGATCGACAGCTTGAGGTCGACGTTCTGTCGCTGAATCTGGCCGAACGGCAGACCACCGCCGAGGCCACCCAGACCACCGAGTCCGCCGGCGAGCCCACCCAGGCCGCCGAGCCCGCCGGCCGCGCCACCAAGCCCGCCGAGGCCGCCCGCGAGGCCACCGAGCCCGCCCAGCCCGAAGCCGCCTGCCGCGAAGCCAGATTGGAACGGCACGTTCTGCCCGACGGTGATCTCGGCCTCTTCGTTGTCCGTGGTGAGGATGTGCGGTGTCGACAGCACGTTGACGTCGCTCGACGTCTGCAGCGCGTTGATGACGACGCCGAAGTTGGGAATGTTGAGGCCGGCGATGTTGATGTTGGTCGTGCTCGAGATGCCGCCGAGGAAACCCGAGAGCGAGATGAGGTTCGCGAGGTTGAGGCTCGGCGGCAGGCCCTGACGCGAGTACTTGGTGCCGAAGAAGACCGGGGTCACGGCGCTCGAGGGCAGCGGCACGCCACCGTGGAAGTTGATGCCGAGCTCGGAGTTGCGGTCGAGGTTGACCTCCATGATGACGGCCTCGACGAAGACCTGCCGACGCTGAATGTCGAGCTTCTCGATGACGCGCACGAGCGAGCGGTAGTCGTTCTGGCTGGCGATGATGACGAGCGCGTTGGTCGACTTGTCGGCCGACACCTTCACCTCACCCGAGAACAGCTCGGCGGCGCTGGTCGCTCGCGGGGCGCCCGGCGGAGGCGGCGGCGCGGGCGTCTTGGGCCGGTTCGCGGTGCCCTGCGCCAGCGTCTGGAGCGTCGACGCCACGTCTTCGGCGTTCGCGTTCTCGAGGTAGTAGACGTTGATGCGGCCCTCACCCGAGATGGGAATGTCGATCTCTCGAATGAGCGCCATCACCCGCTCCATCGCCGCGGGGCTCGCGATGATGATGAGCTTGTTGGTGCGCTCGTCGGGGATGAGCTGGGTCAGCGTGGCGGGCCCTCCCGTCTCGGCGCCCGGTGACGGGGGAGCGGCGCCCGGCGGAGGAGGCGGCACGAAACCACCGGGCCGCTGCCCGGGCCGGTTCGTCTTGGCCTCGAAGAGCTTGGTGATCTTGTCGGCCATCTCCTGCGCCGTGGCGTACTGCACCTGAATCACCCGCATCTCGTCCGAGGCGGAGCGCGAGTCGAGCTGCTCCACCAGCCGCTCGAGCCGGTGCATGTTCGAGGCGAGGTCGTTGATGATGATGGTGTCGGGCTGGAACGGAATGGTGTCGCCCGACGGCGTGACGAGCTGCTGCAAGACGCCACGGAGTTGCTCGATCTCGACGTGCTTGATCTTGAACATGCGCGTCACCATCTGCTCGTTCATCGTGTACTGCTCCGACGGATCGAGGATGGTCTGGATGGGGAACTGCTTGGCGCGCTGCTTGTCGACGATCTTGAGGAACTTCCCGTTGGCGTAGACGGCGAGGCTGTTCGCGTCGAGCGCCGCCAGGAAGGCGGCGTAGAACTGCTCCGAGTCGACCTCGACCTTCCCGTTCTCGGGGCCGATGATCGAGATCTTCCCGCGAATGTTCTCGGGGAGGATGAACGTCTTGCACGTCACGTCCGACACGGTCTGGACGAGCTTCTCGATCTCGACCTTGTCGAAATAGATGTTGTAGCGCCCCCGGCGGCTCGATTCCTGACACGAGGGCTTCTTCGGCGCGATGGTGGCGCCGGGCGCTGCAGCGGCTGGTGCACCCGGAGCCTTCGGCGGGGGCGGCGGCGGCGGCGGTTGCTGGCCCAGCGCGAGGAAGGGCGCGAGCGCGCAGACGAGGAAGACGAGCGAACGGAGGTGCATGGAGGGAAGTCGTTTCAACGAACGTTGTAGGTCTTTCGAACCGCGGCGCCGTTGCGCTCGACCTCGATGTCGATGCGCGACGCCTCTTTCAGCTTCGAATACACCTCGAGCGCCTTCTCGGGGCTGTTGAGGTCGTATCCGTTGATGCGCTTGATCACGTCGCCGTTCTGCACGCCGATCTTCGTGTAGATGGAGTCGGGGCGAATCGAGAACAGCTTGAAGCCCTGGGCCACGCCGTCCTTGAACGCGGGCACGATGCGGGCCTGCATGGCGACGTCGTTGAGGTTCGACAGCGTCTTGTCGATCTCCCCTCGAGGCACCTCGTACTCGTTCTCGGAGAGCTGCTTGATCGTCGAGCCCAGGCCCACCGCCGGAGGCGGCTGGTCGTTGTACTTCACGGGTGCGGCGGCGATGGTCTGCACCGGCGGAGGCGGCGGCGCCGAGGTGCCATCACCCGGGTTCTCGTCGATGTATTCGCGCCGGTTGTTGTGCTTGATGATGACGCGCTTGCGCTCGATCTCGAGCACCTCGGCGCCCTGAATGGTGTCGCCCACCATGTACGTGTTCGTCTTGAGCGTCACCACGTCTTGAATCGACGCCACCGACCACTGCGGGTTGCTGTCGGACACCAGCGTTCCGAGCAGCTTGAGCCGCAGCGAGGTGTGCACCGGCGGCGAGTCCATGTCGATCTTCGGCGCCTCGGGCTCCTTCACCAGCGGCTCGGGCTTCGGCACCGGCAGCCCGGTGAGCTTCGCCAGGCGCTCGAGGGTGAGCTGCGGCACCGGCTCGACGATCTGCGGCTTGAGCACCTGCCGGCTCTCACCCGTCGGCAGCGGCATCAGCTCGGCTTCGATGAAGGCGTTCGCCGTCTTCCCGACGAAGAAGGCCACGCCGAACATGAAGGCGAGGTGCACGATCCAGAAATGGCGTTTGAAGAGGAACTCCACGGCAACCCCTGGGAAGAGCAAGCCAGATGCCACGAAGGCGCTTGAATTCGCAGGGAAAAAAGAGGCCCGTGGGGCCCCTCGCTGCCAATTTGTCAAAGCTGGAGTCGAGGCCATGACAGGTGGTCAGTCGAGGCGGTACCGCTGGTGAATGACCCGGCCTTCGCGCTCGAGCTCGAGGTCGACCTCTCCGCCGCGGTCGATCAGCGTGGTGAGCGTCAGCACCCGCTGCACCGAGTCGAGCGGCTGGCCGTTCACCGCGCGGATCACGTCACCCGACTGCACGCCGAGCTGACCTGGGGCCCAGTCGGGCCGGGTCGCGAAGAGGCGGAAGCCCACCGGCACACCGTCTTTGTATGCGGGCATGACGCGCACCTCGGACGAGAGCTGCAGGAGGTTCGACAGGCGATCCTTGATGCTCGAGCGAGAGACCGTGAAGTCGGTGGTGCGTGCCGGCTGCGGGCGTGGCGCTTCGCCCGGGCGCTGACCGACCACCACCACCTCGTCCTGGTCGTCGCGCCGCACGACGATGTGCGTGCGTGCGATCGAGACGATCTGCGCGCCGAGCACCCACTCGCCTTCCCAGGCCGAGGTGCTCCGCCCAGTGGGCAGCAGGAGCGTCGCGACCGACAGCCCCGGCACCGACGAGCAGAGGGTGCCCAGGAGCCGTGCTTCGAACGGCGGCGCCGGTCGCGAGGCCTGACTCTGCGCCGCGGGCGGCGTCCGCGAGAAGCCCAGGAGCGCGCGCACCCGGGCGCCATCGAGCTCACGGTCAGGCCTGGTTGGTGCGGGGCGCGCGCGCGCCGCGGGAGGCTCCACGGGGGCCAGCACGACCCCGAGCGCTTCGTTGAGTGGAACCGCGAGCGCGAACGCCGCGCAGCCGAGGAGCAGGAGCAGACGCATGGTGGCGTCGTGTCGCAAGGCCGGTGCCGGAGCGCCGTTTCAGGGTCCAGGCGGGGTTGCGCGCGTCACGAGGCCCGTCCGTGTGCCACCGTGTCGAGCCGTCAGCCGCTCGCGGGTGACGGAATGTCCGCGCAGGTTGAACGTCGGCCATTCGATACACGCGTTGGCCTTGCGAACGTGACGTGAGCGACGCAAGAGGCGCCGCCATGACGCTCCGCCTCTCGTTGCTCGCCGTCCTCGTCGCCGGGGCAGCCCTCGCGCAGACCACCACCACCATCTCGGTGACGGTGCAGGGCCGCTCGGTGATGGTCGACCGCTACCTGCCGGCGGGGAACGGGCCCTTTCCGCTCGTCGGGTTGGGCCACGGCTTCTCGCTCTCGAAGGACAACGTGCGCGGGCTGGCGCAGGCGCTCCAGGCCGACGGCTTCGCGGTGGTGGCGCCGCAGCTCACCGGCGGGTTCTCGGTCGACCATTCGCTCAACGGCGACATCCTCAACGCGGCGATCAACGCGGTCATCATGTCGGGGCAGGGCGACATGATGAACGTGGGCCTGGCGGGCCACAGCGCCGGTGGCCTCGCGGCCTGGCTCGCGGCCTCGCGCCGTCAGGGCGTGCGCGCGCTCGTGCTGTTCGACCCGGTCGACAGCATGAACGCCCTCGGCGTGCCCGCCACCAGCATGGTGACCGCGCCCACCCTCTTTGCCTTTGCGCCCCCGCAGTCCTGCAACTCGATGAACAACTCGATCGGCTGGTTCACCTCGAAGGTGGGCGCGAAGGGGCGCTTCAACGTGGTGATGGCGAACCATTGTGATCCGACCGAGCCGCAGAGCGCGCTCTGCAACAACACCTGTGGGAGCAGCTTGCTCAACCCCGCCGTCTGGAACGCGACGCGCTCGGGCCTCTACAAGCGTTACGCGCGCGCCTTCTTCAACCAGTTCATGCGCGGCAGCCGCGCCATGTGCGTCGAGCAGATGGCGCCCGCGGACGTGGCGGCCAACGCCATCAATCAGGTCGATCTGCAGCTCGGCAACCTGTGCGGCGGCGACGGTGGTGTGCCGATGGGCGGCGGCTCGGCGGGCGGAGGAGCGGCAGGCGGTGGCTCTGCAGCGGGTGGCTCTGCAGCGGGAGGCTCAGCGGCGGGTGGCTCGGCAGCGGGTGGCTCAGCGGCGGGAGGCTCTGCAGCGGGAGGCTCTGCAGCGGGAGGCTCAGCAGCGGGTGGCTCAGCAGCGGGTGGCTCGGCAGCGGGTGGCTCGGCAGCGGGTGGCTCGGCAGCGGGTGGCTCGGCAGCGGGTGGCTCGGCAGCGGGTGGCGCCGCTGGTGGCGCCGCGGGCGGGACCTCCATGGCAGGCGGCTCGGCAGCAGGGGGCACCGGAGGCGGTGACCCATCGCTCTCCTGCGGGCCGCTGAACTGCACCGGCTGCTGCAACGGCAACACCTGTGTGCCTTCCACCGACAATACCTGCGGCGCGAACGGCAGTGCGTGCGCCATCTGCCTGTCGGCCCAGATGTGTGAAGCCGGTCGTTGCACGTCGACGCCGGCGCCCGGGTGCTCCTGCGCCACCGTCGAGCCCGGTCTGCTGCTGGCCCTTGCGCTCCTGGGTGTGCTTCGCAGGCGACACCCTGTCAGCTGACGTTGCACCGTCCTGGCGCGCCGGCCCCGGCACCCGTGCGACAATCGAGGCATGACGACGACCTCGCGCCTCGATCAGTCCCGGCTCAACCTGCAGCAGACGCAGCAGCTCCAGCGCACCACGCGCGTTCAGCAGCAGGTCCGGCCCCGGCGTGAAGTGCGAGACGGCTTCGACGGCACGCGCCGCGCGAAGGTCGGCGAAGAGGTGCAGCGCGCCGCGCAGGACACCGGCCGCCCCAGGCTCGACGGCATCGCCAACGCCACCCTGGTGCCCGGCCGCGCCCACACCTGTGTCACCACCGTTCGCCGGAACCTCAATCGTCTCGGGCTCGAGGGCGTGCCGTCGTCGACCGGCCAGGATCCGAACAACCCCCGCGGCATGATGGTGCAGATGCTCCAGAGCGGAAAATGGGACTCGCTCAACGTGCCTGGCTCCGAGCGGCGCACCATCGAGAGCCCCTACGGCACCGTCGAGGCCAACGTGATGACGCGCGAGCAGTACGAGCAGGGCGTCGCCGACGGCACGATCCCCAACGGCGCCGTCGTCTTCCAGACCCGCCACGGCTGGGACTACAGCGGCGGCTCGCGTGGCAACGACGTCGGCATTCTGCAGAACGGCCGCCTCTTCAACTCGAGCCTCATGGCCGGGCCGCTCGCCTACGGTGAGAACACCCGCGACATCGTGGTGATGCTGCCGCGCGAGTGACCGTCAGCGCGGCCCCGCCACGGGCAGCGGCGGCACCGGCGACAGCAGCCGCACGGTTCGACGTCGCTGGGCGCGCTCGCGCGGCGTCGACGAGATCTCGAAGTGGGGAAGGCGGACGGGCATGGCTGGCTCGCGGAGCCGGCTCGCTCCGCGCCGTGAGGGTGAGGCGCAGGCCCGATGTGTTTCGGGGCGCGCCTGCTTGATGCGCCAGCCGCTCCCGATCGATCACCCTGCCCACTGTTCGAGCAGGGCCAGGGCCCGTGGGTGGTCAGGCGTGTGTGCGAGGAGCACCTCGATCACCTCTTTCGCCTGCGCCCGACGCCCGAGCGCCTCGTGGGCGAGCGCGAGGTTCAGCAGGGTCGACGGGTGCGCGCCCGATTCGCGCAGTGACAGGGTGTAGAGGGCACACGCCAGCTCGAGCGCGCCGAGGTGATGCGCGGTGATGGCGAGCTCGAAGGGCACGTCGAGCTGCTGGGGGAAGACGAAGTGCCTGTCGCCGGCCGTGGCGAGGTGGCGCACGAGGGTGCGTGCCTGTGCCTCGTCGAGCGTCGCGGCGCGCAGGCGTCCCGCGAGCTGGGCGAGCAGGTCGGGATCGCCGGCCGTGCGCTCGAGGAACGCCAGCAGCGTCGAGACGTCGGGCTCGGAGCCGAGCAGCCGTTCGAACGCTTCGAGGAGCGACAGCACCTCACCGCGGCTGCCCCGGGCGCGCCAGGCCTGCTCCAGCGACGGCGTGGTGGCCCCCGAGACGAACGCGAACAGCGCGAAGACGTGGCTGGGCTGCTGCGGCGCCAGGGCGCGGTACGTCGGCTCGACGAGTGCCGCCAGCGCCTCGAAATCGACCCCCGCCGACGTGGACCCATGTCGCGCGAGCAGCGGCAGCTCGTCGGCCGAGCGGGGCTCGACGCCCTTGTCGGCCGCGAGCACCAGAAGTGGCCCATCGAAGCGCGAGCGCCACGCCTCGAGCGCGCGCGCGGCACCCACTGGGACGAGAAAGGTGCCGTCGCCCCTTCCGCGCAGACACGTCGGGAACGGTGCTGGCTCGAACGACCAGCGCCACGGCTCGACCGCGACGTCGACGAGCCCTTCGAAGGTCTCGTCACCGCGGCGTCGATGGGCCGCGTGGGGCAGGGTGTCGAAGAGGTAGTGGGCGAGCAGCACCACGGGCCCCCGGGCCAGACGGGTGGGCGCGAGCGCGTCGAAGGTCGCGAAGGACACGCGGTTCGTTGCTGCCAGCTGAGCGAGCTGCGGTTGCCGCGCGAGCGCCTCGAGGTTGGACGGCGCCACGTCGGTGAGAATGATGTGCGCTGGCACGTCCCGCGCGGCGAGGGCCCGCGCGAGATGAAACGCGAGCCGCCCGGTGCCGGCGCCCACGTCGACGAGGGTGACGGGCCCGACGTCCTCGGCGAACGCGGCGACGAGCCCGGCCTCGACGTCGGCGAGCAGCGGGCAGGTGGTGGCGCGCCAGGGCACCACGCCGTCGCTCCACGCCCGCATGCCGAGCGCCTCGTAGACGGCCTTCTGGCGGGTCCACAGCTCCGACTCGGCCAGCCGTGTCAGCACCGCCTCACTCTTCCGCGGGCACTCCCAGGACGCCAGCGCTCGCTGCGAGCGCCTCGGGGCGGGCAGGTGGCGGCTTCACGACGTCACGCAGCGGCGTCTGCAGCGCCGCGAAGCGGAAGGGCTTCATCAACACGCGCGTGGCCCCGGCGGCTCTCGCGGCAGCGGCGTGAACCTCGCTCCCGGTGGTGACGATGATGGGCAGCCGGAGCGACGTCGGCACCTTCCGCGCCCAGGCCGGTACGCGCTCGAGAGCGAGGGTGCCCCGCACGAGCTGAATGAGGTCGAGCCCTGACAGGGCTCCGCGCCCGAGGTTGAGGTCGGTGACGATGACGCGCAGGTCGACCCAGAACTCACGCAAGAGCACGCAGGCCTCGACGTCCGAAGCGGCCCGTACCAGCGAGAACTCGTCCGACAGCCTTCGCTGCATCAGGCGCCAGAGGTCATCGTCGTCCTCGATGTACAGCACCAGCGGACGCTCCACGGCCATTGAGGGCATGTCGGGTGGAAGGTTGCCGGAACCCGCCAAAACGGCTCACGACCGTGCCTGAACCACCGGCGAGGTGTCGTCAGAAGAGCGAGGGCGTCTTCGCGCCCAGGACGATGGCCGGCTGGGTGTCGTAGTCGACGACGAGCCGCTGGGGCGGTGTGGGCATCGCAGGCACCACGACGACGACCCGCGTCTGCACCGAGGCGGGCTGCCGGGCGTCGATGCGACCCTTGAGCTGCTCGAGCGCGGCGCCCGACAACGCCACCGTCTTCGGGAGCTGCGTCAGCGTCTCCTTCTCGGCGACGAGCTGCCCGTTCACCGACAGCTGCGCGCTCACCACCCGCGTGGTGACGTCGAGGGGCTGCTGCGTGGCGCCGTCGCTCAAGCGCAGCGACTTCACCGTCAGCTCGATTCGTTGCACCAGCGCCGTGGCTGCGCGCAGGTCGGGAATGTTCGTGTAGTCCTCGGCCTTCAGCACGGGCACGTCGCGGTTGAAGGACAGCTCACAGCCGCCAGCGACGACCTTCGTCTCGACGCGCACCTCGCCCGAGGTGATGGGCATGCCGCAGGTGAAGCTCTGGAGCGCGACCTCGGTCGTCCCCCGCACCGGCGGCAGCCCCTTCGTCTCGTCCACCCGCACCTCGGCGGGCCCACACGCGCACATCAGCAGACCCAGCCCCACCCAGCTCGCACGGCTCGACATGTCGTTCTCCCTTTCGTGACCTTCGTTCCCACGGGTCGCCGACTTGCTCAGTGTACGATGTCAGTGGACGATTCGAACGAACCTGTACGACGACGAGCACTTTCCTTGGGCACCTATCAACTCGGCCGTCGCCTCGTCGCCGCGTCGGGCGTGGTGGAGGCGCACGTCGGGGCGGCTGACGGGCAGTGGCTCGTCGTGTCGCGTCTGTCGGCCCCCTGGGCCCAGGACGGTGCCCTGCTCGAGCGCTTCGGCGCGCAGGCGCGAACGTTGTCTGGCGTTCACTCGCCGCACGTTGCGCCCCTGCTCGAGTTCGGCGCGGGCGGAGACGGCTTCTGGTTCGCCGAGGCGACGGGCGACGGCGAGCCCCTGCGCGCCCTGATGACGTCGCAGGCCGGCCGCCTCTCGCCGGGTGAAGCCGTGGCCATCGCCGAGCGCATCGCCCAGGGCCTCGCGGCGCTGCATGGCGCCCCGACACCCGTGGTGCATGGTGACGTCTCGGCCTCGACGACCTTCGTGGGCTCGAGCGGGCGCGTCCAGGTGCTGCACAGCGCGCTGGCTGCCGTCGCCGGCTCGCACGCCTCGCGGGGGCCGGCGCGCAGTGAGCCCCACGCCGTCGCGCCCGAGCAGGTGGCCGGCGTGGCCTCACCGGCCACCGACGTGTTCCGCCTCGGGTTGCTGCTGCTCGAGATGGTGACGGGCCGGAGCCTCTTCGTCGCGCAGGACCCGCTCCAGGTGTTGACGAACGCGCAGCGCTACCAGGGCCTCTCGGGCGCGGCGCTCCAGGGGGTCCCCGAGCAGCTGGCCGGCGTGCTGTCGTGGATGATGCACAAGGACCCCCGGCAGCGCCCACCCGCGGGCGAGGTGGTGAACGCGCTCCAGATGGCGGCCTCGTCGTGGGGCGCGGCGGCCGCTGACGCCGAGCTGGCGCAGGCCTTTCGGCGCTTGATGCGAGACCGACAGCCCCCGATGGCGGCGCGCACCACCGAGCTGCGGCTGACGCCGCCCAGGCCCAGCATGCCGCCACCGGCCGTGCCCCGGCCATCGGCGCCGGCGGCCCCGGGCACCGTCATCGGCCGCATCGGCACGCGGCGGGTGTCTCCCGATGCCCTCGAGGCCACGAGGTTCGAAGAGGCGGGCGCGAGGCCATCACCGCCAGCCCCGCAGCGGGCGGCCCTGCTCGAGGGGGCGCTTGGCGAGCAGCTCGTGCGCGCCGGCCAGCTCACGGGCGCGCAGCTGACCGAGGCCCAGGGCCGCGCCTCGATGCTCAACCTCGCCCTCGCCGATGCCCTCGTCATCGACGGAGTGCTCGAAGAAGACGCGGTCATCGAGGCGCTCGCCACCGTCACCCGCACCACCTTCGTGTCATCGGTGCAGCTGGCGCAGCTCACCCGGGAAAACGCGCCCCTGACGCACCTGTCCCAGGCCGACGCGGAGCGCCTCGTCGCCGTACCCCTGGCGGTGCGAGGCCAGGGCCTCGTGGTGGCCGTGGCCGATCCCCTCGAGCCGGGGGTGATCGACGCCGTGCAGGCCGCGGTCCCGGCGATGACGGTGCACCTCGTGCGCAGCGGCGCGCGCGCGCTGCAAGACACCCTGGCGCGGCTCGCCGGCGCCCCCGACGAGGACCCGGACTCGTGGCTCGAGCGCGGGCCCACGCCCGGGCGCGCCTCGACGTCCGGCATCGCCGAGCAGCCGTTCGGCACGGCCATCGACCTGCCCGACGACGGCGCTGCGCTCGAGCTCGAAGGGAGGCCGGCCGGGCGCGCCCGCAGCGTCACCGTGTCGGGCCTCGACGAGGGGCAGACGAAGCTGGTCGAGCTGCTGCTCCGCGGCTTCGGTGAGGTCGGTCAGGAAGGGGTCGCCCTCGTTCAGCTCACCGGAGAGGTGGCGCGTCGCATGAACGCGAGCACCGCGGACATCGATCGAGCGCGCTTCGTGACGGCTGCCGTCGTCGTCACGAATCTGCTGTCGGGGCAGGCACCCTTCGCGGCACCGGCGCCCGCGCGCGTCGACGAGCTGCTCGGCCCGCTCGCGCTGCCGGTGAAGGGCGTCGTGCCGGCGCTGTTCGGCCCGCTCAAGTCGATGCCAGACGATCTCGTGGGCCTCGCAGTCGTCACCACCTTCTCGTTCGCGGCCACGGCGGGCTCTTCCTGTCCGGCGCCGTGGCAGCCGGTGGTGGCGACGCTCCGGCAACGCCGCTTCCCCACGCTGGCGCTCGACGCCCTCGTGCGCGCGCTGGAGTCCTGAGCGCGCGGCGTCGTGCGCCGTCGCGCTGACGTGGTGATCGACGCACCGGTGCGCCCCTCGCCCCGTCGCGGAGCCGCTCAGCGGGCAGGGCGAACCCGTGCGTCCGCAGGGCAGCGGAAGGCGCCGGTCCAGCGCGTTGGCTCCGGGCGGGGCGGGGAGCAGGCGATGCAGCGACGAGGACCAGAAGACGACGCGCACGCGGGCGTCGTCGTGACGAGCGCAGCAGCTCCGGTCCGAGGTCTTCGGGCGCGCACGCGGAGGCCCTCCCAGCCGCGTCCTGTTCGACCGGAGGGGCGCTCGCTGGCGAGCGCGGTGAACCGTCGTGGCTTCGCGCCCCGCTTCGTCATGGTGCTGGGCAGAGAAGCCGACGCCGCTCGAGGCGCTTCGCGCTGCGTGGCCGTGTCCCGTGACGACGCCGCGGCGCAAGCCGTTCGAAGCGTTCGAGCTCCGCGTCTGCGCGCACGAGCGCCGGTCGAGCTTCGCAGCGTGTCCCGTGGCCGTGGACGAGCGGAGTTCCCCGTGACGACGAGCAGGCGCAAGCGGTGCGACGGCATCGAACACCGCCTCGACGCTGACGCACTTCCTGCGCAGGCCCGTTCACCGCCTACGGTGGAGCCGGGCGGCACGGTGGTTGAAGTCGTCTGGCTCCTCACGCCGAAGGAGGCCCGCATGCCCATCGTCTGTGGAGTCGATTTTTCCACCTGGTCGCAGGCCGCTGCCGAGACCGCCGCCGCGCTCGCAGGACGTCGTCAAGAGCTGCTGTACCTCGTCCACGTGCTCGAGCCGCAGGTCGAGCGCCTCGAGCCCGAGGCCTTCGCGCGGGTGCAGACGCTCCTCCAGGAGCGGCTGTCGACCGAGGCCTCGCGCCTCAAGGCCTTCACGAGAGCGCCCATCGAGACGGTGGTGCTGCCCGGCGCCGTCGACGAGGCCGTGCGGCAATTCGCGGCGAGCAAGCACGCCTCGCTCATCGTCGTCGGCTCGGCCGGGCACGGCGCCGGGGCGCTGGTGAAGCTGGGCGGCAGCTCGGAGCGGCTCGCGAGCGGCGCCGAGGTGCCGGTGCTGGTGGTGCGTGACGCCGACGCGATGACGAGCTGGGCCAGGGGCTCGGGCCTGCGGGTGCTGGTGGGCTTCGACGACGGAGAAGCCTCGATGAGCGCGCTGCGATGGGTCGAAGCCCTGCGCCAGCTCGCCCCCATCGACGTCGTGCTCGGCCGCGTCTACTACCAGGACGAGGCGCATCGGCAGTACGGCCTCTCGAAGCGCTTCTCGTACACCGACGCCGACCCGCGGGTGGAGGCGCTCATCGAGCGTGATCTGAAGGCCCACGTCCCCGACCTCGCAGGTGGCGGCGAGGTGTTCTACCGGGCGCGCCTTGCGGTGGGCCGCGTGGCGGATCACCTCCTCGAGCTCGCCGAGGCCGAGCGCTGTCAGCTCGTCGTGGTGGGCACGCACGGGCGCAAGGGCCTCGCGCGCATGTGGAGCGTGTCGGCCGCGGCGCTTCACCTCTCGCGCATGGGCGTGGCGGTGGTGCCGCCCGATGGGAAGCCCGCGCGCCTCAGCCAGCCTCGTCTCAAGCGGGTGCTGGTGACGACCGACTTCTCGAGCCTCGGCAACGCGGCCGTGCCGTGGGCCTACGCGCTCGCCGAGCCGAACGCCGAGATCTACCTGGCGCACGTGACGCTCACGACGGGGTTGGCGGGCGAGCTGGCCGAGCAGTACCTGCCGAGCGCCGACCTGCTGCCGCAGACCCCGGCGAAGGTCGAGCTCGAGGTGGCGGCGCGGCTGCGGGCCCTCACTCCGCTGCTCGCCGAAGACAAGCACCTCGTCACCCGAACCGAGGTGGTGCGCAGCCCCAACGCCGCCCAGGCCATCTGTGACGCCGCGGAGCGCGTGGCCGCCGACGTCATCGTCATCTCGTCGCACGGTCGCACGGGGCTGTCGAAGACGCTCTTCGGGTCGGTCGCCGAGGCGGTGCTCCACGCCAGCCGAAAGCCCGTCTTCGTCGTGCGTGGCTGAACGCGCGAGGCGTCTGGGCGTCGCAGCCGGGTCGCTGCCGGCTTGGTTGCCAGCGCCTCACCGAGACGATCCATTCAATCTTTTCAGCCCCCTGGCGCGGCGCCGACATGAATCGTGGTGCCGACGACACCGTCCTCCGACGCCGAACCCGCAGCACCCGGAGGATCACCATGCGCCGTCTTCTCGTCGCCGTTCTCTGCTTCACCACCTCTGCCGCCTTCGCCCAGGTCGACGACCACGACGACGACGGCGTGCCCGCCGTGCAGGTGCAGGTCCCCGGAGTCCAGGTGCAGGTGCCGGGCGTGCAGGTGCAGGTCAACCCGGGCCGCACGGCCCCGCGCGCCCCGGCGCCCGCGCCCGGCCCCGCAGCGCGGGTTCAACCGCCGCCGCGTGCCTTCGGCGGTGATGCGTTCTCCATCGAGTACGGCCCGCTGCTGGGCGTGCCGGGGAGCGCGATCAAGATCGTCAGCCCCGAAGCGGCGACCGCCGAGGTCTGGGCCGAAGACGGCACCCTCGCCGGCACCTTCTCGGTGCCCTTCCTCTTCCAGGGCCGCAGCGAGCAGTACTACCGCTTCATTCTCGTGGGCCAGGACGGGCTGCTGCTCCTCGACAAGAAGTTCCAGACGAAGCAGTTCATCGGCGGCCTCATCAAGTACCGCGCAGCAGCGCCGGCACCAGCCCAGGCCCAGGCTGTCGCGGCCGCAGCCCAGGGCATGGCCGAGGCCGACTTCGAGGCCCTCGTGAACGCCGTGAACGACGCCGGCTTCGGGCACGAGAAGCTCGGCGTCATCGACACCGCCGCGCAGAGCCACTTCTTCACCATCGAGCAGGTGGGCAAGCTCGTCGATCTGCTGGGCTCGTCGGACGAGAAGGTGGGCGTCGTCGAGAAGACGCGGAAGAAGATCGTCGACCGCCAGAACGGCTTCAAGCTGCTCGAGCACTTCTCGTTCTCGGCCGACAAGGAGAAGGTGCGCAAGCTCCTCAAGTGACGTTCGCCAGCGCCCGCTGCGGGCCGCCGGGCGTGCTCGAATCGTGGCAGAACCCCCATGGCAGGCTGGTTCCTTCGATGGGGGTTTGCCGTTGGCCGAGCACAGCGCCGTCACACAACGGGTCGGCTTCACCGGGGCGCGCTTGCGCATCAGCCGCCTCAAGCCCGACGCGGGTCTGCAGCGCACGCTCGAGCGCATCTGTGAGATCTCGGCCCACGCGCTGGGCATCGCGCGCGTCGGGGTGTGGCTCGCCGAGGTCGAAGAGGACCGCCTCCGCTGCATCGCCCAGTACGCCGAGGGCGTCGAGGCGCCGCCCCTCGACACGCTGCGCATCAGCGCCTACCCGCAGTACTGCGCGGCGGTGCTGAACAACCGCTTCGTGGCGGCGGCCGACGTGCAGCTCGACCCACGCACGAAGGAGCTCGCGGCGCCATACCTGGGCCCGCTCGGCATCACCTCGATGCTCGATGCCGCGCTGTACCGCGACGGCCGGGTCATCGGGGTGGTGTGCCACGAGTCGGTCGGCACGCGGCGCGAGTGGGACACCGAGGAGCGCCAGTTCGCCGCCACGGTGGCCGACCTCACCGCCTACTTCATGGAATCGCACGCGCGCACCGAGGCCGAGCGCAAGGCCCACGCGCTCCAGGTGTCGATGCTCGAGCGGGACCGGCTCGAGCTGATCGGCCGCTTCGCGACCGGCGTCGCGCACGATCTCAACAACCTCATCGGCGCCGCCCAGCTCAACCTGAAGCTGCTCGAGCAGCACGCGCACGACGCCGAGTCCGTCGCCGAATTGGCCACGGCGCTCGAGCACGCGCAGTCGCTCGCGCGGCAGCTCATGGCGTTCCAGAAGGGCAGCGAGGCGCCGGTGGTGGTGACGGGAGAGGCGCTGAGGGCACGCCTCGTGCCGCTGCTGGCGGCCTTCCTCAAACCGGCCGCCGGCGCGGGCCCGGTGACGGTGAGGTTCTCGTTCTCCGAGGGCGCGACGTTCTTCGCCATTCCGGAGCAGCTCGCCCAGGTTGTCATCAACCTCGTCACCAACGCGCGCGACGCCATGAAGGACGGGGGCGTGGTGCTCCTGCGGGCCCGGCCGTGCGACGAAGAGCCCGGCTTCACCCAGCTCGACGTCATCGACACGGGCACCGGCATCTCGAGCGAGCACGTCGCCCAGCTGTTCCAGCCGTTCTTCTCGACCAAGGGCCCCCGGGGCACGGGGCTCGGCTTGTCGCTCGTGCACTTCATCGTCGGCAAGCACCACGGCACCGTGGGCATCCAGTCGACGCCGGGCGACGGCACGACGGTGAGCCTGCGCTGGCCAGCGGAGCCGGCGCACGCGGCCTGACGCCACTTTTTTCGCTACGCTCGCGCGCGCCATGGCGCTCTCCAACGACGACACGTTCAACCTCGAGGTGCTGAAGCTGCTCCTCCACGTCGCGTGGGTCGACGGCGCGGTCGACCAGGCCGAGGCGAACATGCTGCTGCGCCTCGGCCGCAGCTGGACGGTGCCCGAGGTCGCGCTGCAGAAGCTTCTCGAGGCCGTGAAGGCCGGGCGTCGCCCCGCCGAGCCGAACTGGGAGCTGTTGCGGCAGCGCAGCGACGAGGTGCTGCAAGCGGCCCGCGCCCTCGTGCTGGCCGACGGCAAGGTGCAGCGCGAAGAGATTGCCCTGCTGAAGAACGTTCAGGCGGCGCTGATGGGCGGCTGACGACGCGTCAGCGCCCCTCGAGGAGCCGGCGCAGCACGTCGTAGGCGTGGCCGAGCGCTTCGACCGACGCGCTCTCGCCCTTCTGGTGGGCCTGCGCCGTCTCACCCGGGCCGTAGTTGACGGCATCGAGGCCCCACTCCGACAGCCGCGCCACGTCGGTCCACGCCTGCTTGGCCTCGGCTGGCCGCGCCGTGAGGGCGACGAGGCGCTGGAAGGCCGGGTTGTCGGC
>JALOQF010000258.1 GCA_025459425.1 Myxococcaceae bacterium | reverse complement strand
CGCTCGACGACGGCCAGCCCAGACGAGATGGCGTTGACGATGCGGTCGCGGAGATCGCGCGTGCGGGCGAGGTCTGCCTCGCTGGCGACGAGGCGCCCCCGCGTGCGAATGAGCTGCTGCGCGACGTAGCCGCTGAGGCCCGCGACCAGCACCTGGGCGAGCACCTGCGTCGCCGTATCGAGCCATGGGCGACCGGTTCCCGCGAGGTGCTCCCAGGCGGTGACGGCGATCGAACTCGACGTCGTCAACGCGGCTGCGCCGAGCGCCCCGCGCAGGCCCAGGACCACGGCAGCACCGATGATCGCCAGCAGGTAGGTGAACCAGAACGGAGAGACGCTGAAGTCGGTGAGGACGATGATCGCCGTGGCGAAGGTGACGGCCGCCACGACCTGCAGCCACCCCATCCACGTGCCGTAGCGCCGCCGCCGCACCACCACGCCCGACACCAGCGTCAGCAGGTAGTCGACGACGACGAGGACGAACCACGCGAGGCCCTCCCCGTCGTCGAAGCGGCGCGCCGCGAGCTGCGACGAGGCCAACGCGAGGATCGTGGTCGTCGCGACGGTGCGGAAGAGGATGAGCGCCGTGAGCCGGCGCTCGAAGTCGGTGTTTTCCTGGGGAGGGAGCGAAGGGACCGGCGTGCTACTTGATCGCACTGGCGATGGTGAAGATCGGCATGTACATCGCGATGAGGAAGCCGCCGACGACACCGCCGAGGAAGACCATCATGAGCGGCTCGATCATCGCGGTGAGCCCGGCGACGGCCGTGTCGACCTCTTCATCGTAGAAGTCGGCGATCTTCGTGAGCATCTGGTCCATCGCGCCGGTCGCCTCACCGACGCCGATCATCTGCACCACCATCGAGGGGAAGACCTTGGTCTCGGCCAGGGGCCCGGCGATGTTCTTGCCTTCGGAGATCTTGGTTCGAACGTACTGAATGCCCTTCTCGATCGTCCGGTTGCCGGCGGTCTTCGCGGTGACGTCGAGCGCGTCGAGAATGGGCACGCCCGAGCTCACCATCGTGCCGAGGGTGCGGGTGAAGCGGGCGACGGCGACCTTCGTGAGCACGCTGCCGATGACCGGCACGTAGAGAATGCCCTTGTCGAAGATCTCGCGCCCGCGGGGGTTCCGATAGAAGGCCACGAAGGCCGCTCCGAACGCGATCAGCCCTCCCAAGATGTAGAGGATGTAGTTCTGGAGCCACGCCGAGAGGTCGACGACGAACTGCGTGGGCGCGGGCAGCGCCGACCCGAAGTCGCCGAACATCTTCGCGAACACCGGGGTGACCTTGAGGAGCAGCACCGCCGTCACGCCGATGCCGACGGTGAGCACGATGATGGGGTAGGTGAGCGCGCTCTTGACCTTGCCTTTGAGCTTCTCGGCCTTCTCCCGGTAGACCGCGAGGCGGTTGAGAATCGTGTCGAGAATACCGCCGACCTCACCGGCCGCGCACAGCTGCACGAAGAGTTCGTCGAAGACCTTGGGGTGATCCTTGAGCGCGTCAGAGAACGTCGAGCCGCCCTCGACGCGCGTCTTGATCGCGAAGATCACCTTGCGGAAGCCGAGGTTGGGCGTCTGAGAGCCGAGAATGTCGAGGCACTGAACGAGGGGCAAGCCCGCGTCGATCATCGTCGCGAACTGACGCACGAAGATGAGCAGGTCCTTGCCGTTGACGCCGCCGGTGCCGGGCAGCGAGATGCCGGAGTCGAGGAAGGTCTTCTTGCGCACCTTGCTGGGCGTCAGGCCGAGTGACTTGAGGCGCGCATCGACCGCCGCCGCGTCGGGCGCTTCCATCTCGCCCTTCTTGACTTCACCCGCCTTCGTCTTCGCTTCCCACAGAAAGATCGGCACCGCCGACTTCTTCGCCTTGGGCGCTGCGGGTTGGGTGCGTGCTGTTGCGGCCGGCATGAGACCTCCACCTTCAAGTCGAACGTGAGAACACTACCTCAGCGACGGGCCGGCTCGAAGGAACCGGCCTCCCTACCCTCACCTACCCGGCGGACCGGGGCGGGTCGGCAGGGCCCCCTGCGCCGAGTGGCCCGGCAGGCTGCCCGCGCCGCCACCCGAGGCGATGATGTTCTTGAGCTCGTCGGGCTCGGAGGTGCGCGCGAACGCCTCTTCCATGCTGATGAGCTTTCGCGAGAGCAGCAGCGCCAGCGACTGGTTGAACGTCTGCATGCCGAACTTCGCCTGACCGACCTGCATCGACGAGTAGATCTGGTGCACCTTGTCTTCGCGAATGAGGTTTCGAATCGCTGCGTTGGGGATCATCACCTCGAGCGCGAGCACGCGGCCGTTGCCGGTCGCCTTGGCGAGCAGCGACTGCGACATGATGCCCTCGAGCACGAACGAGAGCTGCGCGCGCACCTGCGGCTGCTGGTAGGGCGGGAACACGTCGAGAATGCGGTTGATCGTCTGCACCGCGCTGTTGGTGTGCAGGGTGGCGAAGGCGATGTGGCCGGTCTCGGCGATCACGAGCGCGGCCTCGATGGTCTCGAGGTCTCGCATCTCACCCACGAGCACGACGTCGGGGTCCTGCCGCAAGATGTACTTGAGCGCCGTCTTGAACGACTTGGTGTCGGCGCCGACCTCGCGCTGGTTCACCAGGCAGTTCTTGTGCGGGTGCAGGTACTCGATCGGGTCTTCGATCGTCATGATGTGCTCATGACGCTCGGTGTTGATCTTGTCGATGATCGACGCGAGCGTGGTCGACTTGCCCGACCCGGTCGGCCCGGTGACGAGAATGAGCCCGCGCGGTTTCTTCGAGAGCTCGGCCACCACGGGCGGCAGCCCCAGCTCCTGGAAGGTGAGGATCTTGAACGGAATGGTCCGGAAGGCGCCCGCCACGGCGCCGCGCTGCATGAAGATGTTCGCGCGGAAGCGTGAGAGGCCCTTCACGCCGAACGACAGATCGAGCTCGTTGTTCTCTTCGAACGAGTGCTTCTGCGCGTCGGTGAGAATCGAATAGCAGAGCTGCTTCGTCTCGACCGGCGTGAGCGGCGCCATCTTGAGGGGCACCAGATCGCCGTCGACCCGAAGCTGGGGCGCCGACCCGGTGGTGACGTGCAGGTCGCTGGCGCCCTTCTCGACCATCGCCTTGAGGAGTTGATGCAGGTTCGCCACGTGGGTTCGATCCTTGGAGCGCGGGGAATGGGTCAGAAGCGGTCGGGCGCGGTGTTGCCGACGGCCTCTTCGAGGGTGCTCATGCCCTGCATCACCTTGTTGAGCGCCGACATGCGCAGCGTCTGCATGCCGAGGCGAATCGCCTCTTGTTTGATCTCGGCGGCCGAGGCGCCGTTGATGACGATCTCCTTGAGGCCGTCCCAGAAGGGCATCACCTCGTAGACGGCGACGCGGCCCCGGTAGCCGCGGTCGTTGCACTCCTTGCAGCCCACCTTCTCGTAGGGCGTGAAGGTGCCGATCTTGTCGGGCGGAATGCCCGCGTCGGTGTAGGCCTTCTCGTCGAACTCCTGCACCGGGCGCTTGCAGTTCTGGCACAGCTTGCGGCACAGGCGCTGCGCGAGGATCAGGTTGAGCGAGGCGGTGACGTTGAAGGGCTCGATGCCCATGTTGAGGAGCCGCGTCACCGTCGACGGCGCGTCGTTCGTGTGGAGCGTCGAGAGCACGAGGTGGCCGGTGAGCGCCGCCTTGACCGCGATCTCGGCGGTCTCGAAGTCGCGGATCTCGCCGATCATGATCGTGTCGGGGTCCTGCCGGAGGAAGCTGCGCAATGCCGACGCGAAGGTGAGGCCGATCGACTCGCTCACCTGCACCTGGTTGATGCCGGCGAAGTTGAACTCGACGGGATCTTCGGCGGTCGACACGTTCGTGGTCGGGTCGTTGAGCGCCGCCAGCGCCGAGTAGAGCGTCGTCGTCTTGCCCGAGCCCGTGGGGCCCGTCACCAGCACCATGCCGTACGGGCGGTCGATCGCTTCCTTGAACCACTTGAGCGGCTCGGGCTCGAAGCCGAGCTTCGTCATGTCGAGCTGCAGGTTCGACTTGTCGAGCAGGCGCATGACGATCTTCTCGCCGAACAGCGTCGGGCAGACGCTGACGCGGAAGTCCATCTCTTTGCCGCCGCCGAGCTTGATCTTGATGCGGCCGTCCTGCGGGAGGCGGCGCTCCGAGATGTCGAGCTGGGCCATGATCTTGAGGCGCGAGGTGATCGCGTTGCGCAGCTTCATCGGCGGCTTCATCACCTCGTACATCACGCCGTCGATGCGGAAGCGGACCCGGAAGTCCTTCTCGTACGGCTCGATGTGGATGTCCGAGGCGCGCTTGCCGATCGCGTCCTTGAGGATCAGGTTCACCAGCTTGATGACGGGCGCGTCGTCGGCGGCCTTCGCCATCTCTTCGACGTTGCCGCCCTCGTCGTCGGCCTCGGAGACCTCGACGTCGTCTTCCATGTTGCTGATGATGTCTTCGAGGTTCGGGCCCTTCTCGGCGTAGTACTTCTCGATGGCCTCGCGCAGCGCGGGCTCGCTCGTGACCACGGGCTCGATGTTGTAGCCGGTGAGGAACTTGAGGTCGTCGACGGCGTAGATGTTCGACGGATCACACATCGCGACGATGAGCGAGCTGCCCGCGCGGTTCACCGGAATGACGAGGTGCTTCTCGGCGACGTCCTTCGGGACGAGCTTGATGATCTCGCCGTCGATGTCGAATTCCTTCAGGTTGATCGCCGGAACGCCGTACTGCTTCGAGAGGAAGTCGGTCAGCTTCGACTCTTCGATCGCGCCGACCTTGATCAGCGCGGTGCTGATGCGTGTCCCGTTCTTCTGTTGGTCTTCCTGCGCCTTCCTCAGCTGCTGCACCGAGATCAGGTTCTCGCGGACGAGCAGTTCACCCAGACGGCCGGACATGGTTGGTAGCCTCTCGCAAGAGCGGAGAACGACGAGATAACGAGCCGGGAAATGGAAGCCCCCAAAACCCCGCCCGTCAAGCGTTGATGCGGTGTGCGGCCGTGTGCGTGCGACAGGCCTGAAGCGCCTGCCTCAGCCTCGATTGACGACGGCGCGCGCGGCCAGCACGTCTCGTTCGATCTGCGCCTTGAGCGCCTCGAGCCCGGCGAAGCGCTGCTCGCCCCGCAGCCGCTCGAGGAAGGCCACCCGCACCGACTGGCCGTAGAGGTCACCCGAGAAGTCGAACAGGTGGCACTCGGTGGTGACGTCACGCCCTCCGAACGTGGGCTTCACGCCGATGTTGGCGGCGCCGCCGAACACGCGCCCGTCGGCGAGCCGTACGCGCACCGCGTAGACGCCCGACGCCGGCCGCAGCTCGTTGAGCGTCTCGACGTTGGCCGTGGGAAAGCCGATGGTGCGCCCGCGCTGCTGCCCGGTCACCACGGTGCCGTCGAGATCGAACGGCCTGCCGAGCAGCCGCGCCGCTGCGTCGACGCGCCCCTCGAGCACGTACTCACGCACCTTAGACGACGACACCACCACGCCGTCGACCGTCACCGCAGGCACCACCCGCACGACGGCGCCCCGCTTCGTCGCCGCCTCGCTCAGGCTCGCCACCGTGCCAGCGCGCGCCTGCCCGTAGGTGAAGTCGTAACCGACGACGACCGCCGCGGCGCGCAGCCCATCGAGCAGGCTCGCCTCGAAGGCCTCGGGGCTGGTGCGCGCGTACTCGCGCGTGAAGGGCTGCACGATGGTGGCCGCGACGCCCGCGTCACGGAGCAGCTCGAGCTTGCGCGCGCGGGTCGCGATGAGGCGCGGCGCGAGCTGGGGCTGGAGCACCTTGCCCGGGTGCGGCTCGAAGGTGACCGCGACCACGGGGCCGAAGGCGCGCGCCTGGGTGAACAAGGCCTGGTGCCCCAGGTGCACGCCGTCGAAGTTGCCCAGACAGACCGCGGGGCGGGCGGTCGAGGGTGTGGCAACGGCCTGCTCGAGCGACTCGAAGAGTTCCATGCAGCGGCGCCGTCTCTACGACCGAACGGGTCGCGGCGCCAACCGGGTGCGAAGCTCGTCCCCCTTTGCCCACCGGTTGCGGTAGGAGCCGCGCCCCGAAATGTCCCGCATCCCGCTCCGCCCCGACAAGGCCGGTGAGTCTCTGGCCACCCTCGAAGCGCCGCCCGACTGGCGCGCCGTCTTCGGCCGCGAAGGTCCCCTCGAGCTCGAGATCGGCTGCGGCGCCGGTGGCTTCGCGCTCGAGCACTGCCGCAGGCACCCGAACGTCAACTACGTCGCCTTCGAGTGGCGCAAGAAGTACGCCCGCGAGGTCGCCCACCGCGCCGAGAAGCACGGCCTCGCCCACCTCAAGGTCATCGAGGCCGACGCGCGCACGGTGGTGCCGAAGCTGTTCGGGTCGGGCACGCTCGACGTCATCCACCTCCAGTTCCCCGACCCGTGGTGGAAGCGGGCGCACTTCAAGCGCGCCATCCTGCTGCCTGAGTTCACCCGCTTCCTGCTCGGGCTGCTCAAGCCCGGCGGTCGCTTCGACTTCCGCACCGACGTCGAAGACCGCGCGCGCCAGGGCCTCTCGGTGCTGGAACAGGCGGGCTTTCACAACCCGCTCGGCGCCGGGGCGTTCCACCCGTACGATCCCGAAGAGGCCCCTTCCACCCGGGAGCGCCGCTACCTCGTCACCGGCCAGCCCGTGTACCGCGCGCGCCTGGTGAAGCCGGGCTAGGCTGGGAAGCTCTCCCGATGGTTCCTCCCCGACGAAAGACGCTCGAGGTCGCCCGCCGGGACGAGAGCGTGCTCAAGCTCGAGGGCCGCCTGGTGCTGCTGGTCGACGACGACCGCGCCGTGCTCGAGCTGTTGCGGCGCGGCCTCGAGCCCCAGGGCTACCGCTTCGTCGAGGCCGAAGACGGCACGCAGGCGCTCACCGCCATTCGCAAGCACCACCCCGATCTCATCCTCATGGACGTCGAGATGCCGGGCCTGGGCGGCGTCGAGGTGTGCCGCATCGTCAAGGCGAACCAGGGCGCCGGGTTCGCCTTCACGCCGGTCATCTTGATGACGGCCGGGCGCTCGAGCGGGAAGGTCGAGGGGCTCGAATTGGGCGCCGACGACTACCTCATCAAGCCGTTCGACATGCTCGAGCTGTCGGCCCGGGTGAAGTCGATGCTTCGGCTCAAGGCCCTGCAGGACACGCTGGTCGAGAAGAACAAGGAGCTCGACCGCATCAACCACGAGCTGGAAGAGAAGCGGGCGGCCCTCGAGCAGCTCTCGCGCACCGACGGGCTGACGGGCCTCGTCAACCGCCGCCACTTCGAGGAGCGCCTGGCCGCCGAGTGGGCTCGCAGCGAGCGCTACCGGGCGCCGCTGTCGTGCCTGCTGCTCGACATCGACCACTTCAAGAAGGTCAACGACACCTGGGGTCACCCCTTCGGCGACATCGTGCTGAAAGAGGTGGCGAAGGTCGCCCGGCGGGCCCTGCGTGACGTCGACGTGATCGCCCGGTACGGCGGCGAAGAGATCATCGCGCTGCTGCCCGAGACGTCGCCGGACGAGGCGTGGCGCGCGGCCGAGCGGGTGCGCATGGGCGTCGAGGCGATGCGACTGACCTGCCGCACGGTCGAGCCCCCGGAGCAGGTGCGCTGCACGGCCAGCATCGGGGTCGCCACCGCCCCAGCCCCCACCGTCGAGAGCGCCGAGCAGCTCGTTCAGCTCGCTGATGAGTGTCTGTACGAGGCCAAGCAGGGCGGCCGGAACCAGGTGCGCCAGGCCCTCGCCGAATGACCGTCATTCGGTGGCGCCGCCAGCGAGGTTGGTTGATAGAGAGGCAGGGTCGTGACGCGAACCGGTGCCCTCCTCTGTCTCCTCGCCCTGCCGGGCTGCCCCCGGCCCACCGCCGAGTCCCCTGAGGGCGCCTTCCGTCTGTGGGCTGAGGCGATGCGCCGCAACGACGTCAAGGTGGCGTTCGGGCTCGTGTCGGCGAAGGGCCAGGCGGCGCTCGGGGCACAATCGAAGGCCCTCGCCGAGGCGTCGAAGGGTACCTTGAAGGACGAGCCGGCGACCCTTCTCGTGTCGCCTCGCCGCGCGGCGCCCGTGGTGGCGGTGACGGTTGCGACGAACGACGGCGCACGGGCCGAGTTGGCCGTGACGACCTGCCGAGAGCCGGTGGACGAGCGCGGCGCGTGCCCTGCGGGCGCGGACGTGCAAGAACGTGTGACGATGGTCAAAGAAGCGCAGCGCTGGGCCGTCGAGCTGCCCGAGCTGGTGAAGCCGTGAACGACCCCAACGACAAGAACAAGCGACCCGGGCCGAGGGTCGAAGTCATTCGCAAGGGACCGGGAGCGCCCGTCGCGCCACGGCCCATCGCGCCCGCCCCCCGTCCCGTCGCGCCGATTGCGCCAGCGGCGCCGGTCGCGCCCCGGGTGGTCCCGGTGAGCCCTGCCCCGGCCCCGGCGCGCACGGTGAGCGGCACGATGCCCATGGTCTCACCGCGCCCCGGCATGGGAGCAGGCCCGCGGCCGTCTCGACCCGGGCCGCCGGGCCGGGGCCCACCGCGCTCGGGCGGCTTCCGCGGCCCGTCGACGCCGAGACCGCCTCCGACCCCCGAGGCCATCGTCGCGCTCGCGAAGAAGGAGCGCGTGCCCAACCGCATCGCCAAGGGCGAGCTCGAGGGCAAGATGAAGTGCCGCATCTGGAAGAAGCTGCACGCCGAAGAGGCGCGGCGCTTCGACCAGGCCTTCACGCTGCTCGAACAGCACCCGACGCTCGAGCTCACCGAGGCCTTCGGCGTGGTGCAGAGCGGGCTGACCGTCGACGAATTCCTGGCCCGGCGCGCGCGCGCGAAGAAGCGTGACGAAGTGAAGAAGGCGCGGAGCTCGGTCGACGGTGCGCCCATCGACGCCTTCATCCAGGGGTTGATCGAGTCGAAGGCCGAGCTGTCGATCGTCCTGGGTGAGCGGACGACGCTCGACGTCCTCACCGCCGTTCAGCCAGTTTCGTTCGAAGGCGAGCGCTCGGGGCGCCTCGAGAAGATTCAGGTCGTCCTGCTCGCGCGGCGAGCGACGTGGGAAGCGCTCGCCAATCAGGTCGAGCGCGACGCTCGGCTGGCGCAGAAGCCCACGCCCGTCGCCCGCCAGCCCTCGCGCCGGCCGGTGAACGACCCGCGCCCCATGGTGGACGCCGTCGGCAAAGACGTGAAGTTCGTCTTGCGGAACGGAATCACCCTGACGCAGCGGCTGAACGCAGTCGGTCCGTACGACGTGCTCGTGGGCGACGAGGCGTCTCCGCTGTTCATTCCCCTCCACGCGATGTTGTCGTGGTCGGCCGTCGAGGAAGCAGCGCCAGCCTGAGCAGGCGCGGGGCCGGCCGTGCGCGGTGTCCGGCGAGGGCCGCCCGCCACGAGGGGAGGTCTGGTCGACGCGGTGCCCGTGGCCCCGCGAAGGTATCGGGGCCAGACCAGGTCCCCGCGCTGATCGTCCGGCCAGTCGCCTCACACCAGGCGACTCCTGCACGCGCGACATGGTGGAGGGCGCCGAGGTCGAGCGCTGCCTTCAACCGACACCTCGCGCTGCCCCTCGTGTCATGGCCGCAGGGCCCGGGCGCGAAGTGCCCAGGTCACTTGCGCCGCTGCTGGTAGTTCTGAATCGGGATCACCTGGCTCACGTTGGTGCCCGCGCGCGCCGCCTGGGCCCGGCGAATGAGCAGCGGAATGTCACCTTCGCCACGCTCCACGGCCGAGCGCAGATCGGCGAGGCGCTCGAGGTGCCGGCGCACCGGGATGCCCTCGGGCGCCATGGCGACGATGGCGCGCAGGGCCGTCTCGGCGGCCTCGAGCTGCGTCTCGGCGCGGGCCGTGTCGCGGCGCGCGAGGGACAGCCACGCGGCGCTCTCGTCGGCCACCAGGTTCAGCTCGTGCGAGAGGCCCACGATGAGGCGCCCACGCGAGGACTCGGGCGTGACGAACTCGACCTCGACCTTCTGGTGCTTCACGTCGCCGCGCTCTCGGCTCGAGCCATGGACGATGGCGCTCCACGTCTGCCCCCGAATGGGGCCCGACAGCAGCACCCGGCGCGAGAAGCCGCGCGACACGTCTCCGAGCGTGATGACGAGGGCGTCGGACTCGAGGGTGGTGGGGAACCCGTGCCGACATGAGATCGCGCCCAGGCCTTCCGGCTGCACCCGCACCTGCACCTCGCTGGCGACCTGGCCGAACAACGTCGACACGATGGCGCCCATGGCCTCGGCCAAGCCCTCGGGCCCGTCGACGTGCTCGAAGCCATTCCCCGACGGCCGGGTGAGCGCCTCGAGCACCTCGGCGACGTAGTGCCGGGCGAGCCCCAACGCGTGCACGCTGAGGTTCATGCGCGCCAGCCGCAGGCCGAGCTCGTCGAAGGCGTCCTGGGTGTCGGCGCCCACGGAGGGCTCACCGTCGGTGAGGAGGAGCAGGCGGGGCCTCCGCCCAGGCACGAGGGTGCGCTGCAGGCCGCGCGCGCCGACCTCGATGGCCTGGTGGAGCGCGGTGCCTCGCCCCGTGGTGACATGGGCGAAGGCCTCGGCCATCAGCGCCTTGCCGCGCAC
>JALOQF010000029.1 GCA_025459425.1 Myxococcaceae bacterium | reverse complement strand
CGCGGTACGAGACGACCGACACCACCAGCGTCAGCGTGATGAAGACGTACGAGGCGAGGAAGAGCGTGTCGGCCGCGACGAGGTAGGTGACGGCGGGCAGCGTGTCGGCCTGGGTGAAGTGGAAGGCGATGCACGAGAGCAGCCCGGTGATGCCCATGGCCGAGCGCACGTCGAGGCGCTCCGGCTGGAGGAAGAGGGCCAGCAGCGAGACGAGGAGAATGAGGATGAGCGGGAGCGCGAACTTCACCAGGTACGGGCCGAAGGGCCGCGACAGCTCGACGGCGTAGGTGACGAGGCGCTGGTGCGCGTGCTGGCCCTCGCGCGTCACGCTGCCGAGGTCCGACCCGAGCACCTTTTCGTCGACGCTCGCGGTGAAGAAGGGCTCGTAGTTCCACCCGGTAATGGAGAAGCCGGGGCTCATGCCGCTGGCGGCGAGGTCGGGCACGAGCGCGCCCTCGGTGGACTCGAGCGCGAAGGTGATGCGCAGCGACTGCTCGTCGAAGGGGAAGTCGTGGACGGGGAAGTCTCCGCGGAAGGTGCCCTGCAGGCGCATGCGCTTCGAGTGCCAGTGCCCTTCGGACTCGGTGCCGAGGTCTTCGGTGAGGTCCGGGTCGAGCTCGGCATTCGGAAAGGTGAGGCGCGGCGCCTCGTCGGTGCCGAGCCACTTCACCCAGACGACGAGGTCTGCCTGGAAGCGGCCCGCCTTGAGGTCGAACGCCGAGACGTCGTTCAGGTGCACGCCGACGTAGACGGAGCGCGGCGCGGCGGGGGTGGCGGCGAGCGCGAGGGCGAGGAGAGTCACCATGTGGGGCGAGCGCTCAGTTCCAGCGGCGCCACTCCTCCTCGTAGGTGTGCACCAGCGTCTGGTTGTTGAGCCGGTTCACCTCGCTCGGCACCTGGTCCATGTCGGGCGGGAAGACGAACAGCGTCGGCAGCATCGTCTCGGAGAGGAACTTGAGCCCCTCGGGGAACGGCCGCTTCGGCTCCATCGACGACGTCGACGCCAGCACGTAGCCCCACTCACCGAAGCTCGGCACCCACGCGTGGTACGGCCTCGTCGCGAAGCCCGCCGCGCGCACCGTCTCGTCGATGACCCAGAACGAGCGCCTGGCGAACAGCGGCGACGTCGACTGAATCACCGCCACGCCGCCCTCTGAAAGCCGCCGCTTGAGCAGCCCGTAGAACTTCGTCGTGTACAGCTTGCCCAGCGAGAAGTTGTTCGGGTCGGGGAAGTCGACGATGGCCACGTCGAACGTCTCGCTCGTCTCGTCGAGGAACCGGAAGGCGTCGTCGTTGATGATGCGCAGCTTGTCGTGCTCGAGCGAGTGGCCGTTGAGCTCGGCGAGCTCCTGGTACTGCACGGCGAGGCGGGTCATCGCCGGGTCGAGGTCGACCAGCGTCACGCGCTCCACCTCGGGAAACCGCAACACCTCTCTCGCCGCCAGCCCGTCGCCGCCGCCCAGAATCAACACCTGCTTCACCTGCTTCGCCGCCCGCATCGCCGGCACCACCAGCGCCTCGTGGTAGCGGTACTCGTCGACCGCTGCGAACTGCAGGTTGCCGTTGAGGAAGAGCGAGAACCCCCGGTGCCCGCGCGTCACCACGATGCGCTGGTACGGCGTCGACACCGCGTGCACCACCTCGTCGTTGTAGAGCTGCTCCTCGAGCACCTCGGTCATGGTGCCGCCCATCGCCAGCCCCACCAGCAGCAGCACCGATACCAGCACCGCCTTCACCCGCAGCCGCGTCGCCGAGGGCAGCACCGGCTCGAGCAGGAACGTGCTCCACAGCCCGACGAGGCCGTTGAGCAACCCGAACGCGAGCGACGTGCGCACCAGCCCCAGCTTCGGCACCAGCACGATGGGGAAGAGCAACGACGCGAACAACGCGCCGAGGTAGTCGAAGGTGAGCACCCGCGAGACCAGGTCCTTGAACTGGAGCTGGTCCTTCATGATGCGAAGCAGCAGCGGAATCTCGAGCCCCACCAGCGTGCCGATGACCGTCACCATGCCGTACAGCGCCACGCGGAACGACGCGCCCGACGAGAACGTCGCGAAGAGGAATGGCGCCGAGATGCCGCCGGTGAGCGCGACGGCGAGCTCGATCTCCACGAAGCGCGTCGGCACGCCCTTGTCGATGAAGCCCGACAGCCACGCCCCGATGCCGAGCGCGAAGAGGTACACGCCGATGACCGTCGAGAACTGGGTGATGGAGTCGCCCAGCAGGTAGCTCGCCAGCGTGCCGACGATGAGCTCGTAGATGAGCCCGCAGGTCGCGATGACGAGGACGGTGACGTACAGCAGCGAGCGGTTCATCGGGCGAGGGCGTCACACCACCCACGCTGCCGGGAGGCAAGGTGAACGGCATCGCCCAAGCCCTCGAATCACTTGAGGAACGGTCGGCGTAGATCCTCCGAGCGCCCGGTCCGTTCCAACCGGCGTGCGACGCCTCGGCTCCGACCTTCCCCGACTGGCCTTCATCGCCGTGATGCTCGCCGGCTCGGCGCTCATCACCGCGACCAGCCTGGCGTCGCTCGACGACGAAAACCTGTCGGCCTTCGTGATGGAAAAGCTGCCCGTTCGCTTCGAGGCGGTCTGGTTCTTCGCGCTGAAGGTACACCTCGTCGCCGCAGCGTTCGCCTTGCCCGGGTGCGTGTTGCTCCTGACGAAGGCGCTCCAGCGGCGCCTCACGCTCCATCGCTGGCTTGGCCGGGTGACGGGCGGGGTGGTGCTGCTGGCGCTGGTGCCGTCGGGCGTAGTGCTCTCGCTCGAGGCGACCGGCGGGCTGCCGGCCACCGTCGGCTTTTGGTTGTCGGGCGGCCTCGTCGCCTTCTTCATGACCCGCGGCATTCTCGAGGCCCGGCGGCACCACGTGCAGGCCCACCGCCGCGCGACGTGGCACGTGCTGGCGCAGATGAGCGTCGCCGTGTCGTCGCGGGGGCTCCTCATGCTCTTCGAGGCCGCTGGCCTCGAGCACGAGCCGGCCTACGTCGCCGCCCTCTGGGGCCCCGTCGTCTTTGGCGCCCTCGCCGTCGAAGTCTCGTCCCGCTGGACACTCACCGAAAGGACTCTCCGTGAAGCTCGCCCTGCCATCCCTCGTGCTGCTCTCTCTGTTGCCCTCGCTCGCGTCGGCCGATGAGGTGAACGCCGAGGTCAAGGCCGCCGAGGCGCGCATCACCGAGGTGGTGGTGAAGCCGCTGGCCGCCTTCGAAGAGAACCGCTCGAAGTTCTCCCGGGCGAGGCTCCCGCCGAAGGAGCGCCGGGTGCGCGTCACCCGCGCCACGCCGTCCCTCGACGCCGCGGGCCACGCCTTCTTCCCCTTCGCCATCGACGCGAAGTGGGGCGCGGGCTGGCAGGCCGACACCGTCGTGGGCTGCGCCTACGTCGACGGGGGCGTCTTCGTGAAGCGCGGCGACGCGCACCGGCCCGCCGAGGTGCTCGTGGGCAAGAACGTGAAGCCCGTGCCCGGCGCGTGCGAGGCCGCGACCGATCCGCTCGCCGCCCGGTGAGGCGCCCGCGCCGGCGTCAGCTCACTGGCAGCGCCCGACCGGGAAGAGGTCCTGGTACGAGTACTCGATGCGCACCACGACGTCTTCGAGCTTCGTCCAGTCGAGGCGGGCGTTCTCGGCCGCCGCGGTGTCGATGAGCAGCGTGTACTGCGAGACGAGCGGCAGCCCACCCAGCGAGAGGTTGCCCGTGCCTTCGGGGAAGGCGTTGAGCCCCGCGACTGGAGACACGCTCCGGCCAGCGGTGCGCAGGAGCGTCGTGCTGCCGTAGGCCGTGGACTCGGGCCCGAAGAGCGCGACGTACTCGTCGATGCCCGGCTGGCACGAGCGCAGCTGGCTGGCGCCGTCGTAGAGCAAGCTCACCGTGGGGCGCGCGGTGCCGAGCGCTCCGACGAGCTGCACGTCGACGCGCCGCAGCTTGGCGTTGCAGGTCGTGTCGAGGTTCGCGAAGTCCGAGAAGCCGAGGTTGAAGGTGGCCGACAAGACGTCGCCACTGCGCAGCAGCAGGCGACCGACCGTGCTGTCGGCCTTGTAACGAATGCGCTTGTCGACCGGCACGGCTCCGCGGCGCAGCAGCGTGCGGAAGCGCTCGGTGGCGGACAGCTCGCGGCCCGTCACCGCGTCCTTGAGGGCCTCGTTCACCTCGAGCAACTCGCGGCGCAGCGACAGCTCGGTGCGGGTGACGTTCACCGCGCCACCACACGCGCTCTGCAGCCGCTGGAGCTCCCGGGCGATCTTCTCGAGCTGGAAGGTGTTGTTGGCGAGGAGGATCTGCAGCCGCTGGTCCATGAACGGGCGCACCGCGAGGTACTCGAGCGCGACGAGCCATTCCATGAGCTGGTCCTTCGCCAATTCGAGCCGCTGCTCGGCCTGGGTCAGGCGGTTGGCACGGCCGAAGAGGGCCGACGGGCTCCCGACGAGCTGGTTGACCGCGGCCCGCTGCCGCTCGAGCTCGGCGAGCTTGGCGGCCACCAGCTGCGCGCGCTGCACCACGCCCAGGTACTCGGCCTCTTTCTGCTCCGTCACCGTCCCCGCCTGGAGCACGCGCAGCTCGAGTGCGGCGATCTGCTGCAGTTCGCGCGCGAGCTCGGTCTGCCGTCGGCGCAGCTCGGCGGCGTCACGCTCGATGGTCAGCGACACCTCGAGCTCTTCCTTCGCCAGCTGCGCCAGCTGGCTCAGCCGGTCGAGGTCGGCCTGGTTCCGCCCGGTGGTCGCCTTCAGCTCTTCGTCGATTCTCGCCAGCGTGTCGGCGTCGACGAGCGTGCCCAGGGCGTTGGTGTCGGCCACGTTGGCCCACGCGGCCTGCTGGAAGAGCTGGTTGCGCTCCCGCGCCGCGTCCAGCGCGTCGGCGCTCACAATGGCCGCCTGGGCCCCCGCCTGGAGCAGCGTCGTCGCGCCGTTCTCGGCCATGCGGAGGGCGAGACGGACCGGACCGAAGAAGTCGGTGATGTCCGTGGGCAGGCCGTCCTTCGCGGCCTGCGACCAGTTGCGAATCGAGTCGATGGCCGCGTTCACCGAGTTCGCCGTCGTGCGCGCCGTCGTCGACGCGATGATCAGGCCGGCCTCGTAGTTGGCGTTGCCGAGGCGAAGGGTGTTCCAGGTGTTGACGCTCTCGCGGAAGGAGGTGATCGACATCTGTCGCTCGGCGGCCTTGTCGGCGGCCGCTCTCAGGTCGGCGGCGAGCTGCGCGTTGCGGATCTCGGTGCGCATCGCGAAGTTCATCTGGAGCGCCGCGAGCGCTGCGCGGCGCCGCTCGGCCCAGCGCGACAGGTCGCTCGCGAACGCCCGCGTCTCGGCGTGCATGAGGCTGGTGCGCTCGACCTGGGCGTCGAGCTCGGCCGAGGCCACGCGCACGCCCTGGTAGGCCGTCAGCGCCTCGAGCAGCACCCGGCCGGCGCGCGAGACGTTCTGGTTCCGCTCGAACGGGAGCAGGCCTCCGTCGGCGCTCGAGACGGCGAAGCCGCAGCGCCCGGCCTCGACCAGCGGTTGGCAGGACGGCGTGGTGAGCGCCATCTGCAGCGTGCACCCGACCGGCAACCCGCACAGCTCGATGAGCTCGGAGCGCAGATCGTTGATGTCGTTCGACATGCGGTTGCGCAGCTCGGTCTCCTGCAGCGCCTCGGCGCGAATCTGCGAGAGGATCTGCCCCATCGCCATCTGGGCGCGCTCGAGGTCGCCCAGCGCCGCCTCGCGCCGCTCGCGCAGCAGGGTGTCGTTGGTGGCCGACGGGTCGACCGACGTGCTGACGACCACCTCGGCGTCACGGGCGTAGATGAGCCGGTCGAAGGGCAGGGCGATGCGGCTCGACTCGCGCTGGAGCTCGGCGAAACCGCTGGCGAGGCTCGCCGACAGGTAGCCGGCGCCGGCCGCGAGGTTGAGGTTCTTCAGCACCCCCGCGGCGAGGTAGAGCTCGAAGGTGCGCTGGCTGACGAAGCGCGCGCGCTCCGAGCGGCTCGCCGCGTCCTGGTGCAGCACGTTCCACCGGCGCGCGCCGAGGGTGAGCGCGTCGAGGCTGCCGCGCCAGCTCTGCGTCAACTCGAGCAGCAATTGCCGGCGCGCGTCGACGGCGGCCGGGTCGCTCACGTCGCGGCTCAAGACCGCCAGCCCAGAGGCGTCGAGCTGCTCCCGCAGCACCGCGAAGTGCACGTCGAGCACCTTCGCCTGCCAGTCTGCGAGCAGCTGGGTGTTGAGCTGCTTCACCTCGCTCGTCACCACCGCCGGGTAGTCGGCGCGCTCGAGCCACGTCTTGCGCAGCGACATGTCGTTGGTGAAGGCCCCCAGCGAGCGCCCCAGCGACAGCTCGCGCGACACCCGCTGGAAGCTCGCCACCACCTGCCGCGACAGGGGCGAGTCGGCCACCTGGGCCCGCGCTGCCACCGCGAGGGCCTGCCGCGCACACCGCACCGCCGGAGCGGGCACGCAGCGGCCGTTGAGCTGCCGCGCGCACTGGTCGAGGTAGTCGGCGAACGAGAGGCCCCCGGGGTCGGGAATCGCGTCGTCGAGGAAGGCCCGAATGTCGGCGCCGGTGGTGGCCGTCGACAGGCCGGCCTCGGCGAGGGCGAGGGCGCACGAGGCGCGCGCGTCGGCGCTGGCCGAGGTGAAGGCGGCGGCGCTCGCGATGCCCTGGCAGCTGCCGGCGATGCCTCCAATCGAGACGTCGGGGACCGCGAAGGCCGCCGCCTGGCACTCGGTGAGCATCGGGGCGGGGAGCGGCATGGGCGTGGCCTGGGGAAACGGCACGGGCGGCAGCGCGTTCTCGGGCGGCGCCTGGAACCGGCGGAGCGCCACGGTGCCCTCGAAGAGCACCGGCTCGAGCGAGGTGACGCCGGCGGTGGTGCGGCGCTCGTACAGGCCCGTCCACGTGTCCTTGAAGGTGCCGACGAGCTCGTCGCGGCCGAAGGGCTCGACCTCGAAGCGCAGCGTGCGCCGCACCTGGGTCGCGCTCGCTGGCGTGAGCAACGGCTGGCCCGTCAGGTCGAAGGCGTGGTCGAAGACGGCGACCCACTTCTCGACGAACTCGTCGTAGGCGAGCGGGCGCACCACCCGCTTCGTCGTCACGGTGCGCGAGTTGACGGGCGAGAAGAGCGCGGCGTCGTCGACGGGGAGCGCCAGCCAGGCGCTCCGGGCCTGCGCCAGCGGCACGCGCGGTGGGTCGGTGAGCAGCTCGAGCTGGAGCGGCAGGCCGGTGCTCCCGAAGGCCGTGATGGTGGCCGTGCCGACGTAGGTGCCGTCGGCCGGGCGCGCCGGGACGAGGGCCGTCGAGATGCGGGCGAAGGGCGTCACCACGGTGGCCTGCACGACGCGCGCGCCCGGGGCCGACGGGTCCGCCACGCGGGTGGGCAGCGCCAGCGCGACGGAGCGGCCCGTGCCGGTGGCCCGACGCAGCACGCGCGCCGAGTCCGGGTCGTCGTCGCGCTCCACCCGGTAGAGGAAGCCGGCCGCCGGAACGTCGTCGCTGAGGGTGAGCGAGAGCGTCGCCGTGGCCTGCCCGGCCTCGACGAACAGCACGGAGTCTGGGGGCGAGGCGAGCTGGAGCGCCGGCAGCTGCGTGGGCCGCGCCGCCACCTCACCGGTCGACGACTCGGGCGCCGGCGGCAGCCCCGCCGCGGCCGCCGTGAGACAGCGGCCACGCTCGCCACAGCGCTCGGTGCCGGCGCAGGCCGTGGCCGCGTCGCACTCGGCCCCGCACCGGCCCTCGAAACAGAACAACCCCGCCGCGCAGTCTTCGTCGAGCGTGCAGCCCTCACGCGAGTCGATGCTCAGCGCCCCGCGCGCGGCCGCCGCCACCGGGCCAACCGGGTCGGGGGCCTTCACGGGAGTACAGGCGGTGACCAGCAGGCCAAGCCAACCGCCACGGATCCAACCGAGTCGTGTCGAGCGCATCGTCGTGAGTCCTCTGGTGCGTCAGGGAATGACGGGGAGTGACAGGGCGCGGCACTGCACCGCCGCCCCGTGAATCGAGCCGTTGAACGCGTTGTACGCGAGGGTGCGGTAGCCGGTGGCTGCCATGCCGAGGCCGCCGCTCAACGTCGTGCACGTCGTGTCACCCTGGGTGGTGAAGCCGTTGCCGCCGTACTGGCTGCTGAGCGTGCCCATCTGGGTCACGATGGTCGCTGGCGTTTGTGCAACCCCAATCAGGCCCGAGGGGCTCAAGGTGAGCTGCCCGCAGCGCACGCGCACGAAGTCGAGCCAGTTGTTCCACCCCACCGTCAGACCTGTCACCACCTGCCCCGATGGACAGAACAACGTCGATTGCGAGCCACTGTTGGGAGACCCACGGCGCGCCAACACCGTCGCGCGCCCGAGGCTGACGAGGTTGGCCCACTCAGGGAACGAATTGGGGGTGAGGAACGTGTAGGTGAAGGGTGGGCCACCGGGGTCTCGGAAGACACTGATGTCGGAGCAGAAGCCCTGCCAGGCGTCGACCCACCCGCCCGTGAAGAAGTTGAAGCCCACCAGCACCATGTTCGCCGGGCACGAGTCGGTGATGTTGTCCCAGTTGATCCGACCCTGGTACGTCGCCTCTTGCGTGGGCCCGCTCGGGAAGGGCCACGCGCCCGTGGGGCAGCCCCGGTCAACCGACGTCACCGCGCTGCAGTCGTTGTCGATGCCATCGCAGCGCTCCGGAGCGCCCGGGAAGGCGGTGCTCGCGGCGTCGTTGCAGTCTCCGAACCGGGCTGCTGTGCCAGCCGGCGGCGTCGCTCCACACGCGAGGCGCAGGCCGCTCGCGAGGCCCCAGCCATCGCCATCACCGTCGGTGTACCAGGTGGTGACGCCCGGGTTTCCCGCGACCAACTCGTCCGTCTGGCCGTTGCAGTTGTTGTCGACGGCGTCGCTGCACACCTCGAGCGCCGCGGGGTTCACCTGCGAGTTGGAGTTGTTGCAGTCGCCCGACATCGACGCGTAGCCGGCGGGCATCACGCAGGTCGCGACGATGCTCAGCCGGCCGTTGACGAACCCGCCGTCGCCCGCGCCGAAGCCGTCGCCGTCGGTGTCGAGGAACCAGGTCGGGCGGTTGATGACGGTCGGGTCGGCGTCGTCCACCAGCGTGTTGCAGTTGTTGTCGGTGCCATCGCAGACCTCGCCCGCGTCGGGCTTGATGGCCGCGAGCTGGTCGTTGCAGTCGAGGTTGTTGAAGACGTAGCGGGGGCCCGTGGTGGGCGCGCGACAGGCCACCAGCGACGTCGGCACGCCCTGTGACGTGCCGGCGTCGGTCGAGGTGCCGAAGCCGTCGAGGTCCTGGTCGAGGAACCAGCGGCCCGCGTCGACCGCCGTCGCTTCGTCCACCTGCCCGTTGCAGTCGTTGTCGAGGTTGTCGCCGCAGGCCTCGGCGGTGGCCATCACGTTCGACACGCAGCGCAGCGGCAGGCTGCCCTGGCAGACGGTCCGGCCCGGCTGGCAGACCCCCAGCGCTCCGGGCACGACGCACGAGGTGTTGGTGCCCGGCACTGCGTCGTCCACCCGCCCGTTGCAGTCGTTGTCGCGCCCGTCACACGTCTCGGGGCTCGCCACGCCCGCGTCACTCGGCCCGAAGACGGTGGGCTGGCTGTCGTCGCAGTCGGCGGCGTTCTGCACGTAGCCGGTGGGCGGCACCCCCGGCACGCAGGCGAAGAGCTGGTTGAGCGGGTCGCCGCGACGGTCGCCGTCGAGGTCGCGGAAGTACACGCGGGTCGGGTCGTTCACCGCGACCTCGCAGCCCGTCGAGAGCTGGTCGTCGCAGTTGGCGAACAGGGGGAGCCCCGCGTCCGACTGGTTGCAGAAGGGCTGGCACCGGGGCGCGCTCCCGCCGTCGACGACCACCTGCTGGCACCGCGCCACGGCGTTGGCGAGCGCGCCCTGGCAGGAATCGGCGCAGGCGGTGCAGTGCTGGGCGCCGAAGGCGGTGCTGCCAATCTGCTCGACGTCGTCCGACAGCCCGTTGCAGTTGAAGTCGTGCGCGCCGCACCAGGCGGGGAACGGGTGGGTCGGCCTCGAGGGGTCGGCGAAGGCGCGGGGCTCGCGGTCGTCACAGTCGTGCGGCGTCACCGGAGCCGCCGGCATTCCGCAGCGGCCCGCCCCCCGGCCATCGCGGTCGCGGTCGGAGCAGGTGCTGCAGGTGTCGAGAGCGGGGCGACAGAACGAGCCACCCGCGAGCGCCGCGCAGCTGAAGCCCAGCGGACAGTCCGTCGGGGCGGTGCAGGAGGAGAGGCAGAGGCCCGGCCCACCGTCGACGGCCGCGGCGCGGAGCGTGTCGAAGCACAGCCCGCTGCAGTCCGACGGGCCGGTGCAGGCGGCGCAGAAGTCGTCGGGTACCTGCGGCGACAGCTCGAACGGCGGTCGGCACAGCGCCGCGAAGGGCACGCCCTGCGCCAGCTCGGACGGGTCGAGCTGGCTGTCGAACGGGAAGGCCGGGCGCGGGTCGGGGTAGGGCGACGCACCGGTGGCCACCACCTGGCACACGTGGGGGCGCGGGTCAGGCGAGGTGCCCTGCAGCGTGAGGCCCTGGCAGGTGTCCGACGTGGTGGTGCAGGCGAGCGAACAGACGCCTTCTCCGGCGCCCAGGCCGGGGAAGATGTCGGTGATGGCGAGGCTCCGACGGCCGGTGCGGTCGGGCCGGTTCAGCGGCACCTCGAAGAGGCACACCCCGAGGCCCACCGGACAGTCGCCGTCCGACGTGCAGCGCCGGTAGTCCCGCAGGGAGCGCAGCGTTCGCCCGGCGTCGGGGCTCGAGCCGCCATCGCGAGGGCCCTGGCCGCCCGCTTGACCGCCGGCCTCGGCACCGCCACCACCACCACCGCCGCCACCAGCCGTACCACCGCCACCAGCCGTACCGCCGCCCGTCATCGACCCCGAGACACCACCGCCGCAGTCCTCGCACGAGCCCGCATCGGGGACCGGGTCGTTGTTGCAGGCGCTGGCCAGGAGGCAGACGAACGAAACGAGACGAACGAGGCGAAAGGACATGGGCGGGGGGCGGCGCGAGGAACGCCGCTTCAAAAACTCGCCCACCGCTCGCCGACGCGAATCTGAGGAACGTCATATTGACAGGGTGGCACCCCCAAGAACCCCGTGGCGTCGGGCCGTGTTTGCAGGCACGTTTCAGCCATGCAGTGGCAGTGGAACCCGTTCGGCGTAGCGGCGCTCGTGGGCTTCGCCGTGGTGCTGGCGATGATGGCCGTGGTGCTGTGGCGGCGGGAGCGGCCCCGGGCGTCGGGCGAGTTCCTCTGGGTGGGCGTCTGCATCGCCGTGACGTCGCTGGGCATGACCGTCGACCTCTTCGGCGCCGATGCCTTCACCAAGCGGGTCGGCCTGTCACTCAACTACCTGGGCTTCATCTTCTTGCCGCAGATGGTGCTGCGCTTCTCGCTCGTGCTCACCGGGCGGGAGCGCCTGTTGACGACGTGGCGGTGGTGGGTGCTGCTGGCGCCGTCGGCGCTCGCGCTCTTGCTCTACGTCACGAACCCCTGGCACCTCCTCATGGAGCGCTCGTCGGAGCTCGTCGCCCGGCCGGGCTTCGTCATGCGCCACGCCGTCGCGGGGCCGGGCTTCTGGGCCTGGGCGCTCTACGCCTACGTCCTGCTGGCGCTCTCGGCGCTCGTCTACCTGCGTGAGGCGCTGCTGGGCTCGTTCCTCGGCCGTCGCCTGACGTGGGTCTTCTTCCTCGGCACGCTCCCGCCGTGGGCGGCGAACGCCCTCTTCCTCGCGGGCGCCAGCCCCGACCCGGACCTCGACCTCACCCTGTTCGGCCACGTCGCGACGATGGTGACGTGGACGATTGCGGTGACGCGGGGGCGGTTCCTCGACCTGTCTCCGGTGGCGCGCGAGGTCGTCTTCGAGACGCTGCCCGACCCGGTCGTCGTCATCGACGCCCGCGGGCGGGTCGTCGACGTGAACCCCGCGATGGCCGCGCTCCTGTCGCGTCGGGTCGAGGCCCTCGTCGGTGAGCCGCTGGCCGAGACCTCCATCGCAGCCGCGGCGGCGGGCCACGAGGTGCGGCTCGGCGACCGTGTGTTCTCGGTGGCCCGCTCGACCCTGCAGACGCGCGGGGCGCAGGGCGAGGTGCTGCTCCTTCGCGATGTCACCACGCAGATCCGCGCCGAAGAGGCGGAGCGGTCGGCGGCCGCCGAGGCCCGCGCGCTGGCGAAGGCGCGCGCCGACTTCCTCGCGCGCATGAGCCACGAGGTGCGAACGCCGCTCCACGGTGTGATGGGCGCGCTCGAGCTGGGCCTCGACGAAGCGGTGTCGCCGAAGGCGCGTCGGCTGCTCGAGTCGGCCCTGCGCAGCGCCGACGGCATGCTCGAGGTCGTCAACGAGGTGCTCGACCACGCGCGGCTCGAGTCGGGCGTCGTCGGCCTCGACGCCGACGACTTCGACCCCGGCGCCATCGCACGTGACGTCGTGGCCCTCTTCGAGCCGCGGGCCGCGCAGAAGGGGCTCCGGTTGAGCGTCGAGGCGCCTCAGGCGGGCCTCGTGCGCGGCGACGCCGGCAAGCTGCGGCAGGTGGCCCTCAACCTGGTGGGGAACGCGGTGAAGTTCACTGCCGCCGGGGGCGTGGTGGTGCGCCTCGACGTGCGCGGGCAGCGGCTGCGGCTCGAGGTCGAAGACAGCGGGCCCGGCATTCCAGCGCCGGCGCGCGCGCGGCTCTTCCAGCCCTTCGAGCAGCTGGGCTCGCGCGCCGGTGGAACGGGCCTCGGGCTGTCCATCGTCCGGCGGCTCGTCGAGGCCATGGGCGGCTCGGTGGGCGTCGACGATGCGCCCACCGGTGGCGCACGCTTCGTGGTCGACGTGCCCGTGGCGCCCGCGCTCGGGCCCGCGCCCCGCGCCGTGATGGACGAGACGGCGCGCTTCGAGGGCATCGTGCTCGTCGTCGACGACCACCCGCTGGGCCGGCAGCTCTCGGCGCGGTTGTTGGCGCGTGAGGGCTGCACGGTGCGCACCGCCGCCAGCGGGCTCGAGGCGCTCGACGAGGTGCGCCGCGCTCCGCCCGAGCTGGTGCTGCTGGACGTGCGGTTGCCCGACCTGGACGGGCCGCAGACGCTCGCGCGGCTCCGGAGCGAGGGGTTCTCGGGGCCGGTGGTGTGGCTCACCGCAGACGTCGCGCGTCCCTCGGAGCTCGAGGCCGCGCCGGCGCAGGGGCTGTTGCCCAAGCCCTTTCGCCGGCCCGAGCTGCGCGCGGTGCTGGCGGCCCACCTGCGCGTCGCGGCGACACCCGCGAGCGCGTCGACGGTGCCCGAGCCCGACGACGCCGACGTCTTGAAGCTGTTCGAGCAGACGAGCCTCGACGAGATCGAGCGCTTCAGCGTCGCGGGGCCGTCCGACGGCCGGGGCGCGCTGCACGACCTGCATGGCAGCGCGGCGCTCGTCGGGGCGACGGCCCTGGTCGCCGCCTGTCGTGAGGTGGCCGACTCAGGCCCGTCTCGTGCCGCCCGCGACCGCCTGTTGGCTGCGCGAGCGGCCGACCTCGAGCGCCTGGCTCGGCGAAGGCCCGCCGCCGAGGGCCGCCCATGACGTTCGACCTCGTCCTCGTCGACGACCACCAGGTGACCCGGCTGGGCCTCAAGACGTTGTTCGAGCGCGGCGGGCACCGTGTCGTGGGCGAAGGGGGCAGCGTGAGCGAGGCCCTCGCGGTCTGCGGGTCCTGCCGCTTCGACGTCCTGGTCCTCGACCTGCGCCTGGGCGAAGCGTCGGGGCTCGACGTCGTCGAGGGCCTGGCCGCGCCGGCGCGCGTGCTGGTGCTGACGGGGCTGGGCGGGCTCGAGGGCGCGGCGCGGCGCGCGCGTTCGTTGGGGGTGCTCGGCTTCCTCAAGAAGGACGCGCCTCCCGAGCGCCTGCTGTCGGCCGTCGTGCAGGTCGCCCGAGGCGTCGAGGTGGTCGACGAGGCGGTGCGCGACGCCTGGGCCGCGAGCGACCCGGATGCCTTGACGCCGCGTGAGCTCGAGGTGCTGCAGGTCGTGGCGCGCGGCGCGAGCAACCTCGAGGTCGCCCAGCGCCTCGGCCTCAAGGAAGGCACCGTGCGCATCCACCTGAGCAACATCTTCTCGAAGCTCGGCGTCCGCGACCGCACCGAGGCGGTGACGGCGGCGCTCAAGCGCGGGCTCGTCGACCTCTGAGTGACGGTCTGCGGAGAAAGAAGCCCGGGAGCCTCCATGAACGGTGGGCCCGCGCGGCTCCGAGCGACTGCCAGCCGAAGCCCAGGAAGGTCGGCCTGGTGGGTCGAGGAAAAAGCGCGCCCGAGCGGTGCGGCGTCGTGTGACAGTGTCGCCAATGCCGCGCGCCGTCGCCTTCACCCACCCGAGGGAAGCGCCCATCTGCATCACCCTCCCCGACGAGCCGGTGGGGCCGGGGCAGGTGCGCGTTCAGGTCGAGGCCTGCGGGCTCGGCGTCGCTGACTTCGGCTTCTTTCAGCTCGATGCCCTGCCACGCCAGCCCCTGGTGCCCGGCCTCGAGGCGGTCGGGCGGGTCGCCGAGGTCGGTGAAGGCACGGCGCTGGTGCCCGGCATGCGCGTCGGCCTGACCCCGCTCGCGTCGAGCTGCGGCGTGTGCCGGCGCTGCACGGGCGGCCTCGAGCGCTGGTGCGAGCAGGCGCAGTTCCATGGCTGGCACCTCGACGGGTTCCTCTCCGAGTCCGTCGTGGTGGGGGCGCGCGCCGTCGTACCGCTCGAAGCGGGCGACGACCCGGCGGTGCTGGCGCCGCTCTTCGCCACCGGGTGGACGGCGCTCTCGGCCGTGCGCGCGGCGGGCCTCCAGGCGGGGGACCGGCTGGGCGTCGTCGGCCTCGGCGGCCTGGGCCATCTCGTCGTGCAGTGTGCGCTCGCCGATGGTCTCGAGGTGGGCGCCGTCGACGTCGACCCCACCCGGCAGCGGCTCGGTCTGGCGCTGGGCGCGTCGCCGCTCGCCGGGAAGCTCGACGCGGTGGTGGTGTGTACGCCGTCGACCCAGGCCATTCAGCTCGGGGTGCGCTCGGTCGCGCGCGGTGGGCGCGTCGTGCTCGCGGCGGCGTCACCCTCGGTGCGCTTCGACCTGTCGTTGTTCGACACCGTCATGCGCGGTGTCACCCTGGTGCCTGCCTTCCTGGGGGGGCGTGCCGAGCTCGACGAGGTGCTCGCGCGCTCCCGCAGCGGCGCCATCGTGCCCCGCATCACCCGGGTGCCGCTCGACGAGGTGCCCGCGCGTTTCTGGCTCCTCCGTGACGGTGGCTTCGAGGGCCGGTTGGTGGCGACGATGCCGTGAATTTTCTGCCCGGCTCCTCGTCGCGAGGCCGTGCGCTGGGTGCTCGTCGTTCCCCTGGTGGCGGTGACCGGGTGCGCCACGGCCTCGTCGGGCCGCCCGGTGCACTGGCGCGCCCTCGTCGTCACGCAGTCTCCTGCTGACGCCGTCGGCGTCTTCTCCCAGGCGACCGCCAGCGCCGACCTCTGTGACGCGCGCGTGGGGAACGACCTGCTCGCGGCCAACGACCTGGCCGAGGCGCTGCTCGACACCTTCGTCGAAGGAGGCCTGGTGGCCGACGTCTTCGCCGAGTGTCTGCGCCGCGCCCTCCTGACGCTGGCCGCCCCGGACGGTGTGGTGTTGCTCAACCGGTTGGTGCTCGCCTCGGAGCGGCTGCTCGGGCACCCGCGCCTCGAAGACCACGAGCGGCTGTCGGTGCGGCTGGCGCTCTTGCGTGACGTCTGGCTCGAGCGGCCGCGGTGGCTCCAGCCCAGCGACCCCGTCCGGCGGCCGCGCGTGCAGTGGCTCGAGCGCGCCGTGAAGACGCAGGCGCTCCGGGGGCACGCGCTCGCGTTCGCGCGCGCGGTGCTCGACGGAGAGGCCATGGAGCGGGGCGAGTACCAGGGCGCCGCCGTCGACGAGTCGCTGCTCGAGCGTCTCGAGCAGCACCGCGAGGAAGTGACGCTGAGGCGAATGGCGCGCCGGCTCCCCACGCTCGAGCTCCGCCGTGACGCCGCGCGGCGGATCATCTCGCTTCGCATCGCTGCGTCCGCGCACCCCGAGCTCGCCGGCCAGCGCGACGAGGTGGTCGCCCACGTCCTGCGGTACGGCGGGAACGCCCTGGCGCTGTCGGCGGCACGCCTCGAACGTGCCTGGCTCGAGCCAGGTCCCACGCCGTCCGTCGTCGTCGCGCAGCCCGGTGAAGACGGGGTGGCCTCGCTCATCGTGGGGAGCGGGCGTGAAGCGCCTCCACAGGTCGAGCTGCAAGGGGTGTTGCAGGTGAAGGTGCGCGACCTCTCTCGCCCGGTGACGGTGTGTGGCGACCTCGACCCGTTCGACCCGACGCCCTGCGTGCCGGCCGCGGCGGTCGTCGTCGACGCCTCGTTCCTCGAGCCCATGGGCCACGGTCGCTTTCAGTTCGCAGAGGCGCCCGGGAAGAACGTCGCGCTGGCGTTGGTGGGGACGCCTTCGCTCGAGGCCCGCGTGCGGGTGGCCGGTGTCGAGGCGGGCTCGTTGCAGTGGCCGACGACGTACGCGCCGCCCACGCCCGTCGAGTTCGTGGGTGACGAGGGAAGCCCGGGTCCGCCGCTGCGGGTGAAGGTCGACTGGCACGTGCCGGTCGGCCGAGGCGTCGTCCGCGTCGTCGCCGGGGGAACGGTCGAGCACCGCATCGTCGAGCGAGGGCACCTTTCGCACTTCGTCGTCACGAGTCGGGGTGGTGATGGCGAGCGCGGGCGTGCCGGTCGTGACGGGGACGCAGGCCATGACGGCGACCGCTGCGAGGACGGTCGGCCGGGCGGAGACGGCGGGCCCGGCGGTCGCGGTGGTGAAGGTGGTCGTGGCGGCGACATCGAGGTCGAGCTGCGGTGCCTCTCGGCGGCCTGCCCTCCGGGGCTCGAGGCGGCGTGGCTCGACGTGTTTCGCAGCGAGGGTGGTGCGCCGGGGCCCGGAGGCCCCGGAGGCAACGGAGGCCGTGGTGGAGCCGGGGGGCCAGGCCGAGAGCAGCAGTGCGGCCCCGGCGGCGTTGGCCGAAGTGGCACCGACGGCGCGGAGGGTCCTCCCGGGCTGCGGGGGGCACCTGGAACCGTGCGTTTCGTGCAGGGCCAGGGGGCCTGACGAACCCGGAGGAGGTCTGACGTGGGCGACGCGCTGCGTGCGCGGGGGGAAGGCCGCGACGGCGAGGCAAGGGGAGCGCAAACGTCACGTGAGCAGGGTGCCCCTTTTCGTGCGAGCGCCGACGTACCGGGCCCAGGAGCCTCGTCGGCTCTGCGACTGCGGGAGCGCCGCGGGCCGCTGCGCCGTCGGACGACGGTGCCTCGCCTCGGGCGATTGCGAGCGGCGCCTGCTGCCCCTTGGCTTCCCTGTCGGCCCAGTGAATACACGGCCCTGGGTTCCGTCTGGAGGCCGTGCTTCGCCCTCTCCTGGCTGTGCTGGTGGTGGTGCTGTCGAGCGGCTGCGCGCATCGTTACGCCCGACTCGAGACGTCCAAGGACCTCGTGGTGACGAAGCGGGCCGACGCCCAGTGCGGCCCCGTTGGCGTGCGGCGAACGTCGCTCGGGGCGCGGTGGGGTGAGTACGTGCGCGTGTGGGTCACCTCGGCGAACCCGATTCGTGGAGAAGCCAGGCTCCACGTCGACGGCCGGGCCTACCCGCTGCAGCGCTTCTCGACCGGGTCCGAGGTGCAGCCGCTCGTCCACCTCGCAGGCGATGGGGTGACCGTCGCGCTCCCCGCCGTGCTTCCGCTTCAGCAGGTGACGACGCAGGCCATCGTGCTCGACGCGACGTGGACGAACGAGCGCCTCGACGTGCCCGCGGCCCTCGGGGCTGGGCACGTCATCGACGTGACGCTGGCCGGGCTCGAGACGAGCGGTGGCTCATGCGCCGACGTGGTGTTCACCGTCGAGCAGGGAGTCTTTCAGCCGAACGTCGACGAGCGCGCGTGGATCGCCGAGCTGACGCGTCGAGGTGGACCGGAGCTGCAGGCCTGGCTCGCGGCCGAAGCCGCGCGGCAGGAGCATGTCCGACGGGAACACGAGGCGCTCCATGCGCAGCGCCGGGTCCAGTGGGAGGCCGAGCGCCAGGCGAGGGCGGCGGCCTTCCGGATCGAGGTCGAGGCCCGGATCGAGGCAGACCGCCAGGCCGCGCTGGCCCGCGTCGAGGCGGAGCGTCGGGATGCCGCAGCGCAGGCCGAGGCTGCACGGCTCGAGGCCACGCGCCGGGAAGCGGTCCGGCAGGCGCACTTCGCGGAACATGAGCGCAGGCGTGAGGCCCGCCTCGAGGCGATGCTGGCCGGCGCGAGCGTCGTGTCGATGCCTGCGGCGACAGGCGACCGCGGCGCGACGAGCGCGCAGGTCGTGACGCAGAGCGGGGCGCGCGCTGGCGTCTCAGTGGCGGGGAGCGTCGCGTCGACGACTTCGACATCGGTCGACAGCACCACGGCGAGCGCTGGCGTCTCGGTGCCGGGGAGCGTCGCGTCGACGACTTCGACATCGGCCGGCAGCACCACGGGCGGCGCTGGCGCTTCGACGACGGTGAACCTCGAGTCGAACGCGTCGGTGTCGGTCGAGAGCGGCGCGACGAGTGGGCCGTTCGTGTCGCAACCCGGAACGAGCGTTGGCGGCTCGGCGAGCACGGGTTCGGCGCAGCTCGACGCCGTGGTGGTGAGCCGCGAGTCGGTGTCACCGTCATCGGCGTCCGAGTGGGTCACTCCTGAGTTCGGGGCACCGGCGCCAGCCGCGCCCGACCGGGTGGTCGTCAACACCCAGCAGGTGACGCCGCCTCCGTGTGGCTCGTGTCAGGCGCCCGCGCCGCGCGTGCAGGTGGTCGACCCGACGCCCGCGCTCATCTTCCTCGACGTCCTGGGCGCCATCTTCAACGTCGCCGCGAACGTGCAGGTTCAGCCTCGCGTGCATGCGGCGGTTCCCGCTCCGGCACAACCGGCCCGCCCGGCACCACCACCTCCTCCCGCGCGGCCGGGTGGGTGGCCACCGCCGGGCGCTCCGCGCTGAACCGAGCCCCCGGGCGGCGCTCCACACGGCCCGCGCCCACGCCGCCTGCGCTCTGATGGCCTGCCACTGCCACCATTCGCCTGCGGCCGCTCCCGCGCTGACAACAGGTCGAGTACCCGCGGACAAGAGTCGAAGAGCTGGAAGGAATGAAGGTGACGGCTGTCCTGCGCTGCACGGCGCTGGTCGTCGATGCACCTCGACCCATGGAGCAGACGACGTACGGGTTCGTGGCCCGACGGCGAGCTCCGCCTCGAACAGCCCAGCCCCGCCTCGCCTTCAGATGAATGACGAACCCATCGAAGCGGCGAACGTCATGTCGGCGCTCGAGCCACGCTCGCCTCCGAGGCGAACGACGCGCCCCGCATGGAGGCCTCAACACGGTGAGCCCGGGGGGCTGGATTCCGCGCTTCGCGCAGGCGTAGCGTTTCGCGCTCTCGTCTCAGGAGCCCCGTCATGCTCGTCTCCACGCTCGTCGCTCTGGCCTTGACTCAGACCGCGACCTCGGACGCACCCCGGTCGACCCCTGCCGTCGACGTCCACGTCATCGAGGCCCGCACGCCCTCGATGGCCGGCCGCTTCGAGGTGACGGTGTTCCCCGCGGTCGCGCAGCTCAACGGGCTCTACACGCAGCACGCGGGCACGCTGGGCCAGGTGACGTGGCACGTTCGCGAGCACTTCGGGCTGATGGTGTTTGGCGGCGGGAACTGGCTGAGCCGGGAGTCGGCGTTCAACGGCGAGCTCATCGGCAATGCAGCCATCGCGCCGCAGACGGCGGCCTCGCTGCTGTGGACCTGGACGACGATGGCGGGCGTCGAGGTGACACCGTTCTACGGAAAGTTCGCGCTCTTCGACGTCGGGCTCGCGCACTTCAGCTTCGTCCTCAACGGCGCGGCGGGGGTCGGCGGCACCCGCCACACGCTGCTGCCCGAGGGCCGGCAGGCGGCGACCTATGGCGACACCGGCACGCGCTTCATGGCGGCATTGGGCGCCGGCTTCCGCCTCGGGCTCGGTCGCCACGTCGCCGTCCGGGTCGAGGTGCGCGACGTCGTGTACACCGCGCGGGTCGACCGCGTGAATGGCTGTACGGCGGCCGACCTCGGCGCTGGCGCGACTCCCGGCGCCGGGTGCTCGCTCTCGACCTTCGACAGCGCCGCCGAGGTGGCCATCGCGCGCGGGCTCGTCCGGACGCCGACCTCCGACGTGCTCCACTCGGTGGGGGCCTACGCGGGCGTTTCCGTGGTGTTCTGACGCGGCCGACGCCGGCGTGACTCCGGCTTCGATTCCATCATCCTGACTGGCTCCTCCATCACCCTGACGGAGCCGACGGCTGCAGGCGGGCCGGTCTCGCCGGTGACGGGGGACGCGGGCTGCTGGCACGGGTGGTGCTGACTTCCTGACAGGTCGGTCACCCGCCGGGAGGTTTGTGCATGGAATCGTCCGAGTCGCAGCAGCGCCTGGTGGAGGTCTCGTCGTCGCGCGTGCGCGAGGCGTTGGCGCGGTGGTGGTTCATCGAGACCCGCTTCCTCGGGCTGCTGAAGGACGCGAGCCGCGATGCGTCGGGGGCCGGCCTCGTCGACCTCGGAGCCGAACGCAGCCACCTCGAGGGCCTCACCGAGGTGATGCAGACGCGGCTGCCGGACCTTCGCCTGCCGAGGACCCGGGCGCGTCGGGGGCGTTCCCGTCGCGGCACCTTCACGCCTGGCCCGGGCGCCGAGCTGCGTGAGGTGCGGCAGCTCCTCGTCGACGAGAACCGGGCCGTCTCGGCCGAGGTGTCGAACCTGTGCGACTTGTTCCACGAGTGGGAACAGGCAGACCTCGCCGCGCTGATGCAGCGCTCGCTCGACCTGCATCGCCGCATCGAGCAGCGGTTCTTGACGCGCGTCGGCCCCGCGGTGGCCCAGGAAGGCTCGGCCGCGCCGGTGCGCTTCATCGCGGGCGTACGACGCGGCCCGGTGTCGCCCTGGGGCGCTGCTCCCTGACGCGGCGGCGCGGAGCTGGACCGCGCGCTCCCGGCTTCAGCTTGCAGGAGGTGTCATGTGGTGGAGTCTGGCATCGGCCGAGCGGCAGCTGCTCACCTGGCCTGGCGGCTCGATGCGTCGCGCCTTCGACCCGGACGGGGCGCACCCGTCGCGCCGCGAGTTCGGGCCGCTGACGGCCCTCGACGAGCTGCGCCTCGCTCCCGGCACGACGACCCTCGAGCGGGAGGTCGCCGACCACGAGACGGTGCTGTTCGTGCGTCGAGGGGCGGTCGAGGTCCACGAGCGCGGCCGGCCCCCATGCCACGCGGGCGCCGGCTCGTTCATCGCGCTCACCGGCGGAGCCGGCGCGCCGTTCTGGCTGGTCGCCGAGGGCTTCGATGACGCCTGCCTCGTGCGCCTCGACTTCACCTGCGCCACGGCGCCTCGTCGCGGGCTGAGGCCCTTCGTGCCCCGGGGTGACTGGCCGGTGCTCGTCGGCGCCTCGCAGCACGGCGCCGACGGCGGCGTGCCCCTCGAGAGCGACGCGCGGGTGCGGTGGGTTCGCCTGCGCGCGGCCAGCGAGGTTCACGTGAGGGTCGCTGCTGGCCGTCGTGCGTGGGTGCAGCTGCTCGCAGGCGAGGCCGGCGTGGCCGGGGCGTCGCTCGTGGCAGGTGACGGCGCCGCCTTCGAGGCCGAGCCCGCCCTGCTGGTGGCTGCACGGAGCGACGTCGAGCTGCTCGTCATCGACGTCGAAGACACCGGCGACCAGTGGTTGTGGAACGGAGACTGACCCGGGCTCGGGAGGTGCACCATGCCGACGGAGGAACGAACGCCACCGCCGTCAGGTGGCCCCGACGAGGTACCGGCCCCCGCAGGTGACGGCTCGACCGGGCCGACCCCGGCGCAGCGGTCTGCGAGGACGGCGGCCGTGATGCGGCTGGCGCGTGCGTTCGTGGTCCGCGCCAGGGCGCTCCTCGCCGAGCTGGGGCCCCGGCGCCCACCGCCACCGTGACGCTCAGCTCGCACCCGGAGGCCGGGTGAGCCACGCGGCGATGAAGAGGTCGATCTCTCCGCGCAGCACGTCCTTCGTGCGGGGGGTGGCCTCTCCGGTGCGAGGGTCTTCGACGCGCGCCGCGCGGCCGACGAAGTAGCGCCGAACCTCTTCGCCGCCTTCGGCCTGCCCGTCGAGCACCGCGAGCGTCAGCGCCCGCAGGTCGCTCACCGAGCCGGCGCCCGCGAGCGCCACCTCGCGGCCCGTCCGCTCGTCACGCACCTGCGCCTCGGCCGCGATCTTCTCGACGAAGCGGCCCGCGTGGCGCTTCACCTCGCGCGCGGTGAGGGCCATCGTCTCGGCCAACTCCACGGGCGCCTGCGACGGCGTGTACAGGCGCACGTACGCCGCCACCCGGGCGTCGTCGTCGATGCGCCGGTGCAGGCCCTTCTCACCCGACAGGAAGCCGAACACCCCGGGCCCGTGCACGTGGAGCACCGCGCGCGCCGGCTCCTGACCTTCGGCGAGCACCTTGACGTCGTAGCTCCGGCGCTGAGCCCAGCCCGTGTACATCGTCACCAGCTCGCGCACCCACGCCGCGCCCGGCTCGCCGTCGACCGCCGCGGCCACCTCGAGCCAGGCGTCGTCGACGTTGCCCTTCGAGCCCGAGGCCACCCGCGCCTCGGCGAGGCGCACCTCGCGGGCTGCCTCTTCGACGGCCCGCACCGCGGCGGCGAGCTGCATCTCGCCCTTCGCGTCGCGCGCGCGGCGCCGCGCCACCTGACAGAGCTCGCGCAGGCGGTCGAGCTCGGCGAGCTGCGCGTCGAGCGCCCGGTAGGCCCGCAAGATGGCCTGGGCCCGCTCGGCGTCGTCCCAGAAGCCCGGCGCCTGCGACAGGCCGAGCAGCTCCTTGCGTCTCGACTCGAGCTCGCTGCGCCGCGCCGCCTGGGCCACGCCTGCGGTACGCCCGATGAGCGACTCGGCCTCGTGGACGAGCGCCTTCTGGTCGAGCCGCTTCTTCGCCAGCACGGCGCCCACGCCCGGCAGCGTCGCCTGGGCCGTGGCCTCGCGCGTGCGCTCGTCCTTCGGCTCGGCGAGCGCCTCGACCACGTTCTTGTGCTTCACCACCTTCACCGGCGTGCCAGGAGGCAGCGTGCGGCGGCTGATCTCGACGGCGAGCGCCGCGGTGAGCGACTTCTCGATTTCCCGCTGGAGGAAGCGCGCGCCATGCACCGGCGAGTACCCGCGCTCGACGAGCAGCTCGACCACCTCGGGCGCCACCTCGACGTCGAGGCCACGCGCGCGAATGCCTTCCCGCTCGAGCACCCGGCCCACCTCGCGCTGGGCGATGCGGCGGATCTCGACCTTCCCCAGCGGGCGGAAGTGGCAGATGGCGTCGAAGCGGTTCAAGAACTCGGCGCGGAAGCTCGCCTGGATGCGGCGGTCGATCTCGGACAACAGCTCGTCGTCGCGGCGCGGCGGGCCGAAGCCGATGGGGCCCTCGCGGTACACCTCGGCGCCCACGTTCGACGTGCACACGATGAGGGTGTTGTTGCAGGGCACCGTCTCGCCGGCGGCGTTGATGAACTGCCCCTCGTCGAACAGCTGCAGGAAGCGGTCGTGGCACTTCGCGTGCGCCTTCTCGAACTCGTCGAGGAGCAGCACGGTGAAGACGCGGCCGTCGAGCAGCCGCGTCAGCTCGCCGCGTTTGCCCGAGAGCGTCTGCGCCCAGGGGTTGCCGAAGAGCACGTTCTCGTCGCCGTGGTCCGGGTAGTCGGCCATGTTGAGCCGCACCAGGCGCTCGTGGCTGCCGAAGAGGTACTCGGCGAGGAGCTTCGCGAGGTGCGTCTTGCCGACGCCGGTGGGGCCCGCGAAGAGGAAGACGCCCAGCGGGCGGCGCGGGTCGTTGAGGCCGGCCTTGAGGAGCGCCACCGAGCGCAGCACGGCGTCGAGCGCGTCGGTCTGGCCGAGCAGCCGGGTGCCGAAGAAGCGCGCCACTTCCTTCAGGTCGAGCGCGACGTTGTCGTCCGCCATGAAGCGCGGCAGCCGCGTCGAGCTGCAGAAGCGCGTCAGCACGTCTTCGCCCGTCACCCGCTCGCGCGAGGCGCCGGCGGCCTCGGTGACGGTCTCCTTCAGCAGCTCGATGGCCTTGCGCGGCAGCCGCTGCGCCAACAGGAACTTCACCGAAAGCCGCAGGGCCACGTCGCATGCCGAGGGGTCGATGGGCAGGCCGGCCTCGAGCTCGAGCTCCTCGGCGACGCGCCCGAGAATCCACCGGGCGCGCTCGTGCGTGGGCTCGTTCACCACCACGAGGTGGAGCCGCTCGCTCAACGTCTCGTCGGTGCGCAGCAGCTCGTGCGCGCGCCGCGTGTCGGACTCGAAGACGAAGCGCACCCGGCCGCCGCGCAGCGCCCGCAGCAGCACCGGCACCAGCGAGCTGCCCTGCACTGCGCCGAGGTCGCGAAGGAAGACGAGCGTCGGCTGCGCCTCGGCCTTCTCGAGCAGCTCCTCGAGCAGCTCGGCCGCAGCCTTGGGCGTGTTGGTGCGGGCGAAGATGCCGGCCGCCGGCACCTCGAGCACGCGGACACCCTGCAGCGCGGGAGGCACGTTGCCCAGCACGATGCGCCGCGCCAGCTCCTGCACGATGGCCGACTTGCCGACGCCGCTCTCGCCGGCGAGCAGCGGGGCCTTGTCTCCGCGGGTGAGCAGCGTGGCGACGTCGCTGGCCGCCTGGTCGAGGCCGTGGCCGGTGGGCAGCTTGCCGTCCTTCGCGAGCGCGGTGAGGTCGCGCTCGACGAGCGCGAGCCAACCGTCGGGCCCGTCGGTGCGTACCTTCTTCTTCTTCATGCGTGCCCTCGTCGACGGCCAGGGCGCCGTCGGGCTGACGACCCTGCCACGGTCGGGAACGCCTGCAAGGGCTCTGCGAGACGCGGCGCCCCGGCCTGGCGGGGGAATGTCAGCCCCATCGAGTATGAGGCACGCCGTGGCCGCGCGATGGGCGCGACGGCTTTCGAACGGAGTGAGGGCGTGATGGCGAAGGGCGCGAAGACACAATTCACCTGCCAGTCGTGCGGCTACGTGGCCCCGAAGTGGCTGGGCCGCTGCACCGAGTGCGGCACCTGGGGCTCGCTGGTCGAAGAGGTCGAACCCTCGAAGGCCTCGCTGGCCCGGCCGGCCTGGGGCGCGTCGACGGGGCAGGCGAAGCCGGTGCTGCTGAAGGACGTCGACGGCACGAAAGAGGCGAGGCGCCTGACGGCCATCGCCGAGCTCGACCGGGTGCTCGGCGGGGGCGTGGTGCAGGGCTCGCTGGTGCTGCTGGGCGGAGACCCCGGCATCGGCAAGTCGACGCTGCTGCTCTCGATGATGGACCGGCTGTCGCGCGACCGGCCGGGCCTGTACGTGTCGGGTGAAGAGTCGCTCCAGCAGACGAAGATGCGCGCCGAGCGGCTGGGCGTGCGCAGCGAACAGATGCACCTCTTCGCCGAGACCGACCTCGAGAAGATTCTCACCGCCACCGAGAAGCTGGCGCCGGGCTCGCTCGTGGTGGACTCGATTCAGACGATGTTCCTGCCCGAGCTCGGCAGCGCGCCCGGGAGCGTCTCGCAGGTGCGCGAGTGCGCCGGCCGCCTGATGGCGTGGGCCAAGAAGACGGGCGTGCCGACGTTCATGGTGGGCCACGTCACGAAAGAGGGCTCCATCGCCGGGCCGCGGGTGCTCGAGCACATGGTCGACACCGTCCTCTACTTCGAGGGCGAGCGGGGCCACCCGTTTCGTCTGTTGCGCGCGCACAAGAACCGCTTCGGCTCGACGAACGAGATTGGCGTGTTCGAGATGAAGGGTGCGGGCCTGGCCGAGGTGCCCGACCCGAGCGCGCTGTTCCTCTCGGAGCGGCCGAAGAACGCCTCGGGCAGCGTGGTGACGTCGACGCTCAACGGGACGCGGCCCATCCTCGTCGAGGTGCAGGCGCTGGTGGCGCCCACCGGCTACGGCACCGCGCGGCGCACGGCGATGGGCGTCGACTCGCAGCGGGTGGCGCTGCTCGCCGCGGTGCTCGAGAAGAAGGAAGACGTGCAGTTGGTCGGCTGCGACCTGTTCGTCAACGTCGCGGGCGGCATGAGCCTCACCGAGCCGTCGAGCGACCTCGCGGTATGCGCGGCGCTGGTGTCGTCGCTGCAGAACCGCCCCGTCGACGCGCAGACGCTGATTCTGGGAGAGGTGGGCCTCGCCGGCGAGGTGCGCGCCGTCGGGCAGGTCGAGCCGCGCCTGGCCGAGGCGCAGAAGATGGGCTTCAAGCGGGTGGTGCTGCCGAAGTCGTCGGCGAAGCGGCTCGACTTCGAGGTGACGATGGAAGTGCTCCCCGTGGAGTCCCTGCGCGAGGCGCTGGCGCTGCTGTTCTGAAGGGGGCCGTGCATGACGACGCTGTCGGCCGCCGAGGTGAAGGACTTCTGGGCCCTCGGCCTCTCGCTCGAGGCGGTCTTCGTTCCGGACGACGAGTGGCTCGAGGCGTTGGTGTCGTCGCGGGTGCAGTACGTCTTCTCGAACAGTTCGATGGGGAGCGCCGAGACGGGGTGGAAGCGCGCCACCACGCTCGAGACGCCGCGGTCGCTCAGCGTGGTGGTGCCACCGGGGCAGATCGCCGAAGACTGGTCGTGGGACGAGCTGCGCGACGACCGCGACGACGTGGCCGTGTGCTGGGCGCCCTTCTGGAGTCATCAGCAGGCCATCGCGTGCAGACACCTGAAGGCTTCGCTGATGGCAGCGTTCGACGCCGAGTGCCGACGGCTCCTCATCAGCCTTCAAGGCCAGTCGAACGAGCTGCCCGAGGGCGCGCCGAGCGCCGTGTGGGACCACCTGATGGCGAGGGCCGCGGGGCCGAAGCAGGACCACTGGGGCCACGGCGACCTCGTTCGTCAGGGGGCAGTGCGCTTGGCGCTGCTGCGCTTCGTGGTGCGCCTCGTCCGCTCGTCGCGCTGAACGGCGTCGCTGCCGTCACGAAAGAGGTCCGTGTGTTTCCGAGGGGGCAGCGACATGAGCAGACGCGAGGTGTGACGGCGGGGCGTCACGCCGCACCGACGAGACGAAAGCCCCCCGGGTGTTCGTCGTCGCGGCCCTCCGAGCAGCGCACCTCGCGCGAGTGAGACGGTGGCGCCCGAGACCGCCGTCGGTCAGGGCCGCGCGGACACGGCCGGTCCCTGCCGCAGGTACACCGCGCACGGGCTCGACCTGCAGTCGAACAGCTTTCGCCACGCGCCCGGGTCGAGGGTCTTCGCTCGCGCGGTCGACACCGCCAGCACCCGTACCCGCTTCGCCTCGGCCCATCGCTCGAGCTCGTCTGGCGACTTCGGCGTCGGCACCGAGCGCACCGGGTACTCGAGCGTCGGCGACCACAGCAGGCCTGGAAACTCGAACCCCTCGTCGAACGCGACCGACTCGCCGCGATTCACGGCGTCCCAGACGCGCGGGTAGTCCGTCGGAGCGCCGTGCGGCCCCACCGCCACGCGCCGCTGCTCGTCGGTCAGCGACCAGAGCGTGGCGAGGTCCGGCCCATCGCCGGTGAGGCCGGGCGCGCTCCACCACAGCTGCACCGCCACCAGCGCCGTCGCGCCGAGACGCATCGCCCACCGCGGCGCGGCGAGGTGCTCCAGCTCGGCGAGGGCCAGCGCCACCACGAGCGCGGCGAAGGCCAGCACGTAGCGGCCGAAGGACGGGTTCGGAGACGCGAGCGTGGCCAGCAGCACCACCACCAGCAGCAGGCTCCGTCGCCGCACGAGGCCCGCTACCGCGAAGGGCAGGGCGACGAGGAAGGGCAGGCCCAGGCCTCCGAGCTTCATGTCGAAGACCGGCGGAGTCGTCACCGCGAACCATGACACCGTGAGCCGCTCGAGCAGCGAGCCCTGCACCGAGGGGAGCGCTGCCCCTGCCGCGAGCAGCTCGTCGACGGCATGGGTTCCGGGGAGCGTCCACGGCCCCAGCTTCACCGCCACCGGCCACACCGGGTTGCCGTGACGCGCCAGCATCACGAGGTACATCTCGGCACCGAAGACGAGGACTGCGGACCCGAAGAGCACGGCTCCGACGGCGAGGCCCCGCGCGGTGCCTGCGCCCGCGGTCGGCGATGCCTCGAGCCACCGGCGCCACTTGCTCAAGAGCCGACGCCCCGCGCTGCTCCGGCCGACGACGTCTGCCGCGTCTCTGTGACGTGCGCCGGCAGGGACTCCCGTGCCGGTCGTGAGGCTGGACGCGTCAGATGGAGGTCGCAGCTCTGGCGCGCGCTCGCCGACGCTGGCCCGCGGGTGCCCATCGTCGACGTCGGCACCGGCTTCACCAACCCCCAGCCGGGCGCGCCCGGCGTCGGCTGCGCGCACGGCCGCGAAGGCGCGCCACCACCGAAACGTCGCGACCGCGGCGAGCACCACCGTCGCCAGCGGCGCCGACGGTTTGCTCCCGAGGAAGAGCCCGAGCGAAACGCCGCCGAGCAGCAGCGTGCGCCAGCTCACGGCCGGAAAGACGACGAAGTACACCGCCCCGAGGAGCGCGGCCGCGGTGCCCACGTCGACGTAGTTCGTCGGCAACTGCAGGAAGACGCACGGCACCGAGAGCCACAGCGCTCCCGCCAGCACCGCGTACTGCCGGTCTTGCCGAGCTGGAGCGCCTTGCACGCGGCTCGCGAGCGGGCGCCCGACCGGCTGCAGCTTCCGCGCGATGGCCGCCGTCAGCACCGCGCCCACCAGGCCGTACGGCACCTGCGCGAGGTCCACCAGCCGGTCGTCGGGCAGCAGGAGCCGCAGCGCGATCATTCCCAGCTCGATGTCGTGGGGGTACGTCGAGATGTAGTGGAGGTCGGGCGGCACGCCGGCGAAGCCCTTCGCCTGGATGACGAAGTGCACGAAGGGCAGGTGGTAGCCGATGGAGTCCCACTGCCAGACCGGCAGGAGCCGCGCGGCGACCACCGCAAGCCCCACGGGGACGAGCGCGAGCCCCACCGCCAGCGGGTGCCGCCGCACCACGCGCCACCACCCCGTGACGGGAAGGTCACGCGTCGACAGCAGGGCCACCGCCGTCACCACCAGCAGCGCGGCGAGCAGCGTGTTCGTGGTGAGCACGCCGAACGTGCCCAGCGTGCCCACCAGGCCGTGCACCAGCCCCATCGCCACCACCCCCGCACCCGCCAGGCGATCGAGGCGCGAATGGCCGCGCAGGAGCCCGTGCGCCAGGCGATGCGACGAGAGCGCCAACAGGGGCAGCGCGAGCGGGAGCAGCCCGAACGGCTCGAGCATTTCGATGAAGGTCACTCGCCGCACCTGAGCCCGCCCGCGCGTCGGCCACGCGGCAGCTGCGTCACACGACGGTGTGGAACCCCCTTGTCACCGTCGCTCGACGAGCCCGGCGACGTGCGCCACACTTGGCGCCGCCATGGAGACCCGCCTCTTCCTCATCGTGTCGATCCTCGCCCTCGCCATCGGCTGCTCGAGCTTCCGCGCCGTCGAGCGGGGTGATTGGCGGCGCGCGTACACGAAGGACGCTTCGACGGTGAAGAGCCTCGACGCGCCGCAAGAGATCATCACCCGCGAGAAGTACGAAGAAGAGCTCGCCAACGACGTGCGACGCACCTGGAGCCCGTCTCCCGGCTGGCAGCCCGCGTGGCTCACCGACGTCGAGGAGATCGGCCTCGCCGTGGGCGAGGTGAACGAGTTCCGCATCAACGAGGTGAAGCCCGTCGAGGTGCAGGTGCTGGGCAGCGCCGCCGAGCTCTACTGGGGCGCGCGCGTGAAGAAGGACGAGTGGAAGGACGGCACCGACGTCACCCGACGCGAGTCGACCCTGTTCGTGAAGGGCAAGGAAAAGGGGAAGGTGACCATTCGTCTCGTGCTCGACGAGGGCACGAAGGACATTCCCCTCACGGTGCGCTGAGGGCCGCGCGGGCCTTTGCCATCGACGCGTCGTGCAGCTTCGAGAAGAGCGCCAACGCCACCGTGGCGCCGATGCCAGCCCACAACATGTCGCTCTGCGCGTCCCAGACGTAGCCCTGCGTGCCGAGGAAGCGGTCTCCGCCCGCGGGGTCGAGGAGCAGCGCGCCCCACCACTCGATGAACTCGTAGAAGGCCGCGAAGCCGAGAATCATCGACAGCAGGATGAAGACGAGCCACCCGCCGCGCTCGAGCCTCGTCACCCGCAGCAGCACCTCGCGCAGCGTGAAGACCGGGAAGAAGCCGAACGCGAAGTGGCCGAGCTTGTCGTAGTTGTTCCGCTCCCAGCCGAACGCCTGCTTCGCCCACTCGCCCAATGGCGCCTTCGCGTACGTCGAGTACCCGCCGTACACGAGGATGAGCACGTGCACGAAGACGCAGACGTAGATGAGCTTCGACATCGGGAAACTCTTGAAGGTGAGCGCGAGCGCCACCACGCCGATGACGCCCGGGCCGACCTCGAGCCACCAGTTGAGCGGGCCTTCGGGGCTGGTGGCGAGCGTGCCGACGAAGATGGGGAGCAGCACCGCGGCCAGCGCCAGCGGCAGCTTCGCCCAGTCACGGGTTCCAGTGAGAGGAGGCACGGCTGCACAGTCTAGGTCGTCGTTCCTCATCCACGGTCGCCGATTCAGCCCTGTCTCGGCTCGGGGCTGACCGCTTCCGTGGCTCGAGTGGAACACGGTGCAGACTCGATTCGGGCTGGTGTTCCTCTCGTCGGGCTGTGGTGGGGCCGGCGCTCACTGCGTCTTGAGGAACTCGAGCACGTCGCGGCGCTGGGCGTCGGTGAGCGAATCTCCGAAGAGGTGCCCGCCATTGCCCAGGCCGGGGCGCGTGGTGTCGTAGACGTCGGCTCGCTCGGCCGAGGTGGGGTTCACCGGCGCGGCGGTCAGCACGTCGACCTTCAGCCCCACGGCGGCCTCGTCATACTCGGCGCGTGAGGTGCCTCGAACGCGGAAGAACCGCGGGCGCTTCGTCGAGTCGAGCACGCCCTCGAGCGTCGGGACCGAGCCGTTGTGCAGGTAGGGCGCCGAGGCCCACACGCCGCGCAGTGAGGGCGCGAGGTACCCGCCGGTCGACTGGTGCGCCTGGCCCGTGCCGAACCAGCTCGCGTTGATGAGTCCGACCTCGTTGGGGCCGTACTTCACGCTGCGCTCCGCGTCGGTGCCGAGGCTGCCCCGAGGCACGATGACCGACTCGGAGCGTTCACATCGGTCGTCGCGATGGCAGGCGGTGCAGCGCTCGCGAAACAGCTCGCGGCCGCGCGCGACGGCGTCGGTGGCAGGCGCGGTGAACGGCCAGGCGGGCGGTGGCAGCGTGAGCAGGTATGCGCGCAGCGCGATGTACTCGGGCTCCTGCTGCTCGAGTGACTGCTGGGTGGCGCCGAAGGCGAGCTGGGTGGCCATCATCGTGCGATGGGCGGACTGCGGACCGCTCCCGTCGACGTAGGTGCGCGTCTTCGTCGCGAGCGTCCACCAGGCGGGTGGGTCCTGGTAGCCAATCTCGGTGTTGATGGGCACGCCCGGGTTCGTCGTTCGCAGCGCGAGCTGCATCGTCATGCCGACGATGTCCGAGATGCCGCGCGCGCCAGTGCGGACGCGAGGCGGATTCGGTGGCTGCTGTCCGACGAGCTGCGCGAGCGCCTTCAAGTCGTCGACGAACAGCTCGAGCTGCAGCCGCGTGCTGGGCGCGCCGACGACGACCTGCCCCGCGACTTCTCCGGCGTGACACACCAGGCAGTCCGCGCGCACCCAGCCGTTGTCGAGGCGAAAGCCCATCGGCAGCCCGTCGTTCGGCGTCAGCGCGGGCACGAACCCGTAGCGCGCCCGAATCGCCGCGGGCACGTCGGCCGGAGGCACCGTCGCCCACACCCGCCACAGGTTGTCGAAGGCGAGCTTCGGGACGAGCGGCCCACCAACGGAGCCCTCGAAGAGAAACCGCCGGCCTGCATCGACGACGGCGGGGTCGACGGCCTCGAGCGTGAGGCACGAAGGGCTGGGCGCTCCACCATCGGGCACGCCTGCGTCTTCACCGGCGGCGTCACGCGGCTCGACGACGCCTCCGTCGGGTGGCGGCGGCAGTCCAGGGCAGGCCCACAGGCCAGAACACAGGAGAACGACCGCACCGACTCGGAGCCATGAAGTGACCATCGCGCGAGGGCAGAGCACAGTGCAGCTCAGGGTCCAAGTCCCTGGCCCGCGCGAGGCTCGACGGTCGACTGCGCGCGAGCGCGGGACGAAGTCGTGGAGACGGCTCCCGTGTTCGTCGCGTTCGTGCAGGTGCTCCTCGTGCGGCTGCGGTCCGAAACCCGATGTACGGGGTGGATGACGTCGTGCGCGCTCGGGCTGGCGCACGGGTCGGCTCGGCCGCTCCAGCTCGATGTCGGCGTTCTCCTGCTCGCGACGCTTCGACCCGCGGTCCAAAACGAGGGTGACGCCACTCATCATCGCCACCGACTGTCCCGGTCATGGCGAGGTCCGTACTTTGTTCGCGACGCTTCGACCCGCGGTCAAGGAGGAGAGTAGCGCCACTCATCATCGCCACCGACGTTCCCGGTCATGGCGAGGTCCGCCCACTCGGTGTCGTTGCGCCCACACCGAGCACGCGAGGCGGGCTCGGGCAGCGCGTCATGGCGTGCCGCCCCTCGACGATCATCGAGGCAGCCCCGACGTCGAGAGGCCGACTCCTTGCTCGAGTGCGTGAAGCCCGACGCTGGCGCTGCTCACCGTGGGGTCGAGCCCGAGGCGTGCCGTCGCGTCGGGGCTGACTGCGGGCCGCGCTGGATCGTCCGCGCCACATCGGGCACAAAGCGCCCGCATGCGTCACCTCATTCCTGCCCGCCAGAGTCGCCCCGACAAGGACGTCATTTTCGCCCTCAACGCCGAGGCCACGCGCCGCAAACAGGCGGGTGAGCGTGTCGTCAACGCCACCATCGGCTCGCTGATGAAGGACGACGGCAGCCTCGCGATTCTCGACACGGTGGCGTCGCTGCTCCAGCAGGTGCCCCGCGAGGAATGGGCGGCCTACGCGCCGATTCCCGGCACGCCCGCGTACAACCAGGCCGTCATCGACGACACGTTCCAGGGCCACGAGGCGCTCAAGAAGGCCGCGACCGCCGTCGCGACGCCGGGCGGCACGGGAGCGCTGCGTCACGCGCTGATGAACTACCTCGAGTCGGGCCAGAAGATGCTGACGCCCAGCTTCTACTGGGGCCCGTATCAGACGCTGTGCGACGAGCACGAGCGCGGCCTCGACACCTTCTCGATGTTCGGCGCCGACGGGCAGCTCGACGTGGCGGCGCTCGATGCGAAGCTCGCCGCGCACCTGAAGTCGCAGGGCCGCGTGCTGCTGTTCCTCAACGACCCGTGCAACAACCCGACGGGCTACTCGATGCGCGCCTCGGAGTGGCGGCAGGTCGTCGAGCGGCTCCTCGCGCACGGCCGCCAGGGCCCGGTGACGCTGCTCGTCGACATGGCCTATTTCCTCTACGGCACCGCCGCCGACCCGCGGGCCTTCATGAAGGAGCTCGAGCCGCTGCTGGGCACGGTGGGCCTGCTCTTCGCGTGGAGCGGCTCCAAGTCCTTCACGCACTATGGCCTGCGCATCGGCGCGCTGCTCGCCTGCGAGGCCGACGAGAAGGAGCGCGCGGCCACCCAGGCGGCCCTCGCCTATGCGTGCCGCGGCACCTGGTCGAACTGCACGCGCGGCGGGTTGTGGGCCGTCACGAAGCTGTTGACCGACCCGACGCTCAAGGCGCGTTGTGACGCCGAGCGCGAGACGCTCAAGGGGCTGCTCACGGCCCGCGTCGACGCGTTCAACGCGCTCGCCCGGCCGAAGGGCCTCGACTACCCGCGGTACGAAGGTGGGTTCTTCGTCACCGTCTTCACGCCCGACGCCGAGGGGCGCGCCGCGAAGATGAAGGAGCGGGGTGTGTACGTGGTGCCGCAGAAGGGCGCGGTGCGCGTGGCGCTGTGCAGCGTGGCCCAGGCCGACGTGCCGGCGCTCGTCGACGCGCTGGTGGCCTGAGTACCGCCTTCCTTCTCGATGGCGGCGACGTGCGACCGTCCTGCGGCTGCACGGGGTGCAGGCCGCCCTGGCGCTCGGAGCTGCCCTTCCTTCTGAAGGTGCGCCCCGGCTGGACCTCGACTCGGCCCTGAGTCACGGTGCTGGGCCGAGCGTCGGCCCGCTCGATGCGGGGCAGACGCACCTCCGCTCTCCAGCGAACGCGGGTCGTGGTCGTGATGGTGGCTCAGCCGGGCGAGGAGTCCGGCTGGCTGAATCGACGTTGCGATCTCGCTGCTCGCGCCAGAACCCCTCGTAGGGCCGCGGATGGATGACGTGTTGCTCCAGACGGCGTCGGCTACTTGAGCGCCTGGGTCGGCGCGTCCTTGTCGAGCGTCGCCTTCGCCAGCTCGAGCAGCTTCGCGCGCACGGGCTTCACGTCGAACGTGCCCGACGGCAGCCACCGCCCACCCGGCTTGCCGAGCATGAAGAGCACCTGGCTGCACTTGAAGCTGACGACGGCTTCGACGGTGTCCACGCCGGCCTGTGACTGCAGCGACACGTCGG
>JALOQF010000257.1 GCA_025459425.1 Myxococcaceae bacterium | reverse complement strand
GCCCGTGCCTTCCTTCACCTTGTTGACGATGACGGAGCCCTCGAGGCCGCCGTTCGCCGAGATCTGGCGCAGCGGCTCCTCGAGCGAGCGACGGATGATGTCGACGCCGAACTTCTCTTCGGCGTTGACCTGCACCGACTCGAGCGCCTTGAGGCAGCGGATGTAGGCCACGCCGCCGCCGGGCACGATGCCCTCTTCGACGGCCGCGCGGGTCGCGTTGAGCGCGTCTTCCACGCGAGCCTTCTTCTCCTTCATCTCGGTCTCGGTGGCCGCGCCGACGTTGATCACCGCCACGCCGCCCACGAGCTTGGCGAGCCGCTCCTGCAGCTTCTCCTTGTCGTAGTCGCTGGTGGTCTCGTCGATCTGCGCGCGGATCTGCTTCACGCGGGCCTCGATGTCCTTCTGGGCGCCGGCGCCGTCGATGATCGTCGAGTTGTCCTTGTCGATCTTCACCCGCTTGGCGCGGCCGAGGTCGTTCAGGGTGACGTTCTCGAGCTTGAGGCCGAGGTCTTCGGCGATCATCTTGCCGCCGGTGAGGATCGCGATGTCCTCGAGCATGGCCTTGCGGCGGTCGCCGAAGCCAGGGGCCTTCACCGCGCAGACGTTGAGCACGCCGCGGATCTTGTTCACCACGAGCGTCGCGAGCGCCTCACCCTCGACCTCTTCGGCGACGATGAGCAGCGGCTTGCCCGAGCGCGCCACCTGCTCGAGCAGGGGCAGCAGGTCCTTCATCGTCGAGATCTTCTTCTCGTAGATGAGGATGAAGGGGTCGGCGAGCTCGACCTCCATGCGGTCAGGGTTGGTGACGAAGTACGGCGAGAGGTAGCCGCGGTCGAACTGCATGCCCTCGACCACGTCGAGCTCGGTCTCGAGGCCCTTCGCCTCTTCGACCGTGATCACGCCTTCCTTGCCGACCTTGTCCATCGCCTCGGCGATGATGTTGCCGATGGTGGTGTCGCCGTTGGCCGAGATGGTGCCGACCTGGGCGATGTCCTTCTTGCCCTGGGTGGGCTTGGCGAGCTTCTTGAGCTCGGCGACGATCGTCGTCACGGCCTTGTCGATGCCGCGCTTGATCTCCATCGGGTTGTGGCCGGCCGCGACGAGCTTGGCGCCCTCACGGAAGATGGCCTGCGCGAGCACGGTCGCGGTGGTGGTGCCGTCGCCGGCGATGTCAGAGGTCTTCGACGCGACCTCCTTCACCATCTGCGCGCCCATGTTCTCGAACTTGTTCTCGAGCTCGATCTCCTTGGCGACGGTGACGCCGTCCTTGGTGATCGTCGGAGAACCGAACGACTTCTCGATGACGACGTTGCGGCCCTTGGGCCCCAGGGTGACCTTCACCGCGTCGGCGAGGGTGTTGACGCCGCGGAGGATCGCGTCGCGCGCGCGGGTGTCGAAGATGATGTCTTTGGCTGCCATGTGATGAGTCCTTTGGAAGTGAGGCGTGAAGAGGAAAGGGTGGGTTACTTCTCGATCACGCCGAGCACGTCTTCCTCACGGAGGATGAGGTGCTCATCGCCTTCGATCTTGATCTCGGTGCCCGCGTACTTGCTGAAGAGAATGGTGTCGCCGGCCTTGATGTCCATCGGGCGAACCTTGCCGTCCTCGAGGATCTTGCCGTTGCCGACGGCGACCACCTTGGCCTCCAGCGGCTTCTCCTTGGCGGAGTCCGGAATGATGATGCCGCCCTTGGTCTTGTTCTCCTCGGTGAGACGCTTGACGATCAGCCGGTCGTGCAGGGGACGAATCTTCATGGGGTTCTCCTTGGGTTGGGTGTCTGACTGCGGGGTGATTTGGCACTCAAACCTGGCGAGTGCCAGAGCCTTCGGGCGCGGGCGATATAACCACCGGCCCAAGGCGGTCAAGGCTCGAACTGGCGCTCGGGTGGGGCGAGTGCCAACGGCCCCGGGCGCCCGAATTGGCAGTCGAGGCGTGCGAACGCCAAAGTAACCACCTGGAATTCCAGCGGTCTTTTTGAACTTCGGGAGGCGTGTCGATACGCTTCTGTGACGGGAGGTCGCACGAACGGACCTCCTCGCGGGTCGCTGTCGACCCGTCGCGTCACGCAGGAGGTCACACGATGTCGCAGCTCGTCATGTCTGGTTCGCTCAAGGAGTTCTTCCGGCTGCTGCTCGGCGAGGTGGTGCAACGCCAGCGGGTCAGCCTCGCGGAGATCACCGAGTTCTACGTGGTGAACCTGTTGTCCGAGTACGCCACGGCCGAGAAGCTCTTCACCGCGGAGCTCGAGGGGAAGAAGGACGCCGAGCCGCTCGCGGTGCTCTACACGCGGGCGCTCCAGCAGGATCGGGAGCAGCGCATTCGCACCCTCAAGCAGCTGGGCGACCAGTCGCTCTACACCGCGGCGGCGATCGCCGACCTCGCGCCGTCGAGCACGTTCACCTCGGTGTACCTCGAGCTCGATCAGAAGTTCGCCTCGCTCGTCGACGTGCTGAAGGAGATCGCGGCGCGCGGCCAGGTGGCTTCGGGGCCGAAGGGCCAGATGCAGGTGTTCGAGGCCTGGTCGAAGACCGGTGATGCGCACCTCGAGTCGGTGCTGATCGACGTGGGCATGCTGCCGAAGAAGAAGCTGCTGGCGAACTGACATGCTCGACGCCTTGCAGGCCCAGCTAGAGACGCTCTACGGCATTCGCTGCGCGTACCGGGCGAAGGACTTCCTGGTCGACGCCGAGGCGGCCCGGGCGCTCGGAGGGACGGGCCGCTCCCGCGAGGAGCTGCTGGTGGCCGACGATGGCGAGTCGCTCGATCTGGCGCTCTACCTCGAGCCGGCGTTGCTCGAGCGGGTGAGCCGACACGAGGCCGACGCCGAGGCGCTGCTGAACGAAGAGCTGCCGGGGTTCTGCGAGGTGACCGAGGGCGTCTCGCACTTCGTCTACGTCGCGCAGACGGCGCAGCTGGCGCGGCGGGTGTCGATGCTCGAGCTCGAAGCGCAGGCCGAGGTCGACAAGTTCGCGGTCTGCACGCTCTTGCGCTGGGGCACCGGGGTGGCTGGCTGGGCGCAGCGGCTCATCGGCACGCTGTTCGAGCGCGTGCGGTACCACGAGGCGCTGTCGGCCCCCGAGCGCTGGCGCTACGTCGAGGCGAACCGGCTGGCGAAGCGCTACTGCACGCGGCTGTTGCCGGCGATTCGGGCCGGGCGCCTCGACCGGCTGCTCTCGGAGCTGCGGCACACCTACCGGCTCGGTGCCGAGGCCAAGCTGGCCTGGTTCGCGCGCTGAGCGTGGCCGGGCGGGGCGCATCGGGCCCTCGACACGCGAGCGGTCGCCTCGGAGCAGCGCCGGTGAAACGCCTCCACCGCAGCCGGCGCCTCGAGCACGTCCCCGGCACGCGCACCGAGAAGCGCCCGGCGGACGTCCAAGCTCCAATCGACACCGCACGGTCGAAGGCGCCGTTCAGGGGAAACGCTGGGGCCTCGCGCGCTTCGGCCGGTGACGGCGGGCCCGTGGATCGATACAAGCCGCAGCGTGGCATCGACGCGGGAGTTCTCAGCGGGCGGCGTGGTGGTGCGTGAGTTCGACGGCCGCTTCGAGGTCGCGGTCATTCGCCCGGCGGGCAAGACGGTGACGGCGCTGCCCAAAGGGCACATCGACCCCGGAGAGAACGCCGAGCAGGCGGCCACGCGCGAGGTGAACGAAGAGACCGGCCTCGAGGCGCGGCTCGTCCAGAAGCTCGGTGACGTGAAGTACGTCTACCGCTGGCGCGGGACGACCATCTTCAAGGAAGTGGCCTTCTTCCTGTTCCGGTACGAGGCCGGCGTGATCGATCAGGTGACCGACGCCATGCGCAAGGAGGTCGACCGCGCCTGGTGGCTCGCGCTCGACGAGGCGCCCGGCCGGCTCACGTACCCTGGTGAGCGCGACATGGCCGCGAAGGCGCGCGCGCTCCTGTCCCCGAAGCCGCCCCCGGAGTCCCCATGATCCTCTCGTGCGCCCTGGCCCTCGTCGTCTCGCAGACCTCGCCGCCGCTGGCACCCGCGCCCGACGCGGCGACCATGCTCGTGCCTTCGACCGAGGTGATGCGGCCGCCGCCCAACGAGCCCCCCGAAGTGGCGGCGTTCGCCAGCTTCCTCGACAAGCACCTGCTCACCTTCGACGTCGACCAGACGACGGGGCTCAAGGTGCGCCAGCGCGAGCGCCTCTTCTCGCTCCGCGACGACGACTTCGCCGACGCGTTCAGGCTGGTGCCCGAGGCGTTCAACTCGGCGCAGAAGGCCCACGACGCGTTTCGCCTGGCGAACATCTTCCAGATCGTCGGCCTCTCGATCTCCGGTCTGTCGCTCGCGGTGGTGGTGGTGGCGCCGCTCCTCATCTCGGGGAGCGCGTTTCTGCCCCTGCTGGCCGCGGGCCTCGTCGGTTCGCTCGTCGCGCTCGTGTTGGTGCTGATCGCCGTGCCCTTCACCATCACGGCCAACACCGCGTTCATGAGCGCGGTCGCGACGTACAACAAGGGGCTGCTCGAGCTGCGGCCGATGCCCCAGGGTGGCGCGGGCGCGGTGCCGCAGGGGCTTCAGATTCCGCTCCCCTGAGCGCCCATGTGCCTGTTCTTGACCGTGGGCGTCCTGCCCCGGCAGCGTGAGGGGATCGTCAAGGCGCTGAGGGCCGCCCGGCTCGAGGTGGTCGACCAGCCGAACCCTTTCGTGCGCGAGCGGTTCTCTCGTGGCCTGGCGCTCCTGCTCGTGACGCACGGCGGGTGCTCGTGCCAGCTCAGCCTGCGGCCCGGCTCAGACGAACGTTCCTCCGCCGCGATGAAGCGACCCGTCGAGCGTCCGGCCGGGGAGCGCGTGAGGGGGCTCGAGCAGCCGCCGAAGACGCCTCGTCCCAACGTCGCGCTGGAGGCCTTGAAGGCGGCGCTGACGGGGTTCTCTGGCCCTCGAGGTGCTCCACCACGAGGTGCGCGGCGATCCCACGACCGAGGCCGTGCCCGAGGGCCTCCGATCGGAGCCGTACCCCACGACGACGAACGCCCCTCCCGCGCGAACGGGAGAGGCGTCTGGTCGACGAAAGCGTCGTCGGTGAGCCTCAGCCGCGGGCCGAGGGCGCGTCGTAGCGGCCCATGAGCGCCTGGCGGACGTCGCGGTCGAAGCGCACGCGGCCGGTGGCCACCTCGCGCAGCGACAGCACGCAGGACTTGTTCTTCGAGGTCTCGACCATCGGGCGGGCGCCGGCCATCAGCTGACGCGCGCGCTTCGAGGCGAGCAGCACGAGGGCGAAGCGGTTGTCGACGTGGGGAAGCGCATCTTCGACGGTGACGCGGGCCATGGTGACTCCTTGAATCGGGAAACGAGCGGCGGTGCTTAGGCCCCGGGGCGGGGGACGTCAAGGCTGGCTCGCCGGCCCGAGCGATGGGCCGGCGAACGGGCGGGCGTCAGGGCGTGCCGGCGTCGGGGACGGTGCAGGCGCCTTCGGGAGGCGGCGCGGCCAGGCCTGCGCTGCACCGCTGGGTGAGCTCGGAGCAGTCCTGCCCGGCGTTGGCGGCGCAGGCCGCTTCGAGCTCCTGACAGCGGGCCGTGAAGGCGGCGCTCAGCGCGTCGTGCACGCAGGTGCGGGCGGTGTCACGGCACGACTGCGCGTCGGTGCCGGCGGCGAGGCAGGCCTGCGCGGTGGCCTGGCACTGCTGCACGGCCGCGTCATCGAGCCCCACGGGGCCCCGGTGGCCGCCACGCCCTCGTCCGTGCCCTCCACGTCCACCCGGCCCACGCACACCACCATCAGCGCGATCGCCCGGCGGCGGGCCAAACAGGCCGCCTCGCGCGCCGCCTTCGGGTCGCTCGTGCCCTTCACCGTCTCCGTGGCACCCACCATCGCCTCCACGCCCACCAGGAGGCCCACGCCGCGGCAGGCGCTCCGGCAGGCAGGCCTCGAGCGCCGTGCGGCACCCGGCGACGTCGGCGCCACTCTGGGCCGTGCACGCGCGGAACGTCTCGAAGCACTCATCGACGGCAGTGTTCGAGGCCTGCGCGTCGCATTGGGCGGTGATCAGCGCGGCCGACTCGGAGGCGACGTCGACGAGCGTGTCGACCCCGCACGCGGGCAACAGGAAGACGGCGAGGGCAGGGGAGAGACGAGACATGTTCGGTTCACCTTTCGTTCGAGACCGGTGAGAGGCACGGCCCTCTCGAACGGGTGGTGTCCGGCTGGCGGAAAAAACGATCAGCGCGTGGTGCGCAGCGGCGCGAACGAGACGCCCAGCTGCAGCATCGGGCGCACCGTCCACGGGCGTGGGTCGTCACCTTCCATGCCAGCCATGGGCGGCGGCGCTCGCGGCGCACGCAGATCGCCATCGACGGTGAGCGACGCGAACAGGTTGACGCTCTCACCGACGGGCAGGCGCCACGTGAGCAGGCCGCTGATGATGGGCGCGACGGCGAGGCGCCGCTCGGCCGGGCGCAGCAGCTCGCCTTCACGCTGGAAGCGGGCCAGGCTGAACACGTCGACACCGCCGCCTGCGCCCGCTTCGAGCCGGCCGAACCGCCCGCGCACGAGCTCGAGCTGGAGGAAGAGCCGGGGCGAGACGAGCTGTCCGCGCAAGGCCACGGCGTCGCCGACGAGATCGAAGCCGGGCTGGTAGCTCACCGCCAGCAGCACGCCCGGCACCTGGAGGCCGATCGGCACCGTCAGCAGGGCTTGAAGCGAAGCACCGAAGTCGACGACCGACGAGCCGCCGATCAGCCGGGGGCCCAGGCCCACGCCGAGCTCGAGGCCGACCCGTGACGGAGGCCGCGGCGCCACGGCGGGCTCGGCAGGCGTGGGCGCCGTCACCTTCATCGGTTGGCGCGGCGGGTCGGTGTGGAGGAGCACCTCGACCGCTGCGGCGACGAGCGCGGCGGCCGTCTCGACTCGAACCTCGCCGACGAGCTCGGGGGCGAGGCCGCGGCGAATGGTGACGCCCCGCGAGGGGCTGTCGATGACCAGCTGGCCCGACGTGAGGTCGGCGTCCAGGAACGCCAGGGGTTCGCCGTTCGCGGCGCGCGTCAGCGTCACCTGCAGGCGCCCGAGCATCTCGGTGAGGCTCGCCTCGAACGCGGGCGCGGGCGACACCGAGCGGAGCACCACCGTCGCGTCAGCCAGGCATGGCGCGGCGAGGATCATCGAGAGCAGCGCCCAGCGGGCGCGCACGACGCCGACGAAGGTGGCTCGCGGCTTCATGGACCTCCGTGCCGACGCCCTTCGTGGGAATTCACGGTGGCGGCAGGGCCTCGAGGCGCTCTCTGGCACGGCGGGCGTGAATGGAGGCAGGGAATTCGCGCAGCAGCTGCTCCCACGCCGCGCGTGCCCTGGCGTCTTGCAGCGCATCGAGGGCGAGGGCCCGGTGCGCGAGCGCGTCTTCCCGCAGCGCCGAGGGGCCGCCGTCGAGGGTGGCCTCGAGTTCGCGCAGCCCTTCCTCGGGCCGCCCGAGATCGAGCAGCAGCCGGCCAAGCACCGCGTGCGCCACCGTCGCCTCGGTCGAGCGGGGGAAGCGCTCGGCGAGCTCGCGGTAGCGCCGTTCGGCCTCCTCGCGGTTTCCGGCCGTGCGCGCGGCAGTGGCCTCGCGGAAGAGGCTCGCGGCGGTGACGTCGGCATCGCTGCCCACCGCCGCGCGCTGGCCCGGGGGCGGGGCTTCGGCGTCGCGCCCGGGCTCGGCCGGAGACACCGCTGACGGCGTCGTGCGCGCGTCGGTCGCGCGCGGGGCTGCCGGGCGAGGCTTCGCTGGCGCGGGCGCAGGCTGCGCGTTCGCCGACGAGGGCTGCTCGCCGCGTGGGGGCGTGGTGGAGCCTGGCGTCTCGTCGGGCGCGAGCCCGGCCGGGTCGGTCTCGAGGGGTCGTGACGGCGTCGGCGCTCGCGGGCCATCGCCTCGCCCCGTCTGGCGCGGCGGCTCCGACGTCGCGGGCGCCGGCTGCACGAGCCCCAGCATCGCAGCCAGCGGTGGCGCGAGCCGGAACGCGGCCAGGCTCCCGAAGCCCACGAGCGCCACGGCGGCCGCGACGAGCCCGACGGGTGGTCGCGCGCGACGCGGTGGGGGCGCGGTCGGCAGGCCCGCGAGCGCGCGCGTGACGAGGTCGTCGATCTTCGGGACACCGGCCGGCAGCGCCGCGAAGTCGGCCCGGGCCTGCTGCTCGAAGCGGCACGCGGGGCAGACGGCGAGGTGGGCCTCGAGGCGCTCCCGCTCGGCAGGAGACAACGTGCCGGCAGCGGCGCGGTCGAGGAGCTCTTCCGGGTGCAGATCGGGCGCCGTCATGGCGAGGGCTCCAGCAGCTCGAGCAACGTGGCGTCGGCCTCGATGCGCTTCATGAGGGCTTCCTTCGCCAGGCGAATGCGGCTGCGCACGGTGTTGAGGGGAACGTTCGTGGCCGCCGCGACCTCGCCGAGCGACAGGCCCAGCACCACCCGCAGCGCGAGCGTCTCGGCCTGGACCTCGGGCAGCGTCCCCAGCAGCTCGCGAATGGCCGAACGGCGCTTCTCGGCCAGCACGTGATCGACCGCCGTGCGCGCGTCGCTGAAGAGCGTGTCGACCTCGATGGCGTCGTCGGTCCTGGTGGCGCGCGTCGTCTGCCGGCGCCGCGCGGCGAGCGCGAAGCGGGTGGTGATCGAGTTGGCGAAGTGGGCCGGCGCGCACTCCCCGCGGAACGAGGGCAGGGCCTGCACCAGGGCGATCATCGACTGCTGGGCCACGTCGTCGACGTCAGGGTGTCCGCGGCCCAACAGCGCGTGGGCGGTGCGCAGCATGCCGGGCGCCACGAGGCGCAGCAGCTTCGCGGTCGCGTCGGTGTCTCCGTGCGCCGCGCGTTCGGCGAGTGATTCCGGTGTGGCTGGAGCGGCGGGAAGACCCATGGACGCCAGTGGGTGTTCGCCACCGGCGAGGATCGATCATCGCTGAGGTATCGACTTGGAAACAGTCGTGAATTCAATATTTTGCCGGTGTCGTCAAAGTCTGCACACCGGGGCCCTGTCACGGGTCTGACGCCCCGGACAGGGGTGTCTCCAATGGTTCGATGGGCTTCGGTTCTGATGATGGTGGGCGCGCTGCCGGTGCTGGCGGCGGCTCCGACGGTGACGACGAACAGCGCGACGAGCGTGCAGGCGACGCAGGCGGTGCTGAACGCCACCGGCAACCCGGGCAGTGAGGCCACCACCGGCTGGTTCCGCCACGACACCGTCAGCCCGGGCACCTGCAACGACTCGTTCGGTACGCGCGTGCCGGCGACGAGCGGCACCTCGCTCGGGAGCGGCGCGGCCAACGTCGCGTACCAGATCACCACCACGGGCCTCTTGCCGGGCACCACGTACTTCTTCTGCGCGATCGTCCAGAACGGCTCGGGCACGGCGTTCGGCTCGGTGCTGTCGTTCACCACGCCGGCGCTGGCGCCGACGGTCTTCACCCAGGCCGCCACCATGGTGACGAGCTCGACCGGTGTGCTGAACGGCTCGGCGACGCCGAACGGCGCGCCGTCGACCGGCTACTTCCGCTACTGGACCTTCAACCCCGGCTCGTGCTTCGCGGGCTCGAGCATCCGCGTGCCGTCGAGCGGCGGCACGGCGCTGGGCAGCAGCAACACCTCGCAGAACTACTCGCAGACGATCTCGGGCCTGACGCCTGGAACGCAGTACTGGTACTGCGCCTTCGCCGACAACTCGCAGGGCACGGGCTCTGGCGTGGTGCTCTCGTTCAACACGCTGGTCGCGGCGCCGGTGGTGACGACCAGCAGCGCTTCGTCGGTCAGCGCGACGAGCGCCACCTTGAGCGGCACGGGCAACCCGAACGGCGCGGCGACGACGGGCTGGTTCCGCATCGCCACCAGCAACCCGGTGACGTGCAACGACGCCTTCGGCACCCGCGTGCCGGCCGCCTCGGGCACCAGCCTCGGCGCGAGCACCTTCGCGGTGTCGTTCAACCAGTCGGCCACCGGGCTCTCACCGGGCACGCAGTACTGGTTCTGTGCCATCGCGCAGAACTCGGAAGGCACCTCGTTCGGCGCGGTGCAGACCTTCACCACGCCGGCAGCTCCGACGCTCACAACGGACGCCGAGACGCTGCTGACGGCCACCTCGGCGCGGCTCAACGGCACGGGCACGCCCAACCTGAGCTCGACGTCGGCGTGGTTCCGCTACTCGACGGTGAACCCGGGCGTCTGTGACGACGTGTTCGGCTTCCGCTTGCCATCGAGCACGTTCAGCAACGCCTCGCTCGGCGCCGGCACGACGCCGCAGGCCTACTTCTTCGATGCGACGGGGCTGACGCCGGGCACGACGTATTACTTCTGCGCCATTGCCCAGAACGGCGTCGGCACCACCTTCGGCGGCGTGCGCAGCTTCACCACGCCCGCCGCCATACCGATCGTCTCGACGGGCTCCGTCACGGCGCTCACCGGCACGACGCTGGCCCTCAACGGCTCGGCCAACCCGCGCGGCGCCACCACCACCGCGTACTTCCGCTATTCGACGACCAGTCCGGGCAGCTGCAACGACACCTTCGGTACGCGGGCTCCAGCCTCGGGTGGCACGACCCTCGGCGCCGGAAACACCTCGGTGCCCTTCAGCGAGAGCGTCACGGGGCTGACCCGCGGCACGACGTACTTCTACTGCGCCATCGCTACCAATTCGGTTGGCACCTCGTTCGGCACGCTCACGTCGATCACCACCCCGAACGTCCCCTCGGTGACGACGTCGACCGTCTCGAGCCTCGTCAACACCAGCGCGTTCCTCAACGGCGTCGTGAACCCGAACGGCGCGAACGCGACGGCGTACTTCCGCTACGCGACGACGAACCCGGGCGTCTGCAACGACACCTTCGGCACGCGCGCTCCGGCGACGGGCGGCACGTCGATCACCTTCAACACCTCGTATGGGCAGACGGTCACGGGCCTCACGCCGCTGACGCAGTACTTCTACTGCGCGATCGCGACGAACGCCGAAGGCACGGGCTTTGGAACGGTGCAGACGTTCACGACGCCCGACGTGCCCAGCATGGTGACGAACGCGGCGTCGTCGGTGACGACCACGAGCGCGGTGCTCAACGGCAGCGGGAACCCGAACCTCTCGAACACGTCGGGCTGGTTCCGCTACTCGACGGTGAACCCCGGCACCTGCAGCGACAGCTTCGGCGTCCGGCTGCCGAGCTTCGGCAGCACCTCGCTCGGTTTCGGCAACACCGCGGTGCCGTACACGCAGTCGGCGACCGGCCTGTTGCCGGGCGTGACGTATTTCTTCTGTGCCATCGGCTCGAACGGCATCGGGACCTCGTTCGGTACGGTGCAGTCGTTCACCACGGTGCCGGCGATTCCTTCCGTCGGTACGGGCTCTGCCACGCTGGTGACGGGCACCACGGCGACGCTGAACGGCTCGGCCAACCCAGGCGGGGCGGCCACCACGGCATACTTCCGCTACGCGACGACGAGCCCGGGGACGTGCAACGACAGTTTCGGTACGCGCGCGCCCTCCACGGCCGGCACCGCGCTCGCCGCCGGCAACTCGACGCTGTCGTTCAGCGAGGCCCTCACCGGCCTGTTGCCGGGTACGACGTACTTCTACTGCGCGCTGGCGACGAACTCGGCCGGCACGGGCTTCGGGAGCGTGCTCTCGTTCACCACGCCCAACACGCCCACGGTGACGACGCTGGCGGCGACGAGCGTCACGGGCACCACGGCGAACCTGAACGGCCAGGCGAACCCGCTCGGGGCCTCGGCCATCGGCTACTTCCGGTACGGCGTGACCGATCCCGGCGTGTGCAACGACTCGTATGGCACGCGGGCGCCGGTCTCGAGCGGCACGGCGCTGGGCGCGGGCTTCTCGACGGTCGGCTTCAGCACCTCGGTGACGGGCCTGACGCCGGGCACGACGTATTACGTCTGCGCGCTGGCCTCGAACTCGGTCGGCGTGGGCGCAGGCGCGGCGCTGACGTTCACCACGCCGGCGTCTCCGACGGTGACGACGCTGCCGGCCACCTCGGTGACGGCCACCTCGGGCACGCTCAACGGCACCGGCATTCCCAACGGGAGCGCGGCCACCGGCTGGTTCCGCTACTCGACGACGAACCCGGGCACGTGCAACGACACGTTCGGCACGCGGGCGCCCTCGTCTGGAGGCACGTCGCTGGGTTCGGGCATGTCGACGGCGTCGTTCTCGGTGACGCCCGCGGGCCTGCTGCCGGGCACGACGTACTTCTACTGCGCCATCGCCCAGAACTCGGTCGGTACCGGCTTTGGCAGCGTGCTGTCGTTCACCACGCCGGCGCTGCCGCCGCTCGTCACCTCGGCCTCGACGAACTTCATCTCGGACACCGGGGCGACGCTGAATGGCTCGGCGACCCCTCGTGGAGACGCCACCACGGCCTGGTTCCGCTACGCGACGACGAACCCCGGCACCTGCAACGACACCTTCGGCACGCGCGCGCCCGCGACTGGCGGCACCAACGTCGGCGCAGGGAACGCCGCGCAGGCCTTCACCCAGGTGCTGACGGGCCTGACACCGAGCACGACGTACTTCTGGTGCGCCATCGCGCAGAACGGGCAGGGGACGACCTTCGGCGCGGTGGTGAGCTTCACCACCGTCGCGCTGCCCACGGTGCTGACGCAGGCCGCGTCTCCAGTGACGTCGACGAGCGCGACGCTCAACTCGTCGATCACCGCCAACGGCACCAGCACCACCGCCTGGTTCCGCTACGCCAACACCAACCCGGGCGCCTGCGACGACACCTTCGGGACGCGCACGCCCACCTCGGGTGGCACCAACATCGGCGCGGGGCTGACGCCGGTGACCGACGCGCGCTCCATCGCGGGCCTGTTGCCCGGAAATCAGTACTGGTTCTGCGCCATCGCCTCGAACACCATCGGCACGCAGCTCGGCGCGTTGCTGTCGTTCACCACGCC
>JALOQF010000621.1 GCA_025459425.1 Myxococcaceae bacterium | reverse complement strand
GAGCGGCAACGGCGGATATCCGCTTGATCTGAACGCCGGTTACCAAATCTTGGAGCTTGACGCCGACGCACACACGACCGAGACGTTTCTTTCGAAAGAGAAGCTTGCCGCGGCGCTACGCGTTCTTCAAGACGTGCAGATGATCCCGGCCGACGAACTTGCCCTCGTGCCCGGCGACACGCTCGCTCCCTCGCAGTGGGAGGCCTGGTACCCAAGCGCGGTCTTGCGCCAGCGTGAGCTCGGCGAGCGCGCCGAAGGCTCAGAGATACCTCTGGGGCCCTGGTACTCGTGGCGCGAGTCGCTCTTGGAGTGGCCCGCCTGGCCAGGGCTTACGGGGGTCGACGAGGCGGGCGTACGCGACGGCGCGTATCACCCGAGTCTGCGCGCTATCGTCGACGCCCTTTCGACTACGTACAACGTCGAGCTGCAAGCAACGCCGGCAATGCAAGCACAAAGCCTCTCGGGCTTTTTGAAGGCCACGGCGCCGCCTTCCGACCCCTACGGCTGGGGTATTCTGCAACGTTTTGGCCTCTCGGTAGCATTCCGGCTACGTTTGCCCGCCACAAGCGAGATCATCACCGGCACCGCGCTGCTCGACGCGGTCAACAGCGTGCTCTCGGCCAGCGACCCGATCGCGTCGAAGCACTTGCACGTCGAGCTTCTGTTTCAGCCTGGGCGCGCGGTCGAACTCTCGGTACAAGGCGCGAAGGCAGATGGCATGCTCGCGTTGGTGCAACTTAGCCTGCGCCCAGCCTTCCGGCAGGTTCGCTCCTATGGCTGTGTGGCACTCGAAGGACGCCCGGGGGAGCGGATCCAGCTCGCGGTCACCTTGCCGCCGGGCGCGTCATGTTCGCTCATCGACCAAAGCGATGCGACGACCGGGCAGGTTGAGCTCAGTGCAGGGCCGAGCGGAAGCACCGTGCGGCGCTCTGTTCAACTACCTCTCGGGGGCCGGACAAGGCTACTCTTGCGGGGTGCGACGCTGCCCGGCATGGCGCTCGTAGGTAAAGACGATTCGACCACGGCGCTGCCGGTCGAGCCCTACGCAGCAACCGACGAGCTTGCCACCTACTTCACCATCGGCACAGGCACGCTCGCGGCCGAGTTCGCGGGTGCCTCGCCCGAGGCCGCGGCCTCATGGGTCGCGTTCCGGCGCTACGCCGAGTCACTCTCGAGTACGGACCCAGCCGTGCCAAATGATCAGAAGATCCGCGTTCCGGTGACGAAGGACGAGATCGAGCCCATGGTGACCGATGTCACGGCCTGGGCGCAGCGCTTCTTCGACCATGGCCCCGGCACCACGAAGCCGGCCGAGCGGCCTTGGGTTGCGACAGCCTACCCACGCTCAGGTTCGCCGGCGCACGCGGCCCCCGACGCAGGTGGGCGCCTCACCTACGATCACTTGCTCGAAGACCCCTGGGCGCATGCATATCGCTACTACGTGCGCCCCTACGGCCGCTACGATCTGCTCTGGCAGGGGCTGCGGCAGTCGCCAGCCCTCTTCGGCGGAACGCCCCGACTCGACGAGATCACCCCCGAGACGACGGGCGGTGGGCTCGATGTCGTGCTTGAGCGCGTGCGGCCTGTGGCGAAGCCTCTCGTGCTCTCGTCGACGCGCCTCGACCCGCCCAGCACGGAGGCGAGCCCAGCTGCACCCGGCGCAACCTGGGAGGTCATCGTAGCCGAGCACCCGGAGCAAACGCTCGCCTCCCACAACCAGACCCTCGCGCGTCAGCTCTCGTTCCGCCAAGTGGCGTATACGCTTTTGCGCGAATTCGCCTACCCGCTCTGGCTTGAAAAGCTGGGCATCACCCTCGACCCTGTACCCGAGCGATACCCACCGCCACCGATCACACTACCCCCGACGCCAGAGCACCTCGATTTTGGTGCGCCACTCGCCGACATCGACGCTCGCACGCTTGACTTGCCCGCCCGCATTGGGCCCTTCCAGCAGGGCGCGCTCGCCCTGCAATGGGAAGGCTTGCCCTTCTACTATGAGCACCGACTCCTGCTCATCGCACAGACCGCACGCACGGTCTCACCCGTAAACGAGGTCGTACAGCGCGACTTCGAGTACCGCACCCCCGACCCGAGCTCTGAGGTAGAAACAACGATCGTCTCGTGGGTCCCTCCGCCGCCCTTCGGTGGGCAGGGCGAGGCGATCAGCGTCCGGGGACGCGCGGTGCGTCTAACGCTACGACAGCTTTGGGACTCGCTGCCGGCGATCGCCCAGGCGCGCTGGCCCACCGAGGCTCCCGACGGCACGCACCGCACGCCGGGCTGGATGCCCGACCTTGGTGTCATCTATCAGATTGTCGAACTCTTCAGCGGCAACGTTGAGGTTCAAGCTGAGGTCTACTTCGACGAGCAGGCCGGCGCCTTCACCCGCCGTCAGTTTGGCAAGCACTTTCTTACCGACGTGGGCTCGCTCACGGCGCCCGAGGATGGCGGCACGTATTCGCTCGCGCTCACCGTTCAGCAAGTCACCCAGCAGCAGCTCTCGCGGGCCTATCCCGATGCCGAGCTCGCCAGCATTGACGCCGAGACACGCTCCAAGATGGCACTCGATGGCCAGCAACTCTCTTTCGTCGGCGTTCTGACCCACGCTGACCGCGATCGGCTGGTCGCGGCCTTCGACGAAGTCGACCACCCCGCCATTCAGGCGATTCATGATGGGTGGTACACTCAAGCCGTTGTTTCGCAGGTACCTGCGTCGATTCCGGCCGACCTCGCGGCGGTGCTCGACGCGCCCGAGCCCACTGAACTGCGACTCGTTTGGGAGGGCACGATGT
>JALOQF010000620.1 GCA_025459425.1 Myxococcaceae bacterium | reverse complement strand
AACCTCAAGGCCATTCTCGACGCGCTCGTGTCGCCAAGCACGGCTGGTGACGCGCTGCAGCTGGCCGATCGCTGCCGGCAGGCGCTCGCGCGGCAGATCTCGCACCAGTACGCGCCGTCGGGCTCGCTCTACGCCTACCTCGTCGATCCAGGCATCGAGGACACGCTGCGCACGGCCGGCCAGGCCATCGACCCGCGCGACGCAGGCGCGATTCTCGAGGGCATGAAGTCGGTGGCGCGTCAGGGCCGCGCGGTGCTGCTCGCCTCGCCCGACGTGCGGCGGCTGCTCAAGAAGCTCGTCGAGGGCGCGTTCCCCGAGGTGGCGGTGCTCACCTTCGCCGAGCTCGATCCCGAGCTGCAGGTGCGGCCCGTCGGCCGGCTCGCGCCCGTCATGCAGTGAGTGGTGGACTCGACGACACACGAATGCCCCGGCCCCGCGAACGTGCGGTGGACCGGGGCATCGTCGTGTCGGGCGCAGCGCTCAGCCGTTCGATGGCGGGAGCGGCGGTACCTTGCCGTCGGGCCCCGGGCGGTTGACGCGGTCCTTCAGCTCCTTGCCCGCACGGAACCGGATGCCGCGCTTGGCCTTCACCGGAATCGGCTCACCCGTCTTCGGGTTGCGACCCTGGTACGAGCCGTAGTGCTTCACGTGGAAGGCCCCGAGCCCACGAATCTCGATGTTCTCGCCCGCGACGAGCGCGTCCTTCATCGCGTTGAAGATGATGTCGACCGTCGCCTCGGCCTGCTTCTGGGTGACGCCCTTCTTCTGCACGAGGATGTTGACGAGGTCTGATTTCAACACTGGCTACCCCCTGTGAATCGAGTCTTTCAGGCCCGAAACCACTGAGTTTTCCCGAAGGTTACCCACGGAATCGGCAACCTCGCAAGAAAGCTACGGTTTCGGCTCGCCGTCGCCCAGCAGCGCCAGGTCGGCCCAGGTAATTCTCTTGAGTTTCTCGACACTTGCCTCATCGGCAACGAGAAAGACCGAGGCCGCCTGCGAGAAGAGGCCGCTTCGGGCGAGGCGCTCGCGCTGGAGCGTGTGGGCCGCGCCGCCGACGGCGAGGGACAGGTCGGCGACGGTCAGCTCGACGAGGGGTCTGGTCGGTACCAGCGCCGCCGCTTCGACCCGAATGAGGCCCGCGCTGGTGAGGCGAGCGACGGACTCCTCGACGCGCTGGGTGGGCAGCTTGAGCGCCTGGGCGAGCCCCAGCGGCGTCGGCCCCGGCACGTTGGCCATGCTCGCCCGCGCGATGACCTGCGCGATGCGGGTGGCGATGAGCTCTTCGGCGCGCGGGTGGGCGAGCAGATCCTTGAACTCGTCGTGGAAGTCGGCGTGCTCGACCGCGTACGCGAGCCGCGCACCCGAGAGGATGATGTACCAGCCGACGTAGACCCAGGTGAGGAACAGCGGCGCGATGCCGAGCGAGCCGTACACCGCGTTGGCCGAGAAGAAGAAGCTCGCGATGCCGCCGTAGAGCCGCCGGGCGAGCTCCCAGGCGACCCCAGCCATGGCGCCCCCGATGAGGGCGGAGCGAAACGGCACGTGCGCGTGCGGCGCGACCTTGTAGAGAAAGGTGAACACCACCATCGCCGACAGAATCGCGCCCCCGGTGAACGCGACGCCTGACAGCGGGAAGTTCACGTACAGCAGCAGCTTCTTCATGCCGTCGCTGCCCAGCAGCGACAGGGCCATGGCGATGGGCCCGACGACGAGCACGCCCAGGTACAGCCCGAGCGTGTGCAGAATCGGCCGCCGGCGTCGCACGGCCCACACGTCGTTGAGTGAGGCGTCGAGGTGCCGCAGCATCACGCCCGACGCGACGAGCAGCACCAGGAACGACAGGCCCGAGCCGGTGGGAGAGTTCGCTGCGCTCTTGAACTCGCGCAGGGCGCGCTCGGCCTGCGCGCGGCCTCCGGGGCTGAGCAGATCTTCGAAGAACTTGATGACGAGCGCCTCGACCTGGGTCGAGCCGAAGGCGTGCAGGAGCGCGAGAATGACCGCCGCCAACGGGACCAGCGACGTCAGCGTGATGAAGGTGAGGTTGCCCGCACGCAGCGCCAGCTTCTCGCCGCGGTACCCGATGAAGACGGCCACCAGCAGGCGCCAGAGCTCTTTCGGGGTGAGCTTGACACGCCAGCGCGAGACGGTCGGAGCCGGGGTCGACGGCGCATCGTTGCGGGCGGGCGTCGTCGACACGGGCTCCACGGGGCTCACCGTCGCACGAGGATTCGCTCGATGAGGGCCTTCGACACCTCGTTCAGTTCGACGAAGACGACGCCCATGCCCTTGCTGCGGCCCTTGTCGACGACGCGCACCACCTCGCCGAGGCCCTCGATGGTCTCGAGCTCGTCGTGAATGACGGTGAAGCGCAGGTTGACGCGCGTGCCGATGGGCAGCGGCTCATCGGAGCGGATGAAGACACCCGAGCGGCTGATGTTGGTGACGTACTCGTTGATGAACGCGTCGACGGACGCGAACTCGTGGTTGATCGTCTTCCGCGCCGAGACGCGCCGCTCGACCGTCCTCGCCATCGCTCACTCTCCCGAGGCGCGGTCGTCGTCCTGGCGGCCGGGTGGAGGCGCCGACGGACGCGGGCGGTTCTGATCCTGGCGCTGCCCGCCACCACCACCACCGCCTCGGTTGTCGCGGTCGCGGTTGCGGTTCTTCCGGTTCCGGTCGTCACGCCCACCACCGCCCCCTCCCCCACCGCCACCGCCTCCGCCTCCCCCGCCCCGTCCTTCGAAGCGGTTCGACTCCTGGTTCTGGGGTTTGCGGGCGGGGCCACCGCTCATCTCGAACTCGAC
>JALOQF010000028.1 GCA_025459425.1 Myxococcaceae bacterium | reverse complement strand
CAATGCGAGCTGGCTTTCGCCTGAGGCTGGGCGGGTGAGAGCGAGATTTTCCAGTCAGGCCGTCACGGATTTCGTCCGTGGAAGACGGGGCGGCGTCATCAAATCGCGGACTACGCACGTAGTGGTTCAGAGCTGAAGGCTTTCGGACGTGGGTTCGATTCCCACCGCCTCCACATCGAGCCGGCTGGCCTTGCGAGACGCGCAGGGCCGGCCGGCCAGCGGTCGTCAGACCCCGAAGCGCTGCTTCAACGCGCGCGCCCGCTGCAGGGCCGCCGGGTGACGCTCGAGCCACGCCTTCACCTGCTTCTTCGCCAGCGCTGACACCAGCCGCGAGACCGGCGGCGCTCCGATGGGGCCAATCACCCGGTTGTGGGTCGCGAAGCCGAACTTGTACTTCTCGTCTCCGATGAGGAAATCGAACTCGAGGTCGCCCAGCCGCTGCGACTCGCGCAGCAGCTCGAGCAGCAGCAGGCGCCCCGGCGAGAACTTCGCCTGCGCTGGATCGTAAGCCGGAACCCACCAGGCGAAGCGGCGGTCGGTGTGCGCTCCGAAGTGCGCGGCGATGAGCGTGCTGCCCGCGAACAGGCTCGCCACCTTCACCACGCCCGAGGCGACGAGGCGGCGGAAGAGCTCGACGTTCCGCTCGTCCGCGAACATGTCGCCCACGCCCGTCTCGCGATACTGGCTCGACTTCCAGCGGACGCACGCCGTGAACACCTCGGGCCGCTCGTCGTGCCAGCGGAACTCGAGCGGCCCCAACTCGCGCTCCACCCGTCGTCGCTGGCGCGCGGCGTCGTTGGCCTTCACCTGCGCGCTGGCCGCCACGTGCGCCTGGAAGGCCGCCTCGTCGGAGAAGCGGCTCCAGTCGACGTAGGGCGATGGCTGGAGCCCGACGGGCTCGGGCCCGGTGCGTTCGGGCACCTCGATCGTCCGCACCACCGAGCGGGGGAAGAACCAGCGCTCGGTGACGGGCCCACGCCACGCGTCGAGCGGCTGGGGGTAGTCGTAGAAGGGCATCGTCTCGACCACGCGGCCGTCGACCACCAGCAGGCGCAGCAGCCGCCCGTCGACGCGGAACACGACGAGCTCCCGCCGCTTCGCAGGGAAGAAGACGGCGCCGGCCGTCTCGAGGAACTGCGGCGTCGTGAAGACGTTCATGCGCCAGCGGCCCTTACCGCTTCGACGCCCACCCCGCTCGCGTTTCCCGCTGTCGTCGGCGTCCCCCGTGCGGTACAGGCCGACCTCGTGGCGCCGGGGGAAGCGCGCACTCCGACAGGAGCTTCGATTTCAATGCGGCGGCAAGCGTGGGTCCTGCTGATGGTGGCGGCATGCACCCCGCTGCCCGTGGTGAACGACGCACGCACCGCGGGAGGCGTGGGCGGCGGCGCGGCGGTGGCGGGCGGTGCTGCCGGTGGAGCCGCGGCCGGTGGAGCCGCAGCCCCGCTCGAGCTCGATCGTCCGCTCACGCCAGGCTCGCCGGGCCCGGCCGACGTCACCTTCACGGTGCGCAGCGATCGGGGCCGGCACGCCATCTCGCCACTCATCTACGGCACCAACCAGCCGGCCAACGCCCAGCGCAACCGCTTTTCGCTGCTGCGCCTCGGTGGGAACCGCCTGACGGCCTACAACTGGGAAAACAACGCCTCGAACGCCGGGAGCGACTTCCAGTTCCAGAACGATGGGTACCTGTCGGCCTCGAACACCCCGGGCCAGCTCATCGCCGACCGCCTCCGCGCGGCGCAGTCCATCGGCGCTGCGCTCCTGGTGACCGTCCCCCTCGTGGACTTCGTCGCAGCCGACAAGAACGGCGGCGGTGACGTTCGGCGCTCGGGCAGCGGGTACCTGTCGACGCGCTTCAAGCAGAACCGGCAGACGAAGGGGGCGCCCCTCTCGCTCACGCCCGACGTGGGCGACGGCTTCGTCTACCAGGACGAGTTCGTGAACTGGGTGCGGCAGAACGCCGGCGCGACGCCGGTGCTGTTCTCGCTCGACAACGAGCCCGACCTCTGGAGCGACACCCATGCCGAGGTGCACCCCGCGAAGGTGGGCTACGTCGAGCTCGTCACCCGCGCCCTCGACGGCGCGCGCGCGGTCAAGCGCACCTGGCCCGAGGCGCCCGTCACCGGCTTCGTGTCGTACGGGTGGAACGGCTACGTCACCCTGCAGAACGCGCCCGACGCCGCAGGGAAGGGAGAGTTCGTCGACTTCTTCCTCGCGCAGACGGCCATGGCGAGCCAGGCGGCCGGCACGCGGCTCGTCGACTACCTCGACCTCCACTGGTACCCCGAGGCCCGCGGCGGCGGCCAGCGCATCATCGGCACCGACACCAGCGCGGCCTCGGTGCAGGCGCGCGTCCAGGCCCCCCGCAGCCTGTGGGACGCGTCGTACGTCGAGTCGAGCTGGATCGTGCAGACGGTGAACGGCGAGGCGCTTCGTCTCATCCCGCGCCTTCGCGAAAGAATCGCCCGGCTCAACCCGGGCACGAAGCTGGCCTTCACCGAGTGGAACTACGGCGCCGGCGGCCACGTCAGCGGCGCGGTCGCGACCGCCGACGTGCTCGGCCTCTTCGGGCGTGAGGCCGTCGAGCTGGCCACCCACTGGAAGCTCGAGGACGCCGAGCCCTTCGCCGACGCGGCCTTCGAGGCCTTCCGGAACTTCGACGGGCAGGGCGGCGCCTTCGGAGACACCTCGCTCGAGGCCACCAGCAGCGCCGTCGCGATGGCGACCGTCTACGCCAGCGTCAGCGCGCTGGAGCCGGGCCGCACCGTGCTCGTCGCGATCAACAAGGACACCGTCGCGCGCACGGCCGGCATCACCGTGGCCCACCCTTTGGCGTACACCAGCCTCACCCCGTTCGTGCTCCAGGGGACGACCGCGGCCCTCGTGCGCGGCGCGCCGGTGCCGGCCATCGGCCCCAACGCCTTTCGCTACCAGCTGCCACCCCTCTCGGTGTCGGTGCTGTTGCTGACGCCATGAGCAAGCTCCTCCTGCTCAGCATCGTCGTGGGGCTGGTGGTGATCCCCATCTGGGCGGCGCGCGAGCCACACCCGCTGCGCGCGATGCGCCTGGCGCTCCTCGGCCTGGCGGTGCTGCACGTCGGCTACGCCCTCTTCGCCCGCTTCGTCCTCCCGCGCATCGCCGCCTGACGCCATGTCCCTCCACCAGGTGCGACAGACGCTCCGCATCAGCCTCGCCCGGCACCGGGTGAGCGGCGCGCTCACGCTCGCGGTCGCCCTGGCCACGGCGCTCGTCGTGAGGCTGGCGCTGCCCGAGACGTGGCGGGTGCAGGCCGAGGTGGTCGTCGCCGAGCCGGCCACCCTCTACCGGCTCACCGCGCCCTTCGATGCCGTGCCGCGCCTCGATGGCGATCTCGCGCAGCTCCCCGAGCTGTTGACCTCGAAGGCCCGCCTCGTCGCGCTCGTCAAGCGCACCGGGCTGGTCGACCGCTGGGCCGCCACCCGCTCGCCGCTCGCGCGCCTGAAGGACGCCCTCGTCGAGCGCGTGCGCGGCCCCATGTCCGACGAGGATCTGCTCGACGCGCTGGTGGCGATGGTCGACCAGCGGCTGGGCGTGTGGGTCGAGGGCAACAAGGTGTTCATCGCCTGCGAGTGGAGCGACCCGCAGGTGGCGCGCTCGATGGTCGAGGGCACGCTGGTCGCGCTGCAGGCGCTGCGGCTCGAGCGAGACGTCGGGGCCCTCGAAGCAGCGGCGCGCGCGCTCGACGGGCAGCGCGCAGGGGTCGAGGCCGAGCTGCGGGCGCGCCTCGAGTCCGTCGAGCAGGAGCAGCGCGCGGCGCGCGCGCAGGGGCGCTGGCCGAACTACGCCGGCGCGCGCGAGCAGCTCAGGCGCGACACGGGCCGCGCGTCGGAGCTCTGGCTCGAAGCGGCCAACACCCACCTGCGCGCCGAGGCGATGGCGAAGTCGGCGCGGTTCCGCACGCTGGTGACGGTGCCTCCCCGCGCGCCTCGCCGCCCCGAGGGGCCGTCACCTGTGCAGTGGGCGCTGGGCCTGCTGGTGGCATGCCTGTCGTCTCACCTGGGCGGCGCGGTGGTGTCGGGCCTGCTCGGAAAGCGCGTGCTCTCGGACGCGCAGGCGTCGGCGGTGACGGGCGTGCCGGTCGTCGCCAGCGTCACCCGGGAGTGGTCGGGGGTGATGCTGCCGATCGCGCCGCGGGCGCTCCTCGTCGTCTCGCTCCTGGGCGCAGCGAGCGGCGCGGCGCTGGCGCTCACGCGTCACCCCCTGGGCGGGCTCGGCCCCTGGCTCCTCGTGGCCGCCGGCTGGGCGCTCTGGCGGCTGCCGCTGAAGTGGCCGCTGCTGGGGCTGCTGCTGCTCGCCGTCACCGTCGACGACCCGACCGACAGGCCCTACTACAACCTCTGGCGCTCGCCGCTGTGGCCCATCGGGCGCGTGTTCTTCACCAACATCGCCTGGTTCACCGGCTTCGAGCTGTCGCTGATGGGCCTGGGCGCGCTCACCCTCCTGCGGCGGCTCGCGGGGAGGGCCGAGCAGACCGAAGCCCCCGGAGCCCAGGGCCCCGGGCCGCTGCGGGGCGCGCTGGTGCTGTCGTTCGTGACGGTGTGCTGGCTGGTGGTGTGGGGGCTCGCCCGCGGCGGCATCTTCCGTGAGGCGCTCTGGCAGTTCAGGGCGCTGGCCTTTCTCCCCCTGGCGTCGCTGCTGGCGTTGTCGGCCTTTCGGTTCCCCGACGATCTGCGCCTGCTCGGCCGGGTGCTGGTGGTGGGCAGCGTGGTGAAGGCGCTCCTGGGGGCGTACTTCATGTACGGCATCGCGTTTCCTTCGGGCGAGTACCCGCCGCACACCACGGGCCACAACGACACGATGGTGTTCGTCACCGGCGTGGTGCTGGCGCTCGTGCGGGTGTGGGAATGGCCGTCGTGGCGGCACCTGCTGCAGGCGCTCCTCTGGCTGCCGGTGCTGGCGCTGGCCCTCAAGCTCAACGATCGCCGCATCGCCTACGTCGACATCGCCATGGCGCTCGGCTTCATCTACCTGGTGAGCCCGATGCACCGCGCGAAGCGGCTCCTGACGCAGGCCATCGTCGCGATGATCCCCGTGCTGCTGCTCTACACGGCGGTCGGCTGGAACGCGCGCGGTGGCCTCTTCAAGCCGGTGGTGAAGCTGCGCTCCATCGTCGCTCCGACTGCCGACTCGGAAGAAGAGAGCTCGAACGTCGAGCGCGACATCGAGAACTTCAACCTCCTCAAGTCGTGGGAGCGCGACATGGTGTTCGGCCAGGGCTTCGGCCACGCCTTCACCGAGTTCATTCCCTCGAACGACTTCTCGCAGTCGGCGTTCGGCCACATCGGCCACAACTCGGTGCTCTGGCTGCTGTGGATCGGTGGCATCACCGGCTTCTTCGGCCTGCTGCTCTACCTGGGCCTGTCGGCGTTCTTCTTCGCCCGTACCCTGCCCGTCGTGCAGGCGCCCGAGGAGCGGGTCGCGCTGCTGGTGTCGATGGGCATCATCATCACCTACCTGCTGCAGGCGTTCGGAGACATGGGCACCCAGGCCATGCAGCTCGCCTTCTTCGTGTCGATCGCCGTGGCAATCATCGGCCGGCTGACGAGCCGGTATGGCCGATGGTCGCCTGCTGCGATTCCGCTGACACAGAAAAATGAACCGATGCTGGACGGTGAATCGTCCTTGGCATAGCAGTTCAATCAAAGGCTTGACGTTCGTCGTCGTGCCGTCTCAGTCGAAACTTTCCGACTCCATCGTAAAAAGTCACATGAGTTCGGAAGTTCCCATGCAGTAAATATTTGAATTCCCGGCCTTGACGCGTCGAATCAACTCGGCCTATTCAGATTTTCGAGGCAAAGGGGACAACTCGGTCGAACGAAAGTCGAGAATCCCACATGCACTCACTTTTTGGACGCATTGCGGCAGGGTTCGTCGCGCGGGTGAGCCTGCTGCTCGATCTGTTGCTGGTGTTGGTGGCCCTGGGGGTGGCTTCGTCACTCCACGCCGGGTTCGCCTCGATCGCGCTGGGGCTGACGGTGCCGGCGGTGGTGACGTGGTTGGTCACGGCGATGGCGCTGCGTCACTACGATCCCTGGGCATCGGAGCGGGGCGCGGCCGACGACGCGGCGATGACCTCGGTGCTCGTGTTCGCCGTCACCACGGTGCTGGCCATCGCGGGCATCGTCGTGCGGCTCGAGGGGCTGCCCAACGTGGGCGTGTTCCTCCTCATCCTCTGGCCGCTCGCGCTCGGCACGCGCTTCTCGGTGTTCCGTGCGTTCTCGGCGCAGTCGGGGCCCATCGACGACGTGCTCATCGTCGGGGTGGGCGCGCTCGGCCGGGCGACGGCCGACGAGCTCAAGGCGAAACGGCGCCTGCGGGTCATCGGCTTCGTCCGGTACGGCGCCGAGACCGCGCCGGCGCAGCTCAAAGGGCAGACGCTCGGCACCACCGCCGACCTCGACATGCTCCTGCGCACGATGCCCATCGCCGAGGTCTACTTCGCCTCGAACGCCGTGACGAATGCCCCCGAGACGCAGCAGGCCATCAAGGTGTGCGAGCAGTTCGGCATTCCCTTCGCGCTGCCGGCCTCGATGTACCGGCTCGACCGGGCGCGCCCCCTCGGGAGCCACGGCGTCACCGACGGCTACCTGCACTACCAGACGGTCGCCTCGCGGCCGGTGGCGATGGCCTTCAAGCGGGCCTTCGACATTCTCGCGTCGGGCGTCGCGCTGTGGGTGCTGGCGCCGCTGCTGCTCGGCGTGGCCGCGCTCATCAAGCTCACCTCGAAGGGTGACGTGCTCTTCCGCCAGACGCGCGTCGGCCTCCACGGTCGCCCGTTTCGCATGCTCAAGTTCCGCACCATGGTGGTGAACGCCGAGGAGCTGAAGGCGAAGCTCGCGGCGCAGAACGAGATGGACGGGCCGGTCTTCAAGATGAAGCACGACCCCCGCATCACGCCCATCGGCCGCTTTCTGCGGAAGTTCTCGATCGACGAGCTGCCTCAGCTCATCAACGTGCTCCGTGGCGACATGAGCGTCGTCGGGCCACGGCCGCCGGTGCCGCAGGAGGTCGCGAAGTACCAGTCGTGGCAGCGCCGCCGGCTGTCGGTGCGGCCGGGGCTCACCTGCATCTGGCAGGTCTCGGGCCGCAACGCGATCTCCTTCGAGGAGTGGATGTACATGGACCTCCAGTACATCGACACGTGGAGTTTCTCGAAGGACCTGAGCCTCATCTTGAAGACCTTCCCGGTGGTGTTGACCGGGAAGGGCGCCAGCTGAGCGAGCGCGGTGGCCAGGCTCGCGACAACAGGAGTGGACCCGGCGGCGCCGGGGGGGCCTGAAGGTTCGGTCGCCCCCGTGGCGGCGCCCTCGAGCGCGCACGCCGACACGCGGCTGGCCGCGCTCAACGCGCTCAAGCTCTTCGGTTCCCTCGTGGTGAGCTGGGGCATCGCGCTGGGGGTGCGCCTGCTCATGCCGCGCTGGTTGGGCCCGCAGGCCTTCGGCGTCGTGAACTTCGCCGACGCCTTCACCTCGACGCTCTTCGTGCTCGCCGGCTTCGGGGTCGACACCTACATCCGCAAGGAGGTGTCGGTGCGGTACCAGCACGCCTCCGAGTTCTTCGGGGGCGTGACGGCGCTGCGGGTGCTGGTGGCGCTCGGGCTCTTCGCCGTGACGCAGCTCTTCCTCTCGGTGACGGGCCGGCCCGTCGAGACCTGGGCGGTGGTGCATCTGTTCGGCGTGTCGGCGTTGCTCGTCACGTTCAACCAGAGCCTCGCGGCGCTCCTGCACGCGCGGGGAACGGTGAGCGAGCTGTCGATGCTCAACATCGCCGCGAAGCTCGTCTGGGGCGTGGGCACCGTCGCGGCCCTCGTCGGGCGGTGGCCGCTGTGGGCGCTCGCGCTGGCGGTGGTGGCGAGTGAGGGGCTCAAGACCGTCGTCAGCCTCGGCCTGGTGCGCAGGCACCTGGGCCTCGTCTGGCGGGTCGACCGGGCCGCGACGCGGCTGGCCGTGTGGGGCTCGCTGCCGATGTTCGTGAACCTCGCGGCGCACACCATCTACAACAAGCTCGACGTCAGCATTCTGGCCGTCGTCGCCGGCGAAGAAGAGGTGGGCTGGTACGGCGCGGCGAGCCTCGTGTCGGGGCTGGCGCTCATGGTGACGCCGATGATCGGCTGGGTGTTGATGCCCCTCTTCGCGCGGGCGCAGGCGCGCTCCGACGACGAGTACACCCGGGTGATGCGGCGCAGCCTCGAGCTGGTGCTGGCGATCGCGTTTCCCTCGTCGCTCTTCATGGCGCTGGGCGCTCGCGAGTGGGTGGTGCTGCTCTACGGCGAGGCCTTCGCCCCGGCCGCGACGGCGCTCAAGGTGCTCTCGAGCATCTTCGTGCTGACGTACGTGGCGATCCTCTCGTCGAACGCGCTCATTCTCACCGGCCGCGCGTGGACGCAGGCCTTCATCTCGATCGCCGGGCTGCTGGTGAACCCGCTGCTCAACGCGCTCGCCATCGGGCCCGCGGCGAGGGCCTTCGGGCCCGGGGGCGCGGGCATCGGCGCGGCGCTGGCGCAGCTGGGCACCGAGGTGGTGGTGACGGTGGCCATGACGGCGCTGGTCGGCCGCCGCGCCTTCGACGCCCGCAGCGTCGGCGTCATCGCGCGCACCCTCGTCGTGTGCGCCGTCGTATGGGCGCTCGACGGGTGGCTCGTCGGCCGGGTGCACCCCTTCGTCCGTCTCGGCGCGGGCGCGGGGCTGTACGTGGTGCTCGCCGTGGGGCTGGGGGCGGTGAAGGTGCGCGAGCTGGTCGCCTTCGTGCGCTCGGCCCGCCGACCGGAGCCAGCGCTCGGGGAGGCCAGATGAGCGTGCTTGACCCCTCGACCCGCGGTGCGGAGAACGCGGCCATGCGACGATGCCTCCTCGTGGTGCTCCTCGGCGTGGCGGGCTGCTACGCGCCCCGCGGGGTCTTCATTCCGGTGGACGCGTACGGGGCGCCCGCCTCGACCGAGTACGTCATCGCGCCCGGAGACACGCTGCAGGTTCGCGTCTTCCAGCAAGAGGCGATGAGCGCGCGCGTTCGGGTCCGCGCCGATGGCAAGGTGTCGTTGCCGCTGGTGAACGACCTCGTCGTCGAGGGCAAGACGCCGACGCAGCTGGCGGCCGAGCTGCAGGTGAAGCTCAAGGAGTTCATCAACACGCCGGTCGTCACCATCTCGCTCGAAGAGACGCGCCCCTTGAGCGTGTCGGTGGTCGGCGAGGTGGTGCGGCCCGGGGTGGTGGTGCTCGAGCCGGGGGCCGGGGTGCTGCACGCCATCGCCGCGGCTGGCGGGCTGACCGACTTCGCGCACAAGGACGGGCTCTTCGTGGTGCGCAAGGCCGGGCCCCGCGGCAAGCCGGTGCGCATCCGCTTCACGTGGGAAGCGCTCACCTCGGGTGACCCGGCGTCGGTGAAGTTCCTGCTCCTCCCGCAAGACATCGTGGTCGCTGAATGAGGGCGGCGTGGGCGCTGGCGCTGGGGTGGGTCGCGCTGAACGGGGCCCGCGCTGGCGCGGCCGTCGCCAGCTACGACGTCTCGGCGCAGGCCCTCGTCACCACCCGCGCGCCGCTCCCGGGCGACACCTCGACGACGGTCACCGGCGACCTCGAGGTCGACCCGGCCGTGCAGGGCGGCCTCGCGTGGGCGACGACGCTGCTCACCCTCCGCTACGCGCCCCACCTCATCATCCGCGAGCCCCAGCTCGCGCCCCGCGTGCTGCCGCTGCACCAGGGCACCTTCCAGCTGCAGCAGCGCTTCGAGCGGTGGTCGTTCACCGTCTTGCAGGAGGCGGCCCAGGGCGTGGCCGACGTCGGCTCGCTGCGGCTCCCGCAGGGGGCCCAGCCGACCCGCGTCTTCGAGGTGCAGACGCTCGGCGCCGTGCCCTTCGTGCGGTCGGCCTCGTTCTTCGCCCTCGACGCCCGGCCGGCCGAGCGGCTCACCCTCGCGTTCAACGCGGGCTACCTCGTGTCGGGCGACCCGACGGGCGGCCTGCAGCTCCCGCTGCAGCATGGGCCGGTGGGGCAGGCGAGCGGCCGGTTCTCGCTCACCCGGCGGCTGCGGCTCGTCACGGCCGCCCAGGCCAGCCATGCCACCCTGGTGACGGGGGCCGAGCAGTCGATCGCGCAGCTGACCGAGAGCGGCGAGCTCGAGGTCGCGCGCGGCGTGGTGCTGACCGTGGGCGCTGGCGGGGCGTGGACGCGGGAGCGCCTCGTCGAGATGCCGGGGGGCCCCATGCCGGGCGTGTTCACCGAGCTCTTGCCGGTCGCGCTGGCCAGCCTCTCGAGCGCCGTCGAGCTGCGGGGCGTGCCGGTGCAGGTCGACGCCGCGGTGCAGATGGCGCCCTTCGCCGATCGCTTCACGGGGTTCGTCTACGAGCGGGTCGAGGGCCGGCTCGCCGTCTCGTCGCGCATCGTCGAGCAGCTCACCGCGAGCGCGTCGGCCGGCCTGGGGTATGCGATCGGGGTGGGGCGCTCGCCCCAGGCGGGCGATCTCGCCCTCTTCGGCGACGCGCAGGCCGCGTGGGCCTTCACGCGCTGGTTCTCGCTCGTCGGCACGGGGCGCCTGGTGTGGACCACGCAGCCCCGGCTCGGCGGCGCCCAGGCCACGCTCTGGGCCGTCACCGTCGGCGCCCGCTTCACCGACCGCGACAGCGCGTCGTTCTGATTCCGTCTGGAGCACGAAATGGTACAGGCAGCCCTGGGGAGGAACGCACCGGTGAGCGACACGCCACACACGGCCCTGGTCGTCGACGACGACCCGGACATTCGGAAGGTCATCGGCACCTACCTGGGCCGAATGGGCTTCACCGTGAGCTTCGCCGCCGACGGGCGGGCGGCGATGAAGCAGCTCGACGCCGGCCGGCCCACGCTGCTCTGCATCGACCTCATGCTGCCCGAGTCGTCGGGCTACGACATCTGCGACCACGTGCGCGCCTCGCCGACCCTGCAGGGGCTGCCGATCTTGATGATCAGCGCCCGCACGATGCCCGACGACCGCGCGCGCGCCGAGGAGCTCGGCGTCAAGCGCTACCTGGCCAAGCCCTTCACGCAGGCGCAGTTCGTCAGCCTGGTGAAGGAGACCCTCGCGCAGGACACGCCGTGACCGGCGCGGGAGACCCTCGGCAGCGCGAAGAGAGCCTCGAGCTCTTCGACTACGCGCTCATTCGCGACGTGGTGGGGTTCGTCTTCCGCGGCATTCGCCGCCACCGCGTGCTCGCGGCGGTGTCGTTCGTCGGCGTGTTCGCTCTGGGCGCCGCGGGCTCGGCGCTCGTCCCGCGCACGTGGCACGCCGAGGCGCGGCTGCTCGCGAACCAGAACGAGATCATCCGGGCGCTGGGCAACCCCCGGTCGAGCCTGCCGTCGGAAGACCCGACCCGCGCGGCCCGCGAGCTCATCTTCGCCCACGACAACCTCGTCTCGCTCATCAAGCAGACGAACCTGCTCAAGGCGTGGGAAGAGCACCGGCCCCCGGTGGTGCGGCTGAAGGATCTGCTGGTGCGCGCCGTCAGCGGGCCGCTGTCGGAAGAAGATCGCGTCGACGCCATGGTGGGCACGCTCGAGAAGCGGCTCCACGTGGTGACCGACGCGCAGACCGTCACCATCAGCGTCGACTGGCAGGACCCGCAGACGGCGTACCTGCTGGTCGAGACGGCGCAGCAGAACTTCCTCGAGACGCGGCACGTCACCGAGATGACGGCGATCAGCGAGGCGCTGGCGATCCTCGAGACGCACGCCTCGCAGGTGCAGAAGACCGTCGACGACACGCTCCACGAGCTCGAGCGGGTGCGAGAGGAGCGCCGCAAGGGTGGGAGCGGCGCGAGCCCGGCGGCGGCCACCGGAGAGAACGCGCCGGTCGCGGTGACGGCGCCGCCCGAGGCCGTCGAGGCCCCCAACGCGCCACCACCTGCGACCGAGCCCGAGCTGGCGCAGCTGAAGTACCTGCTGAACTCGAAGAAGCGCGCCCTGGCCGACCTCGAGGACTTTCGCAGCCGCCGGCTTCAGGAGCTCAACGCGCAGCTGCAGGAGTTCCGCGTGCAGTACGCCGATCAACACCCCGTCGTCATCGACGCCCAGCAGCGCATCGATCAGATGAAGCTCGACTCGCCGCAGATGCTGCAGGTGAAGCAGGACATCGAGCAGCTCAACGCCGAGTACCAGCGCAAAGGCGGGCGAGCTCCCGAGTCGCTCGTCGAGCCGTCGCGCAGCGCGGTCCGGCCTGCGCCCCGCCGGCAGCAGACCCAGGCGGCCCTGTCCCTGTCGGAGCTCGCCGATGATCCGCTCGTCGAGCACGCCCGCAACAACCTCCGCGTCGCGGCGGCCAAGTACGAGGAGCTGATGATGCGCATCGACGGGGCGCGCATCGAGCAGGACACGGCGCGCGCGGCCTTCAAGTACCGCTACAGCGTGGTGCGGCCCGCCTCGGTGCCGAAGAAGCCCCAGTCGCCGAACGCCGCGGTGCTGCTCGGTGGCGCCTTCGCCTTCGCGGTGCTGGCGGCGCTCCTCATCGGCGCGCTGCGCGACGTGCGCAGCGGCACCCTCGTCGAGCCCTGGCAGGTGTCTCGCAGGCTGGGCCTGCCGGTGCTCAGCCAGGTGAGGCTGCCGTGAACGAGGCCCTCGCCATCGGGCTTTCGGTGCTGACGCTCCCGCTCGTCGTGGCGTGCGCCTGGCTCGGGGCCCTGGCCCTGCTGTCCCGGCCCGGGCCGGCGCCCACGGCCCCGGCGCCGCGCCACCGCTTCGACCTCGTCGTCCCGGCCCACGACGAGGCCCTCGGCATCGCCAACACCGTGACGAGCCTGCTCGCCATCGACTACCCGGCCGAGCTGCGGCGGGTGGTGGTGGTGGCCGACAACTGCTCCGACGACACGGCGGCGCGGGCGCGCGCGGCCGGCGCCACGGTGCTCGAGCGCACCGACACCGAGCGCCGCGGCAAGGGCTTCGCGCTCGCGCACGCGTTCGCGTGGAGCGCGAAGGACTCGTTCCAGGCGCACGCCTGCTGCGTCATCGACGCCGACACCGTCGTCTCGAAGAACCTCTTGTCGGCCTTCTCGGCGCGGCTGGCGGCGGGGGCGACGGCGATGCAGGCGCACTACGGGGTCTCGAACCCGCTGGCGTCGTGGCGAACGCGCCTCATGCGCATCGCGCTGGCCATGTTCCACCAGGTGCGCTCGACGGCGCGCGAGCGCCTGGGCGTCTCGTGTGGCCTGCGCGGCAACGGCATGTGCTTCTCGCGAGCGCTGCTCGAGGAGGTGCCGCATGACGCCTTCTCGCTCGTCGAAGATCTCGAGTACGGCATTCGCATCGGCAAGGCCGGCCACCGCGTCGTGTGGGTGGGCGAGGCCGACGTGCTGGGCGAGATGGTGGCTGGCGAGCAGGCCTCGCGCTCTCAGCGCCGGCGGTGGGAGCACGGCCGCGCCGAGATGATGCGCCTGCACGGGTGGCCGCTGCTGGCCGAGGCGCTCCGCCGGCGAAGCGGTCTCTTGCTCGACCTCGCCCTCGACGTGCTGGTGCCGCCGCTGAGCCGGCTGGCCCTCGGCGTCGTCGCGGGCGTGGCCGCGGTGGTGGCCCTGGCGGCGTTCGCGCCGTCGGCCCTGGTGGCGCTGCCCGCCGCGACCGTCTCGCTCTCGGCGCTCGGCCTCTCGCTCTACGTCACCGCCGGGTGGTTGCACTCGCGCACTGGCCTGCGGGGGCTCGTCGATCTCGCGATGGCGCCGGCCTATGTCGCCTGGAAGGTGGCGCTCGCCTTCCAGGGCCGGGCGTCGCAGAAGCCGCAGGGCTGGGTTCGTACGACGCGAGAGGGTGAGACGAAGTGAAGACGGCCGACGCGCAGCCGAAGTTGTCGCAGCAGCTCTACCAGCAGCTGGTGGGCGTCATGCGTGGCACGTGGCAGTCGCTCGTGGTGATGCCCGCGAGCCCGGGGTCGTCGGCGACGGCCATCGCCGAGGCGCTCGTCGAAGTCGCCCGGCTCGCTCGCGGTGCCCCGGCGAAGCTCTTCGTGGCCGACGGGCGCGAGAAGGCCGGCGTGTCGAGCCTCATCGTCGACATGACGCAGCACCTGTCGTCGGGCGGCCTCGCCATCGTCTGCGTCGAGTCGGTCATCTCGCAGCAGTCGGGCGTGCCCATCGCGATGGCCTCGGACGCGGCCCTGCTGGTGGTGCACCTCGGCACGACGAAGGTCGAAGACGCCGAGAACACCATCGGCATCGTGGGCAAGCAGAAGTTCCTCGGCACCATCACCATCGAGTCGAAGCGCTGAGGGCCGCTCAGAAGCGGTGTGGAGAGCCCGCCAGCCGGAACTTGAGGGCGCGGGCGGCGATCCACCCGGCGAGCTCGGCTGGCGAGCGCGAGCCGTCGACGGGGAAGCGGGGCACCACGCCACCGGGCCTGCGCTCGTCGGGCCGGTAGGGGCGGGCCTCGGTCGTCCAGATGGTCGAGTCGCCCTGCCGGCGCAGCACGTCGACGTGCCGCTGCGAGAAGTGGTGCCGCGGCGTCCCGAAGGGAAAGGCGAAGTCGCGCTGGCGGCCGAAGAGGCGCTCGAAGTCTTCCCTCGACTCGCGGTAGTCGCGAGCGGCTTCGTCGTCCGAGAGGGTCTGCGGGCTGGCGTGCAGGTTCGAGTGGTTGCCCACGCGCACGTTCGGCAGCCCAGCGAGCGCCCGCACCTCGTCGACCGACACGAGGGCGAACGGCGGCTCGTCGGCCAGCCCCTGCAGCTCGGCGCGGTGGGCCTCGGCCTCGACGGTGTGCGGTTCACCCAGCGGGCGCAGCGCTTCGTGGCGCGACGCACCGGCCGCCAGCCGCTTCTCCACCGCGTCCCACCGGAAGCCGGCGCGGGTCTCGAGCTTGCGGGGGCACACGAAGAAGAAGAACTCGACGCCCGGGAAGCGCGGCGCGCGGGAGCGGACGTACTCGGCCGCGTCGCGGTAGCCGTCGTCGAAGGACAGCGACAACCAGCCGTCGGCGCGGCCCGGCCGGTGGGCCAGCAGCAGGTCGACGAGGGTGTCGAGCGACGAGGCCTCCATCGACAACCCGGGCTGCCAGTCCGTCGGGCGCCGGGGGCCGACCCGGTGCAGGCACAGCGACACCGAGAGGCCACCGAGCGCGGCCCCGACGCTCCTCGTCAGCACCGGCCCCGGCAACGCCCCGCCGAGCGCGTGCGCCACCTCGTCTGGCCGGAGCCACTGCCGCATCGCCGAGATCACCCGCAGGTGGTTAGCGTGCTCTCGGGTCCAAAGAAACTGTGGCCATCGCGCGGGCGCTCCGTACAGTGCCGCTGCGATGCCGCAGCGACTCACCATCGGGAAGGTCCCCGTCGACGTCGTCACCTTCTCGCAGGCGCTCGAGCGCATCGAGCAGCTCGTCGACGCCGGCCACGGGGGCTTCGTGGTGACGCCGAACATCGATCACGTCGTCAACGTCGAGCACGACCCGGTCTTCGAGGCCGTCTACACGCGCGCGAGCCTCTCGGTGGCCGACGGCATGCCGCTCGTGTGGGCCTCGAAGGTGCTGGGTACGCCGCTGCCGGAGCGCGTGGCCGGGTCGGACCTGCTCGAGCCCACGCTGCGGCTCGCCGCGCGCAAGGGCTGGCGCGTCTTCTTCCTCGGGGCCGGGCCGGGGGTGGCTGACGAGGCGGCGCGCGTGGCCCGCGAGCGGTTCGGCACCGACGTGGTGGGCACCGACTCGCCGATGGTGCGGGTCGACGACGCCGCGCAGCTCGACGCCATCGCCGCGCAGCTCGTCGCGGCGCGGCCCCACCTCGTGATGATGGCCTTCGGCGCGCCCAAGCAGGAGCTCCTGATGGACCGCATCGCCGACCGGGTGCGGCCCGCCGTCATGCTGGGTATCGGCGCCAGCCTCGACTTCCTCGCGGGCACGGTGAAGCGGGCGCCGGCGATCATGCGCAAGACGGGCTTCGAGTGGCTCTATCGCCTGAGCCAGGAGCCGGGGCGCCTGTGGCGGCGCTACCTCGTCAACGACCCGAAGTTCGCGCTCATCTTGCTGCGGGCCATCAAGCGCGAGTGGGTGGGTTAGTCGTCGCGCCGGGGCGAGTACCCCGGCGGCATGACGAACTTCGAGGGGTCGAGCTGATCGATGACCTTCGCCGGTACGCCGGCCGCGACCGAGAAGGGCGGCACGTCTTTCGTCACCACCGCGCCGGTGCCGACGATCGACCCGCGCCCGATGCGCACGCCCGGCATCACGTTCACCTTCGCGCCGAGCCAGACGTCGTCCTCGATGATCGTGTCCTGCCCCGGCGGCCGCTTGAGCCGGTCATAGACGTCGTGGAAGGGCGTATCGATGATCATCGTGTACGGCCCGATGCGGCAGCGGTCGCCGATGGCGACGTGCCGGGTGCAGCCGACGCTCACGCCGTAGTTGATGAAGCAGTCTTCGCCGATCTCGAGCAGGGCGCCTTCTCCGCAGGCGAGCTCGACCGGGACGAGAATGCTCCGCAGCAACGAGTTGCGGCCGATGGTGATGCGGCCCTGGTTGTCGATGCGCGGTCTGCCGAAGGCGCGCACTCCGCGGCCGAGCACGTCGACGCTCCGGAGCCAGAGCTGCGCTCCCGCCAGCTCGTACGAGTAGCGCACGGCCCGCTCGGCGAGCTGCGCTGGAGTGAGGCCGTTCTTCAGATCGCGCAGCAACATCGTGGTGGCGCGTTTGATGACGTATTTCACGGTCGCCTCCCGTCCTATCTCGGCACGTAGCAGCGCGCGGCCTCGAAGCCCGCCGGCGGGCCGACCTCTTCTTCGAAGCCCACGTTGTCCCACTCGCGCTCGTCGGCGTAGGGCGCGTTCTCGAGGTAGTACCGCTGCCCGGTGCGGTCGTTGAAGCTGCGCGAGAACTCGAGCCGTTCGGCGGTCGAATGGTACAGCACCTGGCCCATCGCGACGGCGCCCTCGGCCATGGTGAGGCGATGGGGCCCGAAGTCGTTGCAGAGCCGCTGCTGGCCGTCGACGTAGAGCACCAGCCGGTCGCGGCGGATCCACGCGTCGAAGCGGGTGCGCGGCGCGATCTGCAGTCGATCGTCGAGCACCGCGGGGCCCAGCACCCCCGCGGCGTCCTGCATGCGGAACCAGCTCGGCTTCGCGGCGTTGGCCGGGTACTGGGCGGGAGAGAGGTTCACCACGCTGTCCCGGTCTCGAGCGCCGGGCCGGTTCACCATGACCCGCACGTCGGCCTCCGAGCGCGAAGCGCCGGCGATGTCGAACGGTGAACCATCGCGTGGGAAGAACTGGAGGCAGTTCCACTTCTCGAGCGAGGGGCTCAAGCCGTCGTCCTGGTAGAAGAAGGGCGTCTGCACCAGCCTGCCGGCGAAGTGCCCCTCGGCGTCGAACGTCTGCCCGGCGGCGCCTGCGCCGCACAGCCCGAACCACCAGTAGCGCCGTGAGGTGGCGTTCGAGGCCACCTCGAAGGTGACGTGCAGGTAGTTGGTGTCGGACAGCTTCGCGGCGCGCCGCGGCACCATCACCACCGACGAGAAGACGTCCTGGTGCCAGTCGGGCAGGGTGACGCGGAGCAGCCCGTGCACCTCGTCGAGCGAGGCCGCCTCGTCGTCGTCGTTGTAGACGGCCACGTCCCACTTCGTGTTCGAGAAGCGCCGGCCGGCCTTGTTGGCGCGGTCCCCGTGCTCGGCGGCGCCGCGGAAGACGAGGGGGCCCGAGGTGCCGTCGAAGTCGTCGAAGAAGTCCTTCGTGCGCGGGCTGTCCTTGCCCGTCGGTGTGACGCGCACGGTGGTGCGGGCCAACACCCTGGGCGTCGACGGCGGGGCGGGCGCGGCCAGCGTCGCGCCCTTGCCATGGCCGTTGCGAACGAGGCTGCCGTGGCGCGCCGCCACCTCGGCCTCGGTGAAGAAGGCGAAGGCGACCCGGTCGGCAACGGGCACCTCGTCACTTTCCACCTTCAAGTCCACGTGGCGCTGGGCGACGAGGCCGGGGAAGGGGCAGGGCGCGTCGATGGCCTCGACGACGAGGGCCATGGCCTGGGTGACGTCGGTCACCTCGACGACCCGCAGCAGCTCGCGGGCCGCCGGGGCCCGGTCGTTTCGTTGCCGGTAGCCGGCGCAGTGCAGCGTGGTGCCAGTCACCCGCTCTCCGGCGCCGACGGTGGTGACGCGGGCGCCGACGGGCAGCCGGAAGACGCGGTAGTCGCTCACGCCGGGGACGATCGGCAGCACCAGGGTGACGCTGTCGCGATTCGACACGACCTGCACCCCCTCGAGCAGCGGGGCCGAGGGCCCCTCGAAGGGCGCTCCGTCTTCCGCGTCGGGCGCGGTGGCCTTCTCGACGACGACGGCGGGCTGCTGGCCCGGCCGGTCGGTGGGCGTGTCGGGCGTCGGGAGCGGCTCGGCCGTCGCCATGCCGACGCAGCCCACGAGCAACGACGCCGCCGCGATGGCGCAGTGCAGACGAAGCATGCGGCTCCCCTGTCACGACGCCGGGGCGGCGTCGAGCCCATGCTGGCGCTTTGCCCGAAACCAGACCAAGAGCGCCGCGTGCGTCTCGTCGCCAGTGGACTGCTGCTCTGCCTCGCCGCGTGCGTCGAGTGCCCGCGGGCGCCCGGGGTCTCGGCGGCGGTCTGTGCCCGGCTCGACGAGCTGCGCTGGCCCGGCTCGCTCCCGCCGTCGCCCGGCAACCGGCTCGCGTCGGACGAGGGCGCCGCGCTGCTCGGCTTCGAGCTCTTCTTCGACGCGCGCTTGTCGCGAGACGGCTCGGTGCGCTGTGCCACCTGCCACGTCCCGGAGCGCCAGTTCGCCGACGGCCGCGCCACCTCGGTGGGCCTCGCGCCCGTCACCCGGAACGCGCCGTCGCTCTACGCCTCGGCGTGGCACCGCTGGCAGACGTGGGACGGCAGCGCCGACTCGGCCTGGGCGCAGCCGCTGCTCGCCTTCGAGAACGAGCGCGAGATGGACTTCACGCGGCTCGAGCTCGCCCATCGGGTTCGCGCCTCGTACCGTGCGCGCTACGAGGCGCTCTTCGGGCCGTTGCCGCCGCTCGACGACGCGGGCCGCTTCCCGCCCAGAGGGCGGCCCGGCCTGCCCGGCTGGGAGGCGCTGCGCCCGGACGACCGGCAGGCCGTCGACCGCATCGCGGCGAACGTGGGCAAGGCGCTCGAGGCGTACCAGCGCCGACTGGCCTTCGGGCCAGGCCGCTTCGAGCGCTTCGTCCTCGGTGACGCCGAGGCCCTGTCGCTTCGGGAGCGCGAGGGGCTCGAGCTCTTCGTGACGCGCGGCTGCGTGGGCTGTCACGGCTCGGGCCTCTTCACGGACGATCGGTTCCACGCCATCGGGTGGGTCGACAGCCCGCCTCGCGCCCGCAAGGAAGCCCTCGCGGCGCTCGCGGCGTCGCCCTTCACCGCCGCTGGCCCGTTCCATGACGGCCCGAACGAGCCGCTCCCTCCACCCGGGCCGGCCGACGAGGGCGCCTACCGCACGCCGTCGCTCCGCAACGTGCTCCGCACCGGGCCCTGGGGCCACGATGGGCGCTTTGGCGCCGTCGAAGACGCCATCACCAGCCATGGCCAGCCGAACGCGCCCTCGCTGGCCCGCGACGAGGTCGCCGCGCTCGTCACCTTTCTCGGCGCCCTCGAGGCCGCCGAGCCGCCGCTGCCGTGGAACGGGTGGCCAGATCGCTGACGTGGTCGGCGAGCGGGCAGGTCGCGAGAAAACACTGGCGCGCGCGCGACGAATCTGAGTGAGAGTGGCTTCGAGCCGACGAGGACATTTCAGTGGTCCTGAAATCCTCGTGTCGCCGCAGCTCGGGGGAGTGAACACGCGATGGGTTTCTCGAAAGACGTGCTGAGCCTCGATCGACCGGCCGAGGTCGCGCGCATCGCCACCTGGTTCAAGGCCAGCGTGATGGGCACGCTGAAGAAGCGCGGGGTCGTCGTGGGGTTGTCCGGAGGCATCGACTCGTCGGTGTGCGCGGCGCTGGCGGTGAAGGCGCTCGGGCCCGAGCGGGTGTTCGGCCTCTTCATGCCGGAGCACCACTCGGCATCCGAGTCGCTCGAGCTCGGTCAGCTCCTCGCGAAGTCCCTCGGCATCTCGGCCATCACCGAGTCCATCGCGCCGGCGCTCGAGGGGGCGGGCTGCTACGCGCGCCAGGACGAGGCGATTCGGGCGGTCTTCCCCGAGTACGGGGCGGGGTGGAAGTCGAAGATCACGCTGCCCTCGCTGGTCGACTCCGACCGGCTCAACGTCTTCTCGCTCACGGTGCAGGCGCCGTCTGGAGAGCAGAAGACCGCGCGCATGCCGCTGGCGTCGTACCTGCAACTCGTCGCCGCCACGAACTACAAGCAGCGCGTCCGCAAGATGGTCGAGTACTACCACGCCGACCGCCTCAACTACGCCGTCGTCGGCACGCCGAACCGGCTCGAGTACGACCAGGGCTTCTTCGTGAAGCAGGGCGACGGCACCGCCGACGTCAAGCCCATCGCGCACCTCTACAAGACGCAGGTCTACGCGCTGGCCGAGACGCTGGGGGTGCCGGCCGAGATTCGGGCGCGCCCACCCACCACCGACACGTACTCGCTGCCGCAGACGCAAGAGGAGTTCTACTTCGCGCTCCCGTACGATCGCATGGATCTCTGCCTGTGGGCGGTGAACCACGGCGTGCCGGCGGCCGAGGTCGCGCCCGTCATCGGGCTTTCGCCGGAGCAGGTCGAGCGCGTCTTCAAGGACATCGCCTCGAAGCGCCGCGCGACCCGCTACGGGCACCTGCCGCCGCTGCTGGTCGAGCCCATCTTCCACGAGACGCACGAACTCTGACCCTGCCGGGACCCATCGCCATGACGACGACGTTCGCTCCCCCACCGCCGCTGCACCGAAGCGCCACGCCGCTGCTCCACGACTTCCTCGAGGCGTCGGCCGCCCGGCTGCCAGACAAGATCGCGCTCGTCTGCAAGGGCGCGCGGGTGACGTACGGCGAGCTCGACCGCCAGGCCAACGCGCTCGCGCACGCGCTGGTGGCCGCTGGGGTGGAGCGCGGCGATCGTGTCGTCATCTTCGCCGACAACACCGTCGAGACGGTGGTGAGCTTCTGGGGCGTGATGAAGGCCAACGCCATCGTCAGCATCGTCAACCCGCTCACGAAGGCCGACAAGCTGACGTACTACCTGAACGACTGCCGCGCGAAGGTGCTCATCACCGACATGCACCTCGCCAGCGTCTTCGTCGAGAGCGCGCCGAAGGCGCCCCACCTCGTGCGCACCATCGTCAGCGGCGCCTTCGACGGCTCGAAGCTCGGCGCCGTGACGCACCCGGTGTCGTGGGCCGAGACGCTCGCCACGGGCGGTGCCCTCGCCGAACGGGGCGCGCACTCGGCCCACGTCAAGGGCGGCCCGCCGGGGCGGCGCTGCCTCGACCTCGATCTCGCGGCCATCATCTACACCTCGGGCAGCACCGGCGACCCGAAGGGCGTGATGCTGACCCACCGCAACATGCTCACCGCGGGCACCAGCATCTCGACGTACCTCGAGATGAAGGAGCACGACGTGGTGCTGGGCGTGCTCCCGCTCGCCTTCGACTACGGGCTGTACCAGCTCATCATGACGTTCCGGGTGGGCGGCCGCCTGGTGCTCGAGCGGAGCTTCGCCTTCCCCGCCCAGGTGCTGAAGGTGATGGCCGACGAGAAGGTGACCGGCTTCCCGGGCGTGCCCACCATCTACGCGGTGCTCGCCGAGATGAAGCAGCTGAAGGACTTCGATCTCTCGTCGATCGCCTTCGTCACCAACACCGCCGCGGCGCTGCCGGTGAAGCACATCACCATGCTGCGCGAGCTCTTCCCGCGGGCGCGCATCTATTCGATGTACGGCCTCACCGAGTGCAAGCGCTGCACGTACCTGCCCCCGCAGGACATCGATCGCAAGCCCACCAGCGTCGGCCTCGCCATTCCCGACACCGAGCTGTGGATCGTCGACGAGCAGGGCCAGAAGGTGGGGCCCAACGTCGTCGGGCAGCTCGTCATTCGTGGCGCGACCGTGATGAAGGGCTACTGGGAAAAGCCCGAGGCCACCGCCGAGAAGCTCAAGCCCGGCCCGGTGCCCGGCGAGTACGTGCTGTACACCGGCGACCTCTGCCGCCTCGACGACGAGGGCTACCTGTACTTCGTCGGGCGCTCCGACGACATCATCAAGTCCCGCGGCGAGAAGGTCGCTCCCAAGGAAGTCGAGGCCGCCATCACCAACATCCCCGGCGTGAAGGAGGTCGCGGTCGTCGGCGTGCCCGACGAGATCCTCGGCCAGGCGGTGAAGGCCTTCGTCGTGCTCGAGCAGGGCGTCACGATGACCGAGAAGGACATCATGAAGGAATGTCAGAAGCGCCTCGAGAACTTCATGGTGCCCAGGCACGTGGCGTTCCTCGACGAGCTGCCGAAGACGACGACCGGGAAGATCAAGAAGACGGGGCTGGCCGAGCGATGAGCGACGAGCAGCCCGACGTCGAGGCCGTCTACGCCCGGGGCTCGTACGCCTTCATGGGGCTCGAGCTGCTCGTGTCGAGGGGCGCCCTCGTTCCGCGCAAGGAGACCGAGCTGCTCGCGACCGAGGCCATCTCGCTGGCGCGGCAGGCCGGCCCGGCGCCGCTCGTCATCGACGTCTGCTGCGGCTCGGGGAACCTGGCCTGCGCCATCGCGCAGCACGTGCCGGCCTCGCGGGTGCTGGCGAGCGATCTCACCGACGGCTGCTTCGACCTCGCGTCGAAGAACGTGGCCCACCTGGGGCTGTCGGGGCGGGTCTCGGTGTTCCAGGGCGATCTCTTCGCGCCGGTCGCCGCGCACGTCGCGCCCGAGTCCGTCGACGTCATCGTGTGCAACCCGCCCTACATCTCGACCGGTCGCCTCGCCGCCGACAGCCGCGTGCTGCTCGAGAACGAGCCCCGCGAGGCCTTCGACGGCGGCCCCTATGGCCTCTCGATTCACCAGCGGGTGATCAAAGAGGCGCCAGCGCTGCTCAAGCCGGGCGGCTTCCTGCTGTTCGAGTTCGGGCTCGGCCAGGAGCGGCAGATGAGCGCGCTGTTCGCCCGCGCGAAGACCTTCGCCGACCTTCGCTTCGCCGCCAACGCCGCAGGCGCGCCGCGCGTCGCCATCGCCCGCAGGACGTGACAGGAGCCCCCACACCATGGACATCAAGGCCAGCATTCGTCAGTTCATCGTCTCGAACTTCTACGTCGCCGATCCGGCCTCGCTGAAGGACGACGCGTCGCTCCTCGACGCCGGCATCGTCGACTCGACGGGCGTGCTCGAGGTCATCAACTTCCTCGAGAGCGAGTTCGGCATCACCGTCGACGACGCCGAGATGGTTCCCGAGAACCTCGACGCGGTGAACCACCTCGTCGCCTTCGTGCAGAAGAAGAAGGGCTGAGGGCGCGCCGATGTGTGGCATCGCGGGCATCGTCGATCTCGAGGCCTCGTCCCCTCCGCCGCGTGAGGCGCTCGAGGTGATGGCAGGCGCCCTCGAGCACCGAGGCCCCGACGAGTTCGGCCTCTACCTCGACCGGCACGCCGGGCTCGCTCACACGCGGCTGTCGATCATCGACCTGTCGACCGGCCAGCAGCCGCTCTCGAACGAAGACGGCACCCTGTGGATCTCGTTCAACGGGGAGATCTTCAACTACGTCGAGCTCCGCGCCGAGCTCGAGGCGCTCGGTCACCAGTTCCGCACCAGGAGCGACACCGAGGTGATCGTGCACGCCTGGGAGGCCTGGGGCGAGGCGGCCTTCGAGCGCATGAATGGCCAATGGGCCGTCGCCCTGTGGGACTCGAAGACGCGCACCTTCGTGCTGGCGCGCGACCGCGTCGGCGTGCGACCGATCTTCACGCTCCACCACGAGGGGCGGCTGTACTTCGCCAGCGAGGTGAAGGCGCTCTTCGCCGGCGCGCCCACGTTCCCTCGCGAGCTCGACCCCATCGGCCTCGACGAGACCTTCACCTTCTGGACGGTGGTGCCCCCGCAGTCGATCTTCAAGGGCGTGCGCGAGCTCGAGCCCGGGCACGTCGCCGTGTGGCGCGAGGGCCGGTTCCAGCACGACGTCGCGTACTGGCAGCCCACGTACCCGGTGGGCGAGGCCGGCGGCTTCAAGGGGTCGCTGCGCGACGCGACCGAAGCGCTCACCGACGCGCTCGAGAACGCGACGCGCCTGCGCATGGTGCGGGCCGACGTGCCGGTGGGCAGCTACCTGTCGGGCGGGCTCGACAGCTCGGTGGTGGCGGCGCTCGCGGCCCGCGCGAAGCCCTCGGGGTTCAAGACGTTCTCGCTCCGCTTCGCCGACGCCGAGTACGACGAGACGCCGTACCAGCGCGCCATGGTGCAGCGGCTCGGCACCGATCACGCCGAGGTCGTCGTCTCGCGCGCCGACATCGCCGAGATCTTCCCCACCGTGATTCGGCACACCGAGCGGCCGATTCTCCGCACCGCGCCCGCGCCGTTGTTCCTCTTGTCCCGGCTGGTGCGCCAGGCGGGCATCAAGGTGGTGCTGACCGGCGAAGGCTCGGACGAGATGCTGGCGGGGTACGACCTGTTCCGTGAAGCGCGCGTGCGCCGCTTCTGGGCGCGGCAGCCGCAGTCGTCGTGGCGGCCCCGGCTCCTCGAGCGCCTCTACCCGTACCTCACCCGCTCGCCCGTCTCGCAGCAGGCGCTCACGCGCCAGTTCTTCGGCCGTGGCCTCGAGCACGCACGCACCCCCGGCTTCTCGCACGAGCCCCGCTGGAGCGGCACCGCGGCCCTCAAGCGCCTCTTCGCGCCGGACGTGCTGGCCCGGCTCCAGGGGCATGACTCGCGCGCGCGCCTCTTCGCGTCGCTCCCCGAGGACTTCTCCCGCTGGAGCTTCCTCGCGCAGGATCAGTACCTCGAGGTCCGCACGCTGCTGTCGGGCTACCTCTTGTCGTCCCAGGGCGACCGCATGCTGATGGGCAACAGCGTCGAGGGCCGCTTCCCCTTCCTCGACCGCGAGGTGATGGCGCTCGCGAACTCGCTGCCGCCCTCGTACAAGCTGAAGGTGCTCGACGAGAAGCACGTGCTCAAGCGCGCCGCGAAGGAGCTGGTGACGCCCGAGATCCTCGAGCGGCCCAAGCAGCCCTACCGCGCGCCCGACGCCTCGAGCTTCGTCGGCCCGGGCCGGCCCGCCTTCGTCGACGAGATGATGAGCGAGGCCGCGCTGAAGGCCTCGGGCCTCTTCGCGCCCGCGCCGGTCGCCCAGCTGTGGAAGAAGTGCCTCGGCCGCTCGGCCGACGAGCAGTTCTCGAACACCGACAACATGGCCGTCGTCGGCATCGTCTCGACCCAGCTGCTCCATCGGCAGTTCGTCGCCCAGGCGCCCTCGGCCGTTCGGCCGACCTTCAAGACGCTCGTGGTGAAGCTGTAGTCACTCGAAGCGCTTCCACGCCTCGACGAGGTGCCGGGTGACGCTGGCGATGGCCCCGCCCGTCGTGAAGATGTGGTTGGTGCCGGCCAGCCTGACGTGCAGGTACCGCGGCGAGGTGAGCGGCACCGCCAGGGCGGTGTTGATGCGGTCGAAGAAGAGCTCGCGCAGCTTGCCCTTCGCGGTGATGACGACGGCGGGGTGCCCGTCTTCGACCCACCGCTTCCACGCGGCGGCGAGCGGCAGGTTGGTGACGTCGGGGAGGCCCGAGCGCGACATCACGAAGTCGAGAAGGGCCTGCCTGGGAATGGGCACCAGCCGCGAGTAGCGCCCCTCGGCGGTGAGCAGGCGCATCCACCCCCAGTAGTTGAAGAGCTGGGCGGGGAGGGCGCGGGTGAGGGCCTTCTTCACCACGTCTTCCATCGGCAGCCGCAGCGACAGCGCGGCATCGATCGCCTGCACCGCGACGCCGCCGTCGCTCGGGAGCTGCTGGCGGAGCCATGGGCGCAGGCGCTTGGGTCGAACGGTGCCGTCCGCGGCCTTCGGTTCGGTGACGTACAGCTCGGGCTCGAGCAGGATGAGGCCCTTGACGCGCGCGGGGAGCGCCTCGGCGGTGAAGATGGCGTTCACCGCGCCTCCGCAGAGGCCCGCGACGACGAGCCCGTCGAGGCCCTCGCGCGTGCAGAGCGACTCGACGAGCTCGGCGGTGACGTGCGTGAAGTGGCCTCCCGTCACCACCGGAAAGAAGTCGTGCGTGACGGCGGGCAGGGGCCCCGGCGCATCGCCGAGGCCGGGCAGATCGTACCGGAAGCAGGGAACGCCGGTGGCCGCGAGCGCGTCGCTGGCCTGGGTCGCCAGCCCGCCGTGCCCGTCGCGCGGCACGTAGCCGAAGTTCACCCACAGCAGGCCGACCCGGGAGCGCGGCTGGGCCGGAAGGTGGTGCGTCCCGACGCAGCGGCCATGGGGCAGGTCGACGACCTCGAGCGAGCGGGCCGCCGTCACGGGTGGCCTCCGTCGGTCGCGCTCCACGCGTTCGACCATTGGTGCAGCCGCTCCTGGGTGAAGAGGAAGGGGGCCGAGAGGTCGGCCACCAGGTTCGCGCTCTGGAGCCAGAAGGCCGGCCTCGGAGCCTTGAACGACGCGTACTGCTGCCGGTGCGCCGCGGGCAGCTTCTCGTCCGGCCGCCCATCGAGAAAGACGGTGAGCCATTCGCCGCCGATGCGCTCGGGCTCGGCGAAGGTATACCGCTCGGTGCTGCGCCACAGCTCCGTCGTCCACGGGTAGCCCTCGACCTCGACCTCGGCGCCCCGCTCGAGCTCCTTCACGTAGTCGTCACGCGTCTTCCGGGCGGCGTCGGGGAACTCCATGTAGTCGGCGGCCAGTTTTCGCCGCAGCATGTCCATCGCCATCGCGCGGCCCGAGCCGGGCGGCTCCCACGCGACGAGGCCATCGACGACGCCCTCTTCGAAGATGGGCCGGCAGAGGAGGGCGCCCAGGCGCAGCCCCAGCAGCACCACCCGGCCCGCGCCCGACGTCTTCGCGTGTGCGGCGACCGCCCCGACGTCGTCGCGCCAGGCGTCGAACGTCTGCGCGCGGAACTCACCGGTGCTCTCGCCGACGCCGCGGTAGTCGAAGCGGAGCACCTCGTAGCCGTTGAGGGCGAGGTTGCGGGCGAGCCGGACCCACGTGAGGTAGCCGTGCGCGCGCTCGAGCGTCATCGGCCCGGCGAGCACCACCGTGGCGCGTGGCTGCACGGTCGCCGCCGCGTGCTGCACCACGGCGAGCTGCTCGCCCTCGTGCGCCAGGTAGAACGGCACCTCGGGGCCCGGCAGCACGTCTCCGGGGCGCCAGGTCTTCATGTCGGCCTCTTCTGCCGGCGGTTCGCCAGCGCGTGCTTCGCGAAGTCGAGCCACGCGCGCGGCAACGAGCCGGCCTCTTCGCGCACGCCGCGGAAGTACTCGAGCCCGTAGCTCAAGGTCGCGCCCGCGAGGGCGACCCGCCCGAGGGCCGGGTGCAGCGCGCGCCGCTCGTCGATGCGCTCGGCCACCGCGTACGCCGCCCGTGACAGCGCGTGCCCCATCGACGGCGCGCTCGCGCTCACCAGGAGCAGCGCGCGCGAGACGGGGTTCACCATGAACCAGAAGTGCCAGGGGTCGGCGTCGAGCCGGTCGGGGTGCTTGTGGTGAATGCGGCTGTCGTCGATGCCGTAGCGGAAGTTCCGCGTCATCCACACCGTGACGTCCGAGAGGTCGCTGCGGTTGATGGTGCGCGCGTCTCGGGCGAAGTAGAGCCTCGCGCCGGCCTTCTGGAGCCGCACCCCCAGCTCGCGATCTTCCGAGCGCGACAGGGTGCGGTCGAAGCCTCCGACCGCGAGGTAGTCGGCCCGGCGGAACGAGACGTTGCCCGTGCACACCATCACGCCCCGCACCGCGGTGGGCTCGCGGCTGTAGTGCTCGACGAAGCGCCTGAGCTGGTCGGCGTGGAAGCGCTCGAACAGGGGCTTGTGCTCGAGGTCGGTCAGCTCGTGATCGATGTGCCCGAGCACCAGCGTGTAGCCGGCGTCGTGCGCCTTGAGGTGCTCGGCGAGGAAGGTCGGCGGCACCAGCATGTCGTCGTCGGTGATGACCACGATGGGCGCGCGCGCTTCGAGGACGCCGGCGTGCCGCGCGGCGCCGGCGCCCGCGTTCTGTTGGGTGAAGACCCGCAGCGGGTAGCGGTCGGCCCGCGTGGCGAGCGTCGGGGCGACGGGCACCTTCGAGCCGTCGTCGACCACGATCACCTCGAAGTCGCCGGGCGGTAGCGTCTGCTGGTTCAACGCGTCGAGCAGCTCGGCCAGCAGCTGGAGCCGGTTCCACGTCGCGATCACCACGCTGAGCCTTGGCGTCTTCACGGGCCCCAGGCACCTACCGCTGGCCGCCCGGCCCGTCGAGCGAAGTCTCGGGTCGCTCCCAGCCTTTCGGCCCGCGTTTCACGCTATAGACGGCAGCAGCACGGAGGCGCCGCGTGATTCGAAAAGCCCTGGGAGCGTTCGTGAAGGCAGTGCGGGCCGACTACGGCTCGGTGCAGCGGTACCGGCAGAAGTACCACGACGAGGCGATTCCCCTCGGCCGGCTCCCCGTCGACGCCGTGAAGAAGATCGGCTTCCAGATGATGGTGGCGACGCGGGCCATGCAGCTGGTGCGCGATCTCAAGGTGCCCCTCGGCGCGCAGGTGAGCAGCCGGCTCATCAGGCACCTCTACGGCGCCGAGATCCACTGGGACACGACGCTCGACGGGGGCGTCACCATCGTGCACGGGAACGGGTTGGTCCTCTCGCACCGGGCGACCGTGGGAGAAGGCTGCATTCTGTTCCACAACGTCACGCTGGGTGAGGGGCTCGACCCCGTCAGCCGCGAGAGCGGCGCGCCGACCCTCGGCAAGGACGTTCACGTGGGGCCCGGCGCCACGCTGCTGGGGCCCATTCACGTCGGCGACGGCACCAAGATCATGGCGGGCGCGGTGCTGACGCGCTCGGTGCCGCCCAACTCGCTCGTGAAGCCCGCCGAGGCGACCGTCTCGACCCGCGTGAAGCCCGCCGCCGCGGTGAACGAGCCCACGGGCTCGTGATCGGCGTGAAGCGCGACGCCCGGGTTCTCTTTCGGCCGGGGTTTCGCTAGGCCGCGAGGGCCCCATGCCCCCGAACCGGTCTGCCGCGCTCGTCGATGCCGGGGTCTTCCTGCAGCTGGCGGGAGACGCGGCAGGCGCCCAAGCGCTGTTCCGGCAGGCGCTGGCGCTCGACCCTGCGAACGCGAAGGCGCGGGTGCTGGCCTCCGAGGCGGCGGTCGAGACGACGCGCGGGCCGGCGGCGCCGCAACCCACCGTCGATCAGACGGTCTTCGTGCAGGGCGCGCCCCCCGACGAGACCCTGCTCGGTCGCCCCTTGTTTCCCACCAGCGCCGGGGTCGAGCAGCGCGTGCGCATCGCGCAGCTGTTGGCCGAGGGGGCCTACGACAAGGCCCTGGGCGTCGTCTTCGAGCGGATCAAGCGCGACGCCGACGACGTCGAGGCGCACGAGCTCGCGTGGGACATCCTGGTGGCGGCGGGGCAGGTCGACTTCGCGCGCTCGCAGCTCGGCCATCTGGTCGAGGTGGCCGTGGCCCGGCGCGACGTCGTCCGGCTCAAGCGGTTCATCGCCGAGCTCGAGCGCACCAGCCCCGAGCACCCGTCGCTCCTGGCGGCGCACGCGCTCCTCGACGAGGCGCGGGTCGTCGAGCCCGACTCGACGTTGATCGACGAGGCGCTGCGCTCGGTGCTGTGAGGCCCTCAGGGGCCGGCGCCGAGCTTGAGCTCGACGACGGTGATCGACGACGGCGGGGCGCGGTACGCCTTGCCGAGCGCCGTCTTCACCGGCGCGAACCCGCGCGGGTCCCCGACGTAGGTGAAGACGCGGTGCTCGGTGGGGAGCGCGCAGCCCTTGAGCGAGATGGCGGCCTCCATCGTCTCCGACGTCGAGAGGTTGAGCAGCACGAGCGTCATCCGGCGCTTGTCCGTCGAGCGTGCCGCGAAGAGAGACAGCTCGCGTGGCGCCTCGGTCGGGAGCGACACCTCTTCGAAGCGCGCGCCCTGGCCATCGAAGTTGCGGAAGGCGCGAAAGGCCCAGAAGGCAGGCGACTTGTCGGGCGGGTACGTCCAGTAGAAGGCCGAGTAGAGGCCGTGCTGCCCGAAGCGGCCCAGGGCCTCGGCGAGCGCCAGGCCGCCCGAGATGTGGCCCTCGGCGCCGAAGTTGTACTCGCCGATGGACAGCTTGAGGCCGGGGTAGTTCGCGGCGACCCATTCCTGCATGCGGGGCAGCAGCCGCACCGGCTCCTTCACCCAGGACTCGTCGAGGTAGCGTGGATCCCACAGGCTGCGCGTCGAACGCAGGCGCAGGGCGTTGGTGTCGGCGTCGGTCTGGCCCTCGGTCCCGACGCCGAGCCCCTTCGCCTGCGGGTAGTAGTGCAGGTCGAGCACGTCGAGCACCCGCACGCCCGTCTTCTTCTCGTGGGCCGCGAGCTTCTTGAGGTACCACTCGATGAACGGCACGTCGTCGTGGGCCCGGCGATCGGGCTTGAGCCCGAAGCCCGCCTCGGCGTCGGCTGCCGAGAAGAAGTAGCCGGGCCAGCCCCACTCGGCGGGGCCCGCGATGAGCGCGTCGGGGTCGGCCTTTCGAATGGCGGTGCCGAAGGCGATCGTCTTCTCGAGCACCTCGTCGTACGTCGCCGGCCGGGGGTGCACGTCGCGGTGGGTGTCGTGCCAGAGGGCCGGCTCGTTATCGAGGATGTACTGGTGCACGACGCGCCCCCGCTTCGCCTCGAGCTGCTTGATGGCGGCGACCCACTTCTCGACGAAGGGCGCTTGAATCGACAGGCTGGTGCGCGTCGCCGGGCCCGGAGTGAGCGGCTTGCCCGAGCGATCGACGCCGTTTCCGAACGAGGCGTTCTCGGGGCAGAGCTGCTGCTGAGGCCCGAAGTCCGCGACGGGGAACGAGGCCGACTTCGTGTCCTTCGCGACCCAGCCCAGCATGGGCACCGTGAGGGCGGACTTGAGGCCGCGGTCGCGGTTCACCTCGAGGAAGGTCTGCCACACGCGCTCGCCGGGTGGATGGCCGTAGGCGGTGTTCCAGTAGAAGTAGTCGGCGCCCGTGTTCCAGGCGTTGCCGAGCTCCCAGTTGTACCGGCTCGTCGGGTTTCCGCCCCAGCGGCGAATGGTGGCGTTGAGCTCGAACTGGTGGGTCGAGTCGCGTTCACGCAGGGCGCTGTAGGCGATGCCGTAGATGAGCGGGCTGATGGTGGTGCCCGGCGCGCGGCAGTCGACCGCGAGCGCCGCGGGAAGGCCGGGCTGCTCGAGGAGCGCCTGCGCCTCACGCACGAGCGCGTCGTCGGCGCCGGTGAGGCCGATGCGGTCGAACTCGACGAGGCCGGGGGGCGGCAGCTCGCGAAAGGCCCGCAGCTTGATGCGGTTGAAGGCGAGCAGCTTCGGGTTGAGCTCGCGCATCGAGATGAAGACCTCGGCCCAGCCATCACCCAGCGCGCGCACGTGCCGCCCCGTCACCTGCACGCGCGGAAACACGTCGACGCTCTCGGAGTCGACGCGCGCCTCGAGGAAGTCACCGAAGGCTGCCGGCGCCTTCACGTGGAAGACGAGACCGCCGAAGGTGCCCTGGAGCGCGTACTTCGTCAGAATCCACCCGCCGTAGTTCTCGAGCTTGAGCGTCTCGCCACGACCCTTCCTGGGCGCGTGCTCGGCCCAGCCGTGATCTTCCCAGCCGCCCTTGAGCTCGCCGTCGTAGACGGGCTCGACGATGGTTGGCGCGCCGGCGTCACGCGTGGGCGGCGTGGGACTCGAGGCCCGGGCCTGCGGGCTGTGACACCCGGCGACGATGAGCAGGACGGCGAGCAGACGCGACATGCGCTGCACCATAGACCGTTGGAACCCAACGGACCGGAGTAGAAGGCCCTCCATGCAGATGGTGGTCTCTCGAGACGCAGCGCTCCCGAAGTTGGCGTGGTTCGCGAAGGTCGACGTTCACGGCAGGCTCGTCGAGGCCGAGGTGGGGCCGATGGTCGAGGTCGACCCGGCGCCGAGCCCCCGCTGGCTGGTGGCGGGCATGTGGCTGGGGCCGTTCGAGGAAGGGGCGTTTCACCGCGCCGAGGCCATCTTCGGCAGCGGGTTGCGCCTGGACGACGACGGGCTCCACGTGGTGCCTGCGAGCACCACCGTCGAGCGCTGCGTGTACGCGCGAGACGGTGCGACCTGGTACGTGTCGAACTCGCTGGTCGTCCTGCTCGGGCGGCTCGGCGCGCGCATCGACCTGCGCTTCGACCACCGCGACTGGGGCGAGAGCATGGCCCTGGGTGTCTTCAACTACGTGCGCCAGTTCCACGTGCTGCACCCGCGCATTCCCACGATGAGCCAGCTCATCTTCGAGTCGCTGCGCCTCGCCCCCGACGGCTCGCCGTCGTTCCACTTTCGTGATCGGCCGCGAACCTTCGACACCTACGCCGACTACCTGCGGCAGTGGTCCGAGGCCATCGCGGCCCTGCACGCCAACGCGAGCTCGAAGGCCCGCCGGTACCCGATGCGGAGCATCACCTCGGCCTCTCGCGGCTACGACTCGTCGGCGGTCACGGCCGTGGTGACGACGCTCGAGCCCGGGCTGCTGAGCTGGACGGCGGCGCGCTCGAACACCCGGGTGCCCCGGCTCCTCCAGGGGCTGATGAACGCGAACGTCGCAGACGACGACGGCTCGGAGATCGCCCGGAAGCTCGGCGCGACGCCCCGGTACCTCGACCTCGGGCTGCGCGCGATGCCGAAGGAGCTCGAGGCCTGGTGCTGGGCGACGGCGCAGATCTCGCCCGAGCTGGTGTTCCACTCGATGTTGACCGAGGCCGACGCGCACCCGGTGCCGACCGTGTTCTGGGCGGGGCACGTGGGCGACGGCGCGTGGGAACGACAGCTCGGCGAGCTGGGGCTGTCGGGGCAGATCGTGCGCGGCGCGCAGAGCGGCTACGCGTTGATCGAGGCGAGGTTGCGCTACGGCGTGGTCGAGGCGTCGGTGCCGTACCTCTTCATGCGCAGCGTCGCTGCGATCAACGCGGTGTCCCGTTCGGCCGAGATGAAGCCCTGGCAGCTCGGGAACGACTACGACCGGCCCATTCCGCGGCGGCTGCTCGAGGAGCGCGGCGTACCGCGTGAGGCGTTCGGGTTCGGCAAGAAGGCGGTCGCCCAGGACTACGAGTCGCCCCAGGGTGACGCGCTTCGTGAGGTGTTCTTCGACCAGACCCAGTGGACGGCGATCACCGAGCGCCTGTACCGCGGCGTCAACCTCGGCATCTACTTCGCGCAGCGGGCGAGCGACTTCGTGCAGGCCAGCGGTGATCGCGGAAAGCTCGTGGCGAGGGCGCGGCGCTTCGGCAAACGCAGCCTCGCGAGCGTGGCGGATCTGCAGCGACAGACCTTCTTCCTCGCGACGCACCTGCTGGCCGAGCGGTACGCGGCGCGTGGGCCGTCGTCGGCCTGAGCCCGCTCAGGGGGCGAGGCGGGTGAACGTATCCATCGGGTCGGGGCCGTTTCCGTTGACGTCGATCCACTCGATGACGACGAACGGCGAGGTGAAGGTCGGGCGCATGGGCACCAGCGCGTTCTGCACGTACCAGGCGCCGGCCAGGGTCCCCTCGGCGTAGAAGCCCGAGGCGTTGAGCACCACGGCGCCGCTCGGCGCACGCATGAGCTGAAGCACGAAGAGGTCGCGCGTGGGCGTGATGGTCGACGCGGGGCCCATCGCCACGACGCCGCCGTCGCGAAGGCTCAACCGGTACTGCGTGCCGGTGCTGGTGTCGAAGACGTGGGCGAAGCCGTTCGTCTCGAGCCAGGCCATCGAGGCCTGGAAGAAGGAACCTCCGCCCACGCAGAGCAGCGGCCCCGTGAGGAGCGGCTCACCATTGGTCGCCAGGACGCCCGAGTCGCGCTGCGGCACCGCCGAGGCGACGAGCGGCGGCAGACAGCCACTGGCGACTGCCTGGCTGATGGTGATGCCTGCGTCGTCGTCGCCCGGAATGCCGTCGAGCAGGGCGCGCGCCTCGGTCACCGAGCAGACGTTCGAGAGCACGGTGTCGCGACACTGGCCGGCCCCGCAGAACCGGGCCACGCCGCACGGCTGGTTGCACGCTCCGCAGTGCGCCGGGTCGCGGGTGGGGTCGACGCAGCGCTGCTGACAGCACTGCCACCCTGGCGCGCACGTGGAGGACGTGGTGCAGGGCGGGGCGCACACGCCGGAGCCACAGACGCGGCCTGCTTCGCACTCGGTGTCTCCCTGGCAGGTGACGCAGTCGTGAGAGGGCAGGCACAGGCCCGTGCGGCAGTCCGAAGCGCGCCGGCAGCCGCGCGTGCAGGCTCCGAGCGGAGAGCAGTACGTGCCGGCGTCGCAGGTGTCATTCGTGGGGCGGCACTGCACGCAGACGTTCCTTGTGTTGTCACAGAAGGGCGCGGTCGCAGGGCACTGCTGGTCGACGAGGCAGTCGGCGCACCCGCCGTCGCTCAGGCACTGCCGGCTCCCGCAGCCGCACCCCGCGTCGGCGCCGCCGTCGAGGCCTCCATCTCCCACCAGTCCGCCGTCCGGCGCGCCGCCGGCCGTGCCACCTGCGGAGCCGCCGCCCGTGCCACCACCTGCAGAGCCGCCGCTCGTGCCACCTGCGGAGCCGCCGCCCGTGCCACCTGCAGAGCCGCCGCTCGTGCCACCTGC
>JALOQF010000619.1 GCA_025459425.1 Myxococcaceae bacterium | reverse complement strand
TCGGGCGCGGTGCCCCAGTCTTCGAACCCAAAGGGGTGTGCGAGGGCCGAACCCGTCGTCGAACCCGCGGCCGTGAGGGCGAGCCACTCGGTCGCGGTCAGGTCGCGCGCGGCCACGCCACGCAGCTCGACGGAGGGGGCGTATGCCATCGGCCAGCGTCGCACCGAGACGAGCAGCGCGGGCCACGAGGCCCGCTGTCGACGCGGCGCACGCCAGACCGAGCGGTTGCAAAGTGCTACCAACAGGCGATGTTGGCCCCACTTTGCAGATGTGATGGAGCCCCCTGTCAGCCGTCGGAAGCGACCGCGCGCAGACGGTACCGAACTGGCGCGCGCGTCGTAAAGCGTCTGCGCACTGCCGCCTGCTCTCGCTCAGGGCTCGGCGCAGAAGCACCGCATCGACTGGAACTGGCACGTCTGTGACACGTACGTGATCGTCGTCGGAGGTGTGGTGGCGCAGTCGGCCCCCCAGGCGCCGCAGAGGCCCGAGCTGGTCTGCGATCTGAAATCGGCGCAGGCACCGAGGACCGAGCCGCTGGCGAAGGCGCTGGTGCACCCCCGGTCGAACGTGAGCGTCGGACGGCACACCGAGCCGCGCTGCGAGCACAGCGCGTTGCACGTGTTGCGAGATGTCGTCTGCAGGGTCTTCGCGCATTTGCCCTGACGACACACCGCGATTTCCGTGCCCGTCAGCCCAACGGAGGAGGCCCAGGCCGCGCAGCTCCGCCCGCAGCTGCCGCAGTGGGCCGGGTCATTCGAGAGGTCGCGGCAGCCGCCGTTGCAGAGGGTTCGGGAGCCACAGCTGGGCACTCCGTTCGAGCAGACTCCACCCGAAGGTACCTGACGGCCACAGGCGCCGCAGTTCCCGGTGTCGCTCTCGAGGGACACGCACCTGCCAGCGCAGGCCGTCAGCGAGGAACAGCTCAGTGTCAGCGTGATACGGCGAGTCCCGACGGCAGAGGCCGCGTCCAGGAAGCGCGCCTCGAGCTCTACCGAGCCACCAGTCGAGGGGAAGGTCGTCACCGTCGTCGGCAACTCCGTCCATCGGAGGGTGTACGAGTAGCTCCCGACGGCGCCGGTGAAGGGCCCGAGCAGTTGACCGGTCGACGCGAGGTGGAGGGTTCCTCCGGCGAGGTTTCCCAGCCCGTCTGGGTCCGTGACGGTCGCCATGAGGGTCACGAAGCCCGACGTGGTCAGCGTCTGGCTGTTCGCGATGAGCGAGACCACCTGTGGCGGCGCGTTGAGAGGCGGCGCGGCGCCTCCACCGACGGGACTTCCGCCACCCACGGCGGCCCCACCCGCGGTGGCGGTTCCACCCGCGGTGGCGGTTCCACCCGCGGTGGCGGTTCCACCCGCGGTGGCGGTTCCACCGGCGGTGGCGTTTCCACCGGCGGTGGCGTTTCCACCGGCGACGGCTGATCCGCCGGCGATGGCCGATCCGCCGGCGATGGCCGATCCGCCGGCGATGGCTGATCCGCCGGCGATGGCTGATCCGCCGGCGATGGCTGATCCGCCGGCGATGGCGGTTCCCCCCGCTGCGCTGCCGCCCGCGGCGCCGCCTCCGCCGGCGAAGCCGTCCCCTGCGCCGGAGCCCACCTGGCACGAGCCGAAGACGCATGCCTGCGGAGCGACACAGCTCGAGCAGGCATCACCCGCGCGCCCGCACGCTTCGCTGGCCAGGCCGGGTCGACACACGCCGGCGGCGTCACAGCAGCCACTGCAGGTCGATGGCTGGCACTCCGCCTCGCGCTGCGGGCCGCACGACAGCAATATCCACACGACGGGGACGATGACGCGAGCGAAGGGACGCACGAACACAAGACATAGCAACGAGGCGCGTTTTTGCGCGACCGTCGTCGGAGACCCGCCCGGCGCTCCGACGGTAGGGTCCCGGCATGGTCCTCTCCCTCGCCCTCGCCGCCGTGCTCTCGTAGCCGCCCTCACGAAGTCCGTGAAGGTCATCAAGTCGAACGGCGCGGCGAAGGCCGTCGCGAAGAAGTCGCAGGCCGAGCTCGACGCCGAGGCGCGGGCCGAAGATCAGAAGCTCCGGTGTGCGGACGACCCGTCGGCGTGTGCCGGCGCGACCGGGGCCGACCGCTCGAAGGAGCTCGCCGCGAAGGAAGACGCGCTCCGTCGCAAGGAGGCCGAGCTCGCCGAGCGCGAAGCGGCGCTGCACCAGAAGCAGGAGGAGGAGAACGAAGAGAAGGAGAAGGCCGAGCGCGCCCGCGCCGAAAAGAAGAAGCACGTCGAGAAGCAGGGCAAGCAGCTCGAGACGATGAGGCAGGGCCTCGGCGGTGCGCTCGCTGGTGAGGAGTGACGAGGCGCTGAGGCGCAGCAGAACCGCGGCTCCCCACATGACCCGCGAACCCCCACGACGGAAACGTGGGTTGCGCGTGGATCCCACCTTGCACTGGTGACTCGCACCGGAGGGACAAGAGATTCAAAGCGCGGTGAGTATCAGGCCGTAAAGCCAGGGACTTGGAGGGCGGACTCCTGGCCTCGTTTCTCGCCACCTGGACGGAAAGCTGAAGCCTGAGCTGAACGCGGGCGCGGCCAGACGTTCGTGCGCGGCAAGGCTCACGTCCACGCGAGGTCGACGACCGGTCGCACGTGCAGCTCGACCTCGTCGGCGTGCCCCACCACCGCGCGCGCGGCACGCTGGGCCCACGTCGACGGCATCGGGTCTCCGGACACCGGGTCGTACGGGTCGAACAACCAGGCGTGCGCGTCGCCGCAGCGCTCGGGCGCGGTGCCCCAGTCTTCGAACCCAAAGGGGTGTGCGAGGGCCGAACCCGTCGTCGAACCCGCGGCCGT
>JALOQF010000618.1 GCA_025459425.1 Myxococcaceae bacterium | reverse complement strand
CCCCCCAGCCCCCCCCAGAAAAGGACCCTCCGTGTACAAACTCACCCTCCTCTGCCTGGCGCTGTCCGGCGTGGCGCTGGCGCAGAAGCCGGCTCCTGCCGCGGCGCCGAAGCCGCCGGCGATCCCGACCGGCGACGAGCTGAACAAGACGCTCTACGCGCTCGGCGTGCTGATCGCGAAGAACACCCCCGTCGGCATGACGGCGATGGACGACGAGCAGCTCGCCGAGCTCAAGAAGGGGCTCTTCGACGCGGCGATGAAGAAGGACCTCGCCGTCAACGCGCAGGAGTTCGACGCGAAGGTCGGCCAGTTCCTCAAGGCGCGGCAAGACGTGTTCAACGCGAAGCAGAAGGAGCTCGCGGTGAAGGAGCGCGCGAAGGGCGCCGAGTACGCCAACAAGATGGCCTCCGAGAAGGGCGCGCAGAAGTTCCCGTCGGGGCTCGTCTTCATCGAGACCCAGGCCGGCGCCGGCGACCAGCCCACGTCGATGGACACGGTGAAGGTCCACTACAAGGGCACGCTGATGGACGGCACCGAGTTCGACAGCTCGTTCAAGCGCAACCAGCCCGCCGAGTTCCCGCTGGGCGGCGTGATCCCCTGCTGGACCGAGGGCGTGCAGAAGATGAAGGTGGGCGGCAAGGCGAAGCTCGTGTGCCCACCCGACATCGCCTACGGCGACGCCCCGCAGCCGACGATTCCGGCCGGCTCGACGCTCACCTTCGAGGTCGAGCTGCTCGAGGTGAAGAAGGGCGCTGCCCCGCCGCCGGGCATGCCGATGCCGCAGATGCCGTCGAACCCCGGTGATCAGGGAGGTGTGAAGTGAAGCGCTCCAATCGTCTCGTCGGCGCCTTCGCCGCTGCCTCGCTCGCCCTCCTCGGCTGCCCGAGCGAGAAGAAAGAAACCGGCTCTGGGGGCACCCCCACGGCCAACACCACGGCCCCCTCGCTTCCACCTCCGGGCGTGCCGAACGCCGAGCCTCCGAAGCCGCAGGAGCCGCCGCCGCTCACGCCGGAAGACACGAAGAAGGTCGCCTATGTGCTGGGCACCTTCGTCGCGACGCGCACGCCGCTGGCGAGCGCCGAGCTGTCAGAGGCCGAGCTGGGCGAGGTGATGAAGGGCATCGCCGACGCCACCCAGGGCAAGGACCTCGCGGTGAAGCTCGACGAGTACGGGCCGAAGGTCGATCAGTTCCTCCAGGCCAAGGCCGCGGTGCGGGCCGAGAAGCAGAAGGAGCTCTCGAAGAAGGAGACCGAGAAGTTCGCGAAGGAGAAGGGCGCCAAGCGCACCGCCTCGGGCCTCATCTACATCGAGCAGACCGCCGGCAAGGGCGCCTCGCCGAAGCCGGAGCAGACGGTGAAGGTGCACTACAAGGGCACCCTGCTCGACGGGAAGGAGTTCGACTCGTCGTACTCGCGCAACCAGCCGGCCGAGTTCCCCCTGAACGGCGTCATCAAGTGCTGGACCGAGGGCGTCGGCATGATGAAGGTCGGCGGCAAGGCGAAGCTCGTGTGCCCGCCAGACATCGCCTACGGCGAGCGCGGCCGCCCCGGCATTCCGCCCAACGCGGTGCTGGTGTTCGAGGTCGAGCTGCTCGAGATCAAGGGCAGCTGAAGAAGATCTGCTGAACGGTCGTCGACGGGCGCCCCTGGAGCTTTCCATGGGCGCCCGTCATCGTTTCCGCGCAGGTTCGGTGGCGGTGCGTCAGGGGGCGCGTCATGCTGCCCAGCTCGATGGTGTCGCCCCTCTCGCTGCCTCTGCTCTACCGCCAGCGGCTGATGCTGGGAGCGGGCTTTCTCGACAAGTACCCCCACCCCTGGCTCATCTGGGAGAGCGGCCCCGGCCGCCCGACCGAAGGCCAGCGCCCCGACGTCATCGAGACGCGCACGCCCAGGCAGGCCGGCCCGCCCCGCACTCCGACGCACGAGGCCATCGCCTTCCCGCTCGTCGGCGCGCGGCCCCTGCGCATCGGCCGCGCCAGCTCGAACGATCTCGTCGTCGACGACGTGACCGTCTCGCGCGAGCTCGGGCTGATCCGCTGCGAAGCCGATCGGTGGTTCTTCGACCGCCTCTCTCCGCAGGTGACGATTCCCCTCTCGAGCGGGCTGGCCCTGAGCCACGGCGAGGTCTGGTTCACCTTCGTGTCGGCGGCCGACCTGCTGACGCGCCTCGACGGCATGCGCACGCCTTAAGACGCGGGCGGGCCGGCCGGTGACGACGGTTCACCGCCTTCGCGGACTCGCACCTCGAGATTCACCGTCTGGTGATCGACCCATCATCGAGTCGAACGAGCCCGAGGCGCGCGCGGGACCGGGTGATTCCGCCCGCAAAGCTCCAGCCGACGTCGGTGGGAGGGTCACCGGGCCCGGCTGGGGTGCATCTGACCCGTTCCTTCGCCCGGGCCCACCGGGTGCCCGCCGACTCGGCCCTCCGAGAATCGTGGAGAAAGGCGTGAAGCCTGCGTTGGGCACGCAGTTGCATCTGCCTTGCTGGCGCCGGGAGGCGACCCCATGAGCACACGTCGACCGACCCACACCTACGAGGGGTGGAACCACGAAACGCTCGGCAGCGAGCTCATCGCGGCGTTCTCTGCAGTGGACGCGATCGAGCCCGGCTTCAGCGCCCACTGGATGCCCTTCGTCCGCAAGCTCGAGGCAGACCGCTGGTATTCGATCGATCTGCTCCTCGCGCTCGGCATGGCCGCCGAAGCCCGGTTCGGGGCCGAGGTGCTGCGCGCCATCGGCCGCCGCAGACGGCATGTACCGCGCGGTGAACCGTGGAGACACCATCGGCGGGTGGACGGTGCTGGGCTTCGACGCCACCCACGCGCGGCTCGAGAAGTCCACCCCGCACCAATGCCACATCGAAGAGGGCATTCTCATCTCGGCGTGCAACGCGCTCGGCGTCGACGTCGAGGTGCGCCAGGAGCGCTGCGTTCGAGACGGCGGCGAATCGTGCGTGATGGTGGTGACGCCAGCGAGCGCGACCGACCGGTGGACCGCCGATTCTCCGGCCGCTGGAGCCCCCGCGGAGCCGGCCGCCGAGGAGTCAGCGCCAGGGGTCCGGCGCACCGGCTGAGCGAACGGCCCCTGCTGCGCCCTGCGGGTCCACGTCGGGCGGTTCGATGCCGCGAGGTCCGTTCACGCGCCAGGCGAAGCCACCCCACGAACAAAGAAGCAGGGCAGGCCGTTCGACCTGCCCTGCTCCAGGACTCCGCAGCAGGGGGGCTGACCGCGGCGTCCCGCGGGTCGAGTAGCGCATTTGCCGCCCCTGCGCCGCCGCGGCGACTTCAGTCGACCGCCCGACCGAGGAGGCTCGACCCGTCAGGTGGCACGAAGGTGGCCGCCCACGCGCTCGTTCGCAATCGTCACGGTTGGTTTTCCTGCAACTCAATCGGTGGTGCCGAAGAGGCCGCGCACCACGGCCGAGATCGCCAGCGGCGTGCCCACCCGCTCGTCGTAGAGCGGCATCAGGGCCTGCGCGAAGGACGCCGCCGAGGGGTACCGCAGCTCGGGCTCGGCGTCGAAGGCGCGCGCCAACAGGCCGTCGATCACCGACGGTACGTCTGGCCGGAGCTGCTGCACCGGCACGTACCGCGAATGGCGAATCGCATCGAACACCTCGTCGGGCGTCTTGCCCTGGAAGGGCCGCTGGAGGGTGATCAGCTCGTAGAGCGTCACGCCGACGGCCCAGAGATCGACCTGCGGCGTGAGGTGCCCTTCGAGCGCTTCGGGCGAGAGGTAATAGGGCTTGCCCATCACCTGGTCGGGGCCGCCTTCGATGAGCGAGCGGGCGACGCCGAAGTCTCCGAGCTTGAGCTCGCCGGTGCGCGAGACGAAGAAGTTCGAGGGCGAGACGTCGCAGTGAATGATGCCGAGCGGCCGCCCCGAGGGATCCGTCGCGTGGTGCGCGTACTCGAGCGCGTCGAGCAGCGCCTTCGTCAGGTACACGGCGAAGTCGACGGGCCAGAACACCTTCTTCTGCCGGCAGCGCTTGACGATCTGCCCGACGTCGCGCCCGTCGATGAAGTCCATCACCATGTAGATCGACGTGCCCTCACGGCCGACGTCGACCACCTCGACGATGTTCGGGTGATGCAGGTGCCGCGACAGCTCCGCCTCGGCCGAGAACAGCTTCACCGCGTCGGCGTCGGCCTCGAGCGTGGGCAACAGCCGCTTGAGCGCGTACTCCTTGCCTTCGAAGGGCCCCTCGAGGCCGCGCACGCGGAACACCTCGGCCATGCCGCCCTTGCCTGCTGGCCGCAGGACGTCCCACGGCCCGATGCGGGCGGGGATCGTCACTTGAGGCCCTTCTTCGCCAGCTCCGAGAGCCTGCGGAAGTCGGGGTTGCCCCGCAGCGGCGCGAGCTCGTCGGAGCCGAAGTCGGCGCGGAACTGCCCCGGCTTTCCGAGCTTGAGCGCCTCCTTGAGGTGCTCGAGGGCCTGCGCCTCGTAGGCCGGCACCCTGGTGATCAGCGCCGCCTCGGCGCAGGCGAGGTTGAAGTACACGTCGGCGCGCTCCTCGAGCGACGCCTGGCCCGTGGTGGCCCGCAGGAAGATGCTGCGCGCCTCGGCGTACTCGCGCTTCTTCGAGAGCGCCACGCCGAGGGTGTAGAGCACGCCGAACTCGCCGTTGGCTTCGAGCGTTCCGTCGGGCCTCGCCGCCGCGGGACGAAGAATCGCGATGGCGTTGTCGAGGTCGTCACGCTTCACGTAGGCGGTGCCGGTGAGGAGCCTCGTGGCGTTGGTGGGCACGAAGGTGAGCGGGCTCTGCACGCCGGGGGTCGAGCAGCCGGGCGGCGGCTCGATGAAGGCAGTGAAGGCGCCGGCCGAGAAGACCCCCATGAAGGGAATCCGCACCAGTTGGCCACAGCTCGGCGGTTCGGCGCAGGTCTTGAGTACGCCGACCAGCACCGAGCCTTCGAGCGTGCCCTCGACGATCACCTCGG
>JALOQF010000617.1 GCA_025459425.1 Myxococcaceae bacterium | reverse complement strand
GCCCGCGAGCATCCGCAACGATGATGGGTCGCCCAAGGCCGGGCTCGTCGAGCGTGGCGGTCAGCGGTACCGCATCTACTGCGCGCCCTGCCACGGGCCGAACGGTGACGGCGACGGCCCGGTCAACACCGAGAAGGGTCTGCTGATCGCTCCGCCTGCGATGCACAGCGAGCGGGTGAAGGCGCTCACCAACGGGAAGATCTACTCGGCCATCTACAACGGCGTGAACAACGGCAACATGTCGTCCTACGCAGCGCAGATTCCAGTCGAGGACCGCTGGGCCATCGTGGCCTGGGTGCGCGACCTGCAGCGCCAGAAGGACTCGAACATTCCGTGGGAAGTCGGCGAAGAGAAGATTGCTGCGGTGACCGTGGCGTCGGCCGACGTTGGCGCGAAGCTCTACAAGACGAAGACGTGCTTCGGCTGTCACTCCATCGACGGCTCACGGCTGGTCGGGCCGTCGTTCAAGGGCATCTACAACCGCGTCGAGAAGGTCGCTGCGGGTCCTGGTGGTCCGGTCTCCGAAGTGAAGGCTGACGAGGCGTACCTGAAGGAGTCCATCCTTCAGCCCATGGCGAAGATCGTCGACGGCTATCCGCCGGCGATGCCGGTCATCGCGCTCGAGCCGCTCGAGCTCGAGAGCCTCATTCTCTACATGAAGACCCTGAACTGAGGGACCGACCGTGGCACACGCGATCGAAAAACCGACGGACATCACGATTCCCTCGACGAGCCTCTTCGCCAAGCTGCCGATGATTGGTGGCGTGATGGCGGTGGTGGGGCTGGGCGCGACGCTCGGCTCGGCCTTCGGCGAGAACAAGGCGCGGGCGATGTACGCCTACCTCTTCGGCTTCGAGGTGGCGCTCACCGTGGCGCTGGGCTCGTTGGCCTGGCTGCTCATCAACCACCTGGTGAAGGCGGGCTGGCACGTGGTGCTGCGCCGCATCGCCGAAGCGGTGGTGATGGCGCTGCCAGCCTTCGCGCTCCTCTTCATTCCCATCGCGGCCATCGGCTTCCACGACCTGTACCCGTGGAGCCACGAGATGGACGAGATTCTCGCGCGCAAGACGTGGTTCCTCACCCCGGGCTTCTTCTTCGTCCGCGCGGCGCTCTACTTCACCATCTGGAGCGCGCTGGCGTGGGTGCTCCACAGCAACTCGACGAAGATGGACGACGAGAACGACCCGGCGAAGCGGGCCTCGATGGTGGGGCGGCTCATCACCGTGAGCGCTCCCGGGCTCGCGCTGTTCGCGCTGTCGTCGTCGTTCGCGGCCATCGACTGGGTGATGGGCCTGCAGCCGCACTGGTACTCGACCATCTTCGGCGTCTACTTCTTCGCCGTCTCGATGCTGTCGTTCAACGCGTTCCTCGCGCTCGTGTCGATGGGCCTCCAGAAGGCCGGTGTGCTCAAGACGGCCATTACGACCGAGCACTTCCACGACCTGGGCAAGTACGTCTTCGGCTACGGCGTCTTCTGGGCGTACATCGCGTTCAGCCAGTTCATCCTCATCTGGTACGCGAACATTCCGGAAGAGACCGAGTTCTACATCATGCGCACGCACGGCGGCTGGGCGCCGGTGTCCTACGCGCTGCCGGTGCTCCACTTCTTCGTGCCGTTCTTCTTCCTCATCTCGCGTCACATGAAGCGGAACCGCACCGCGCTGGCCATCGGCTGCACGTGGATGCTCGTCATGCACGTCGTCGACCTGTACTGGCTCATCATGCCGAACGCCGGCCTGCACGGCGGTGAGGGCCACCACGAGCCGCACCTCGCCCTCTCGTACCTCGACTTCACCTCGCTCCTGGGGTTCGTCGGCGTCTTCCTTGCGTCGTTCGGTTTCTGGCTGAACCGGAACAAGGTGGTCGCCATCAACGACCCGCGCCTCGGCGAGTCGCTCGCGCACGAGAACTACTGAGGTTCGACGTGGCGCGAGGCCCTGCCGACGTGCTCCCGCTGGAGCACGTCTGCGGGGCCGAGTCGTGTCTGGGCGCCGGAGAGCCTTGGTGCGGGAACTCCTTCGTGGCATCTGGCGCCCATGACGCTGGTGATGGTGCTCGCGCTGACGCTGGGCCAGGACGGGGGAACGCTGCGGCTGCGCGCCGTCGGAGACGTGATGCTGGGCACGTCGGTGCCCGAGGGCTACCTGCCACCTGACGACGGCGCGACGCTCCTTGGCGGCGTGGGCGACTGGCTCGCCGACGCCGACCTCACCTTCGCCAACCTCGAAGGGCCCCTCTGTGACTCGGGCTCGAGCGCCAAGTGCCGCAAGGGCGGCAACTGCTATGCGTTTCGTTCGCCGACCCGCTACGCGAAGCACCTGAAGGCCGCCGGCATCGACCTGGGGTCGACCGCCAACAACCACTCCGGTGACTTCGGAGAGGCCTGCCGCCGCGAGACCGAGAAGGCCCTCGATGGTGAGGGCATCGTGTGGAGCGGCCCGCCCGGCTCCATCGGCACCGTGACGGCGAAGGGAAAGAAGGTGGCGCTGGTGGCCTTCCACACCTCGGGGGCGACGAATGACGTCAACGACCTCGCCGCCGCGAAGAAGCTCGTCGCGCAGGCTGCCAGCACCCACGACCTCGTCATCGTCAGCTTCCACGGCGGTGCCGAGGGCATCGACGCGAACCGCGTAAAGGACGGGGCCGAGCGGTACCTCGGAGAGAATCGCGGCGACCTGAAGGCCTTCGCGCGCGGAGTCATCGACGCCGGCGCCGATGTCGTCATCGGCCACGGGCCCCACGTGCTGCGCGGCATGGAGGTCTACCAGGGCCGCCTCATCGCCTACTCGCTGGGCAACTTCGCCACCTACGGCCGCTTCAGCCT
>JALOQF010000616.1 GCA_025459425.1 Myxococcaceae bacterium | reverse complement strand
CTTCGCCAACGCGCGCGGCGTGGTGCACCGAGATCTCAAGCCCGAGAACGTCATGCTCGGCCGCTTCGGTGAGGTGTACCTCGTCGACTGGGGCATCGCGACGAACGAGGGCCCGACGAGCCAGTTCGCCGGCACGCCCGCGTACATGGCGCCCGAGATGCTCGGGGGCGAGGGCGCGGTGCTCTCGCCACGCACCGACGTGTACCTGCTGGGCAGCGTGCTCTTCGAGGTGGCGACCGGTCGGCCTCCGCACCTGAAGGCCTCGATCAAGGAGATGGTGGCCAGCGTGCTGGCCTCGACGCCGGCCCTCCCCGCCGAAGTGCCCGACGAGCTGGCGGCGCTCGTTCGTTCGTGCATGGCGCCACGGCCGGAGCGCCGCCCCGCGTCCGCGCTCGAGGTGCGCCAGGCCCTCGAGGCCTTCCTCGAGCACCAGGGCTCGCGGGAGCTCGCGGCGCAGTCGGCGGAGCGCGCGAAGGAGCTCGAGGCCGCGCTCGAGGGCTCGAACGTCGACACGACCCACGTCGCGCGGCTGTTCTCGGAGTGCCGCTTCGGTTTCCAGCAGGCGCTGCGGAGCTGGCCCGGCAACGTCGTGGCGTCCGAGGGGCTCGTGCGGGTCATCGAGCGCATGGTGCGCGTCGAGCTCGGCCGGGGCGCGGTGAGCGCGGCGCGACGGCTGCTCGTCGAGCTGCCCCAGCCACCGCCGGCGCTGGTGGCCGACGTCGAGCGCGCCGAGGCCGTCGAAGCCGAGAAGGCGAAGGAGCTCGAGCGGCTGCAGCGCATGGCCGAGAGCCTCGACCCGCTCACCGGGTTTCAGCGCCGCTTCTTCGTCGGCCTGAGCCTGGGCGTGTTGTGGGTGATCGCCCCGGGGCTGCGTTTCCTGATGGGGCCGAGGGTGCTGATCGCCAACGACGTGCTGGCGGCCATTCCCATCGCCGCGCTGTCGGTCGTCGTCATCATCATCGTCTCGCGGCGCACACGCCCCGAGCACCGCACGCCCCTGAATCAACAGATCGCCCGCCTGCTGCTGTTCGGCATGTCGTTCCAGGTCGTCGCGGCCCTCGTGTTGCTGGTGGTGCTCGAGGTGCAGGTCGGCGACAAGGGCAGCGCGTTGCTGCTCGGCTACTGGGGCCTCCTCGCGGGCGTCATCGCCAGCACCGTGCTCCCGCCGGTGTGGCCGGCCGTCATCGGCTACTTCGTCTTCGCGACCCTGGCGTGGCGGTGGCCGGCCTCGCGCGATCTCTTCGGCTCGCTGGGAAACCTGATGCTCTTTCTCAACCTCGCGTGGCTGTTCCGGCGTCAGCGCCGGGAGTTCGCCGGGCGTCAGACGCAGGGCCCTGGCCTCACCAGGTGAGCGCGAGGCCGGCCGAAACCCGTGGGCCCGAGAAGCTCAAGGCCTGCGGGTCTCCGAGCGAGCGGCCGCCCAGGCTGGCCGTGATGGCTGAATCGGAGAGGGGCCTGAGGCTCCACTCGACGCGGCTCTGCGCCTCGTCGACGAAGCCGGCGAGGTTGAAGGAGCGCGTCGTCCACACGGTGACCTGGCCACCGACCTGCACGAAGGCCGACAGCGCACCTCGCAGCGGCACGCGCACTTCGGCGCCGGCGACGAGGCCCACGCTCGTGTCCACCAGGTGCAGCGCCGTCTCGTCGTCGAAGAAGCGCACGCTGCCGAAGTCGATCGGCCGCCCCTCGCGGCGCGAGAGCGTGCCCAGGCCAAAGCCGCCGAACACGAGCGCTGGGCCCGCGAAGGCCGTCACCTCGAGGGGTCCGAGGGTTCGTCGCAGCCCCAGCGGCAGGGCGACCGTCGCGCCATAGAGCTGCCCCGTCTTCCCGGCCTCGTTCGCGAAGCTGGCGAAGGCGAGGGAGGCCTCGAGCGCAGCGGTGAACGAGCCGAAGCGGAGCCGGAGCCCGAGCGCGAGGCCGGGAGCGACCAGCCCGCGCGTCACGTCGCGCGACAGGTCCCAGCGCTCTCCGGTGACGTCGACGACCGCCGCCTCGAGGCGCGCGCTGGGCTTCACCGCGGGGAAGGCCGCGCCTCCGATGCTCAACGACACCTCGGGTGCGGCCGCCGCGAGGGACGCCACACACACCGCGGCCACGAGGACGAGGCGTGGCAACGACGGCGCGCGACCTGCGTGAAGTCTCACGGTGGTGGGCTTCGGCGTCACGGTTGGCCTCCGGACCCTGGAGATGCCACGAGCGGAGGACGTGGGTCAGCGGGCCGCTCGACGTCGGCGGAGCACCAGGGCCAGCATCACGAGCGCAGGCCCCGGCACCGAGGCACACCCGCCGAGCCCGCCGAAGCCGCCGCCGCCCCACTGGCTGTCGGCCTGCCTGACGATGACGCGAACGACCTGGCTCCGGGGCCCGGTGTTTCCAGCCGCGTCGGTGGCGTCGGCCGACACGTCGTACTCACCCGGCGGAATGGAGGCCGAGGGCAGGGGCTGCTGCCACAAGCCGTTCGCGTCGGCGTTGACGGTGCCGACCGGCGTCATGCCGACGTACACGGTGACGCGCGCGTTGGGCTCGGTCACGCCCGAGGCCGTCACGGTGGTGCCCTCGGTGCTGTCGGCCGGCGTCACGGCCAGCGTCGTGGGTGGCCCGCGGGTGTCGACGACGAACCGGTTCGAGGCGCTGTCGCCGCTGGTGGAGCCGTTGACGCTCTGCCGCGCGCGCACGTCATGTGGGCCCTCGGCGAGCGGCATCGTGGGGGTGAACGTCCACCGGCCCATCGGGTCGGCCGTGACGGTGCCGACGTCTTGTCCGTCGATGATGACGGTGACGCTGGCGCCGGGCGTCGCGGTGCCCTCGACGTCGGGGGTGGTGTCGCGC
>JALOQF010000027.1 GCA_025459425.1 Myxococcaceae bacterium | reverse complement strand
GCTCGTCACCGACCCGCACACGCGCGACGTGTACCTCACGCTGATGAAGGCGCTCCGCGGGCTCGGGCTCGCTTACGTCCACATCGTCGACCACTCGGCGATGGGCGCTCCTGCGCCCGACGCGGGCCTGCTCACCGACATGCGCGAGGCCTTCCACGGGCCCTTCATTCTCGCGGGTGGCTTCGACGCGCCGCGCGCAGAAGCCGCCCTCGGCTCGGGCCGGGCCGACCTCGTCGCCTTCGGCAGGCCCTTCCTCGCGAACCCGACGCTGGTGTCGAAGCTGCGCACCAACGCGCCGCTGCGGCCGCCCGACTTCGCCACGTTCTACACGCCGGGTGAGAAGGGCTACACCGACTACCCGCTGGACTGACGACGGCCGCCGAAGGTGTTCGTCTCGATGACGTCGGCGCCGGCCTCGAGGTACGGGGCGTGAATCGACGGGGGCTGGACTGATGCAGTCACCGCGGCCCGCGTCGCTGCGCGCTCGCCCCGAGTGACGGGTCGAACGAAAGGGGGCCGAGTCGCGCCCCCTTCGAGCCCCGGAAGCGTCGGCCCGCCACGCAGGCGCCGCCGCTCCGGGAGTCGCGGCATGCCCGACGCCAGGGAGGCGACGCTGGCCACGCCGCTCGCGCGAAGGTCGACCCCGGGCCGCTGCTTGTGGAACAGTGCGCCGCGATGCGTGCCCTGGCGTCGCTCGTCTTGATGGCGTTCGCGGGCTGCTCGGGCTGCAACGCAGGCGAGCCCCTCGTCTGCCGCGACACGCAGCTGCTCTGCGAAGACCGCTGCATCGACCCCCGCACCAACCGGCAGAACTGCGGCGCGTGCAACCAGGCCTGCGCCTCGGGCGCCGTCTGCTTCGACGGCGCGTGTGTCACCTGTGGCGAGGGCGAGTCTTCGTGCTTCAATCGCTGCGTCAGCCTCGGGACCGACGTCTTCAACTGCGGCCGCTGTGGCGCGCGCTGCCAGAACGGCACCTGCCTCGGCGGCACGTGCCAGTGCGCTGCGTCCCTGACCGCCTGCGCCGGCGGGTGCTTCGACCTCGAGAACAGCACGCTCCACTGTGGCGCGTGCCAGACGCGCTGCGCGCCGGGCGAGAGCTGCCTCGCGGGCACGTGCACCCTCGTGTGCGGGGCCGGGCTCACGCCCTGCGACCGCGTCTGCATCGACCCCCGCACCAGCCGCCAACACTGCGGCGGCTGCAACCAGACGTGCAGCGCGACCCAGGGCTGTGACGCCGGAATGTGCGCGACGCCACCCGACGTCGACGGTGACGGCTTCACCGTGCTCACGGGAGACTGCTGCGAGACGACCGCTCAGTGCCCGATGCCGGCCCGCGTCTCTCCTGCGGAGCGTGAGGTGCTGGGCAACGGCGTCGACGACGACTGCGACGGCCGCGTCGACGTGGTGCGCCGCGACGGTGGGTGCGACGACGGGCTCGCCCTCGGCAACGCCGCCGACGCCGGTGACTACGCGCGCGCGATGGACCTCTGCGTCGGGCTCGTCTCGGCCGAGGTGGTGCGCGGCGATGGCAGCCCCTTCGGCAGCCCGCCCCTCGGCATCGGCATTCAGGAGCGCCTGGGCCCGCTGGGCCCCTCGGCCGGGAGCCGCCTGCTGGTGCTGACGAGCGGGCGCGCGAACCAGCCGGGCCTCGTCGGCACCGCGTCGGGTCAGGCCCTGCCGCTCAACGTCTGCAACGGCATGGGGTGTCTCGACGACTGGCTCAACGCCAGCAACGGCTCGCTCAAGAGTCCCGGCCGGCTGCCCTCGGCGCCGATGTGCCAGGCCGGCAGCGCCGACGTGCGTGCGTTCGACTCGGTGATGCTGCGGCTCTCGCTCGAGGCCCCGGCCACCGCGCGCGCCTTCGAGGTGCAGGCGCGCTTCTACAGCCTCGAGTACCCCGAGTTCGTGTGCAGCGCCTACAACGACCAGGTCGTCTTCCTCTCGTCGTCGGGCGCGATGGGGCAACCGGCCGACCAGAACCTGCTGACGTTCACCTCGATGGGCGCCAGCTGGCCCATCGGCATCAACGTCGCCGCCGGCACGCCGCTCTTCCAGGCCTGCGAGACCGAGCTGCAGCAGCCCATGTGCTGGGACTCCGACGTCAGCCAGGACTCGTGTCGGGAAGGCGCGTCGATTCTCGCGGGCACGTTGTTCGACCGCAGCACCCCCGGCGGTTGCCTCGCTGGCGGCGCGACGTCGCAGCTCGTCGTTCGCGGCAACGTGCTGCCGGGCGAGCGCTTCGACCTGCGCATCGCCATCTGGGACGTGGGCGACCCGATTCTCGACAGCGTGGTGGTGCTCGACGCCTTCCGCTGGCTCGGCCAGAGCGTCACGCCCGGCACCACCGGCGTTCGCGTCGATGGCGGCAGCATCGACTGAGTCGAGAGACCGTCGCAATTCCGGGCGGTTGGAACTGATGGCCGCAACCCTTTCCCTTTTCGCGGGTTGCCGTGTCGAATGCCTCGGCCGGACGAACCGGCTTCAAGGAGCCACCGCTTGAGAAGACTCCTCGTCGTCAGTCTGCTGGCCGCTGGGGCGGCGCAGGCCAAACCACCCGCAGGCTCGGTGTTCTGCGCGAAGTACCCGACGTCGCCCGAGTGCGTGGGCAAGCAGCCGTCCTGCGCCTACTGCCACGTGGCGCCACCCCAGCGGAACGGGTTCGGCGCGGCCATCGAGGCGAACCTCGCGCCGGGCGCGCCCCGGCCCTTGTCCGACGGTGACTTCTCGATGCTGCTGCCCGGCGCGCTCACCGCCGTCGAGGGCCTCGACACCGACGGCGACGGCGCCACCAACCTCGTCGAGCTTCAGCGCGGCACGCTCCCGTCGGACGCCAGCAGCAAGCCGCTCGACCGCGCCTGCCAGGGCGACGAGAACCCGCAGTTCTCGGTGTGCCGGTACGACCTGAAGTACGCGTACAAGAAGGTGCTGCTCGACTTCTGCGGCGCCTCACCCACCTTCGCGCAGCTCAAGGCCTTCGCCGCGCGCCCATCGGACGACGACCGCAAGGCCTTCCTCGACGCGGAAATCGACCGCTGCACCGCCACCGAGTTCTGGCAGGGCAAGAACGGCCAACTGTGGAAGGTGGCGCACCCGAAGATTCGCCCCGTCGGCTCGCTCAAGGAAGGCGAAGACCCCGGCGCGATTCCCCTCGCCGACTACTACGACGACTACGCGCTCTTCGCGTGGACGCAGACGGGCGACCGCGACGCGCGCGAGATTCTCACCGCCGACTACTTCGTACGCCGGCAGACGAACCCGACGCGGTACTCGAAGGTGACGAACCTTGCCTCGCAGCGGGTCGACGCCGCGCACCGCGCCGGCAACATGACGACGGCCTGGTCGCTCACGTACTTCGTGATGTTCACCGCGCTGCCCCGCAACGCCGCCTCGCAGATGTACCGCGCGTACCTGGGCCTCGACATCGCCAAGCAGGAAGGCCTGTACAGCGTGCCGAACGAGCCGCAGGACTACGACGCCAAGGGCGTGGCCGCGAAGGAATGCGCGGCCTGCCACGCCACGCTCGACCCGCTGAGCTACCCCTGGCGCAACTACAACGGCATCTCGTCCGAGATGTTCGCGACGCGGTACGTGCCCAACCGCATCGAGCTCGGCTTCCGCAACGAGGCTCCGCGCATCACGCAGATTCCCGAGCGCGGCGTCATCTTCAACCAGCCCGTCGACGACTTGCGTGGCTGGGCGCGGGTGGCGGCCGACTCCGACGCGTTCGCCATCAGCACCACCACCGACTACTGGAAGCTGCTGGTGGGCCACGCGCCGAAGCCCGACGAGAACGCCGAGTTCGTCGCCACCTGGAAGCGCTTCAAGAACGACCACCAGTACCGGGTGCAGAAGCTGCTCCACGACATCGTGAAGACGGAGGCCTACGGTGTTCCGTAACGCGCTCATGACGCTCTCGGTGGTGACGGCGGGGTGCTTCTGCGCGCCGCCCGCGCCACCGCCTCCGCCCCAGGTGATGGAGAGCCCCGACGCCGGCGTCGGCGCCTCGGCCCGCGGCAACCTGCGCTTCAAGGGCCCGGAGCGGCTGGTGAACGACGTGGCCGCGGCGCTCGAGCTGCGCGCCGACCAGGTGTGCACCGAGCTGGGCCAGTACCAATGCGCGGGGCAGGTGCACAACGTGGCCCTGGGCGGCGTCGACCCCTACGGCCCCGGCCTCTACGAGCCCTCGGGCATCACCGCCGTCACCACGCCGCTCGTGGTCGACCGCATCGCGCTGTCGGCTTGCGCCCGCCGCGTCGACGCCGACCTCGCCACGCCGCAGACGGCGGTGGTGTTCCGCGGGGTGCCGCTCAATGGAAAGAAGCTGGCGAACGCCGACGGCGCCGAGCTGCCGGCCGTGATTGGAGAGCTGACGCGCCGGGTGCTCTTGCGCGAGCCGTACGACCGCGAGGTGAGCCGCTACGTGCAGCTCGCGAAGGAGCTCGACGCTTCCACCGAGGCCGAGCCCGCCCGCGCGTGGATGCAGGCCGTGTGCTTCGCCGTCGTCTCGTCCACCGAGTCGGTCTTCTACTGAAGGGAGCTCCATGTCACTGCGCTCGAACGGAAGACTCTCGCGTCGCCAGGCCTTGAAGGCCCTGTCTCTCGCCGCGGCCGGCACCTCGCTGTCGCCGCTGTTGTCGGGCTGCCGCAACGCCCTCGTCACGGAAGAAGACGTCGAGCGGGGCGTGCGCCGTGACGCGCTCGACGGCAAGCCGAGGTTCCTCATCACCATCGCCGCGGCCGGAGGCGCCAGCATCATCGACAGCTTCCTCGCGGTGCGCGCCTCGGAGGCGGGCTCGAACGCGGCCCGGCTCAACACCTTCCCGGACTCGGCGGTGCAGGCCGTCTCGGGCAGCCCGTTTCGTGCGGTGCGGTACATGGGCCCGCGGCTCGGCGCGATTCCCATCGCCGTCAACACCAACCAGCTCGCCTTCGCGCAGAAGTACCGCGACGACATGCTGGTGGCGACGTCGACGGGCACCTCGGTGAACCACGTCATCGCGCAGAAGCGCGCCATCACCGGCAACGCGGCGTGGAAGGGGCGCACGCTGCAGGAAGCGGTGGCGCTCCAGTGGGGCCAGGGCTTCCCGTTGCCCAACGTGAACATGGCGGTGGGCGGCTTCGCGGAGCGCGGCACCGACGGGTCCCTGCCGGCGAGCTGCTACGCCGAGACGGTGACGGGCCCGAGCCTGTGGCCGCTGGGCCTCGACGGGGCGAAGGGCATTCGGGGCGCGCCTTCGCGGGACGTCGTCGAGCTCGCCCGGCGGGCCCGCAACGAGCTCGACGATGGCTCGGTGTTCGGCCGCACCTTCGGAGGCTCCGACGCGCTCACCCGCTGGCGCACGCAGCGGGCCGATGGGGCGAAGCTCGAGGTGCAGGACCTCATCACGAAGCTGAACGTCATTCCCGACATGCCGCCGCAGATTCCGCTCTCGCAGTACGGCCTCTCGTCGTCACCCGACGGCGCGCGGCTGCGGCAGGTCTTCCCCGAGTTCTTCACCGACCCGTTCGAGGCGCAGGCGGCGCTCGCCTTCCTGCTGCTGAAGCACCGCGTGTCGGTGGCCGTCACCATCGGGCCCGACTTCAACGTCACCGTCGGCGGCCCCAACGGCATCGCCAACCCGCCGCTCGCGTTCGACTACAGCCACAACGACCACCGCGGCGGCCAGGCGTACATGTGGGCCCGCATTCTCGGCATCATCGACCGCCTGGTGACGCTCTTGAAGGCCGAGCCCTTCGACGCCACCGAGAGCCTGTGGGACCGCACGATGCTCTACGTGGCGACGGACTTCGGGCGCACGCGCGGCCGGCCCGACAACGCGATGGAGTTCGGCACCGGGCACGACCTGAACAACGGCTTTTTGCTGATGTCGCCGATGGTGAAGGGCAACACGGTGCTGGGTGGCGTCGATGCCGCGACGACGATGGCCTACGGGTTCGACCCGCGCACGGGCCAGGCCCAGCCGGGGAAGTTCGTGAGCAACGAGCCAGACATCTACTCGGGGGTGCTGACGGCGATGGGCGCCGACCTGTCCGGGAGCGGCCTGCCCGACGCGAGCGCGTTCAAGGGCTGACCCACCGCGCGCCAGTGACCCACCGCCGTCGGCCTAACCCGGCACAACCCGCCGCCCCGAGACGGGCACGCGCCATGCTGATGACGCGCGCATGGCCTCCTCCCGATTCCTCCTGGCCTCCGTGTGTGCGGTGTCGTCGCTCGCCCTCGCCGAGCCAAAGCCCGCGGCGGTGCAGGTGTGTGTGCAGCTCCCCCTCGACGAGCCACTCTTCGTCAAGACACCCGGCCCCCACCTGCGCGCCGTCGCGAAGGACCTGTTCATGCTGGACGTCGACGTGCGCCTCGACGGCGTCGCGGCCCAGCGGCTCACGCGGGTGAATGACACGTGCTTCCGCGCCTGGGTCCAACCGAGGAAGGTGCGGCGCATCGAGCTCGACTTCGACCGGCTCTCACAGAACTTCGTCGCGCGCGCGAAGGACGTCTCGCTCGACCTCAAGAGCGACCTCTGGTTCGACGCCGGCACCTTCGTCGTCGAGCAGGAGCCCTTCGCGCAGCTCGCCCTCACTGCGGGCGGCACGGCGCGCCTCGAGCGGACGCTGCACGGCGGCGTGGTGATTGAAGAAGCATCACGGCTCCCAGCCGGCCACTATCGCGTCCACTTCACCCCGCCGGCCGCCGTGCAGCAGCCCTGCCGGGCGCAGGTCGAGGTGATGCCCATCGGCTCCGTCACGCCCGAGCGCCAGCCGGTGCTCTTCCGCGAACTGTCGGAGCACTACCGGCACGACTACGTGCCCGACGTGCTGAAGAAGGTGGGCATGACGTGCGCGGACGACGAGGTGGCGGTCGTGCGCACCAAGCTCGTCGACGGCCTCTTCGTGAAGCCGCACGAGCCGGTCGTCACCCGCCAGCGCGTCGCCGAGCGTGAGACCCGGTACGTGCTCCGGCACGAAGGCGTCGACCTGCCGCTCGAGGGACCCGTCGAGGTCACCGTGAAGCCGGGACAACACCTCGAGGTCGTGGCCGTGCTCCCGGAGCACGCGCGGCCCGTCGTCACGCCTGAGGTCGCTGCCGCGCGGTGAAGAAGCGGAAGGGCGGCCGCTGACTGCACACTGAGGCCACGTGGCGTCCGGCGTCCGGTCGGCCGATGGCCTTGGCGAAGCACATACACACCCTGTGCTTCCAGTCCGAGGAGCCGTGCGCTCCGGCACTCAACAGGGAGCTCCACCGCCCCGTGCCACGGCCGCTCCGACGGCGTGGTGAAGGCGGACGCGCGTGGGAGCCTGCACGTTGAAAGGTCTGGCTCGCGGTCCTGGTTGATTGAGGCCACGCGGCCCCTCGCCCCCTGCCGCGCCCTGTAAGGACAGCCTCGACCAAGCACCAGTTGCCCCATCGAGTGGAACTTCCGACTCGTCGACGTCACCCCACGAGCCGAGACAGATGACCTGGCCCTTCTGCTTTCCACGCGCGAGGGCGAGGAAGGCGGGCGCGAGGCCCACCGTGTCTCGCTCCGCGGCCAGACCGAACTGGTTCTGTGAGCCGCCGATGGGCGCCACGCCGAAGTGAATGCACAGCGTGTTGACGCGCACGAGGTCGCGCTGGGTCTCTGCGGCCAGCCCGAGGGTGAAGGCGTTCACCGCCGCGTTCTTGAGCGTTCCCATCCACATCGCGGGGTCGGGCGGCGGCATGTGCGCGAGTCCGCCGCTCACCATCGTGAAGGTCGCCGGCCGCTGCTTGATGCCCGGCAGCAGCGCGCGCGCCGCGTGGAAGTTGATGACGAGGCCGTCGTCGAGCGCGTCGGTGAGCTGCGCGGCGGTCGACTGCGTCGGCGGCGGGCCGAACTTCACGAAGCCCTGTGACGAGACGACGTGGTCGATGGCACGCCCACCGAGCGCCTGGTCGATGGCGGCCATCGCGCGGCCCGTCGTCGACTCGTCCTTGAAGTCGCCCACCGCCGTCGCGAAGGCAGCTCCGGGGCCGACCTTCAGCGTCTTCTTGAGTTCCTCGAGCTTCGCTGCGCTGCGCGACACGGCCACCACGAACGCGCCTGCGTCGAGGAAGGCCTTCGCCACGCCCGAGCCCACCACGCCCGTCGCGCCGAGGATGACGACCGTCTTTCCCGAGAACTCCGCCATGTCGATGTCTCCCAGATGTGAGGCGGGCCGGTCGTAGGCCAGACGCCGCCGGTCCGCACGGGCCACGAGCGGGACACGGCGTTCACCCGGCGAAGCCGCTTACCGTCGTTCCAGTACCCGTCGGCGAACCCCCGGAAGGAGCCCCGCGATGCACCCTGCTCTCGTTCAGCCTGACGTCGTCAGCCCGGCCGTCCATGTCCGGCGGCTGCGCGACGCCTGGGTTGCGGAACACGGGTGCTGCCACGGCCCGGGAATGAGATGCCGCAGCGAACGCACCCGAGTTCGACACCGTGCAAAGCTTGAGATCCCCCGTTGACGCGGCGCCGAGCCTCAAACGTGCGGTGAGGACCGGCTTCGCCGAGCGACGAATGAAGGTGTCGCACTGCGGTTGACACACATCGGAGGCCGCCAAAGAAGCCGAGCAGCTCGCAATGTAGGAGCTTCTGCGCGCCAGAAACACATCGCGAGGCGCCAACGTGTCAGGTGCGCGCGCCAGACGAGCCTGCGACGACGCCAACAAGGCCACTCCGGACGCCACAGGACCTGATGCGTCCGCCAACAGAGCCTCCGATGGCGCAACACAGACTGCTCGCTCCGCCCAAGACACGACGTCGTTCGCCAATGAGGCCTTCGCGGGCGCCAGGGAAATCGGAGACGTCGTTCAGGCAGCTGTGCTGAGCGCCCACGATGCGAGGCCGGCCGGCACAAGCGGTCTCATGGCCGCCAACGAAGCGAAGCCGGGCGCCAACGACACCGCAGCCCTCGTCAACGACTCGAGCTTCAGGCGTTCAAGGCAGGCCGATGCCACCTGCGACTTCGAATCCCTCGTGCATCGCCGCCTGCTGAAAGACGAGCTCTGAATCGCCGATACGGTCGACTTGCTCAGGCGGTGACAGCGTACGGTTCCAACCAGAAAGGCTCCCGCGTGGTAAGCGCAACCTATGGGGTTGACCCGACTTGAAATTCGGAACTTCGCGCAGATTGAAGAGGCGGTCCTCGACCTCGGCGATCTCACTGTTCTCGTCGGCCCGCAGGGATCTGGAAAAAGCCTTGCGCTCCAGTGGCTGAAGACCGCGCTCGACGGCCGCCACATCGTGAAGGCCCTCGAGGATGCAGGGGCTGACGTGCGGAAGGCTGACGCCCTCATCGATCTGATCTTCGGCGTCGGCATGAAGGATGCGTGGCACCCCAACACTGAGGTTTCGCTCGACGGAACAGCCCTGAAACGAGACTCGATCAAGAAGCGCGGAACCGAGAAAGAGTCCGTCTTCTTCGTTCCCGCGCATCGCGCAAGCCTCATCAGTGATGGCTGGGCTCAGCCTTTCCAGAAGTTCACCGCCGAAACGCCCGTCGTTGCCCGACTGTTCAGCCAGACGTTGTTCGAACTGTTCACGGGCAAGGACTCGACCCAGTTGTTTCCGCTGAATCGGGTTCTGAAGAAGGAGTATCGCGAGCTCATCGACCGAGCCGTCTTTCACTCGGGCACGATTGGTCTCGAAGAGGACGCCCAGCACGCCAAGCGGCTTCGGCTGACGCACGGCTCCTCGAAGCTGCCCTTCATGACGTGGACGGCCGGGCAACGGGAGTTCACGCCGCTGCTTCTCGGCCTGTATCACTTGCTCCCGCCCCGCAAACTCCGGAAACAGCCGCACATCAACTGGGTGATCATCGAAGAGCCCGAAATGGGTCTTCACCCGCAGGCCCTGTCCGCGTTCCTGCTCATGGTTCTCGACCTGCTGTGGAGAGGGTACCGGGTCGTGCTCTCGACGCACTCGCCTGTCGTCCTGACGATGATGTGGATGCTCCGTGTACTTCGGAGTCGAGCGGCCCGCTCGACGCTCGTGTGTGAAGGCTTTGGGGTGACACCCAACCAGCAGATGAAGAAGGTCGCCGACACCGCGCTTTCCACGAGCGTCGAGTTGCGCACCTTCGTCATGGAATTCCAGGAGAACGGCAAGGTCCGAAGCCGAGACATTTCGGGTCTGGATCCAGGCTCGGACGACCCAGCGGAAGCCGGCTGGGGCGGCTTGACCGGCTTCACGACTCAATTCAGCGAGGCCGTCCGAACCGCGGTAGCCGAGGCGGACGAGTGACACCGCTCCGTGGCGCATTGGTTCGTCACTCTCGCCTGGGTCCGCTCGTCGCGAATGGGCTCCAGGCGCTGAAGCCCGCTGACCGCCGACTGATCGAGGAATCCATCAAGAATCGGCTTGAAGACAGCCTCGACCTCGATGCCGCGTTTCTCGAGGCGCACTCGAACGAGAACCGATGGGACTACCTGCTCGGCGACTGCATCGGCGAGCGAATCATCGGCCTCGAACCTCACTCCGCGAAGTCCGACGAGGTCTCGACCGTCATCAGGAAGAAGCAACGCGCGCTCGAGCACCTGCGAGGCCATCTCAAACCGGGGAAGAAGGTGTGGCGTTGGTTCTGGGTCTCAGCCGGCGCCGTACACTTTCCTCACACCGACCGCGTCAACCTACAGCTTGCACAGCACAACATCACGTTCGTCGGGAAGCAGTTGCTCAAGAAGCATCTCGGGTGAGAACGCCTTCCACTCCTGCGCCTGGACGCGCACGCGTCCAGAACCCAACCAGCACGCCATCGACTCCCGAGAGCGTCGCGCCCACCTTGTCTTTCGGGCTCTGCGATGGCGGCGTCATCAAGGCCAACCACATCGCGGCAACTGGCGGCTCGGGGTCTGAGGCATTCAAGTGCGCCCGAGAGAGCGCCCCACGACCGCTGAAACCGAGATTGAGGTCAGCCACGCGCCGACATCGTCATGCTCGACCACCTGCCCGACACCCAGATCGTCGACACCGTGCAATGGCCCGACCGACGAGGCGAGCTCGAGGTGTCGGGCGGCCTCACGCTCGAGCGCCTTTCGGCGTCGACGACATGTCCCTCGGCGCACCCACGCACGCCCAGTCGGCGCCGCGGCGTCTACCTCTCACCCGAGGACGGCGCGCAGCACGTCGGGGCGGTCGGTCATCACCCCGTCGACGCCAGCCTCGAGCAACGCGCGCATCTCGGCCTCGTCGTCGATGGTCCACACCAGCACCGCGATGCCGTGCAGCTTCGCGATGCGCACGAGCTCGGGCGTGATGAGCGGCATGCCCTCGTAGCTCGCGGGCATGTCGGCCACGTGGAAGCGGGCGTCGGGCGGCGTCTCGTCGCCCTGCAGGGCTCCGAGCACGAACGCCGTCAGCGCGTCGCGGGGAAAGAAGTGACACGCCTCGGGCAGCGCCTCGACGAGCCGCGCGGCCACCACGTCCGACTCGCTGCCCAGGCAGAAGCGGGGCACCTCGCCCCGGCGCCGCACCTGCTGGGCGAGCTGCGCCTCGAGCCCCGGCGCGTCGGGCTTCACCTCGAGGTTGATGCGCACCGAGGGGCAGGCGTCGAGCACCTCGTCGAGTGATGGAATCCGAACGCCCTGCCCCCGCCGCGGGAAGCCGACACCATCGGGGGTGAAGCGGAAGCCCGCGTCGAGTTGCTGGAGCTCCGCGAAGGTGAAGCCCGCGATGGGTCCCGTTCCGTCGGTGCAGCGGTCGACGGTGTCGTCGTGGTGCACGACGATGACGCCGTCGCGGGTGCGGTGCACGTCGAGCTCGAGCACGTCGGTGCGGAACTCGGAGACGGCCCGGCGGAACGCCGCCAGCGTGTTCTCGGGCTCGAGCTTCGCGCCACCCCGGTGACTCACGTGGGCCGGGCGCTTCAGCGTCTGCGCGTACGCGTGTCGGAAGGGCACGGCGGCTTCCCTACTCTCCTTCACGACGCTGCGCGATGGGAGCGACGAAGCGCCCGACTTCGGCCACCATGCGTCGCCACACATGAAGTCCGTCCTCCTCGACGCCGTCATCGAGTTCCTGTCGCTCGACCGAGATGAACCACGCTGGCGCACCGCGGTGGCGCTGGTCGTCGCGAACGCGCTCGTCATCGCCGGCGTGCTGGTGCTGCACTGGCCGCCTGGCACGGTGATGTTCCTCTACTGGGCCGAGAACGTCGTCGTGGGCGGCTTCACGCTGCTCAAGATGCTGACGCAGGCGCTGCGCTGGGACATGCGCATTCCGGCCTCGGAGCGCCTCTCCATCGGCTTCCACGGCCCGTTCCTCTTCTTCCACTTCGGCCTCTTCTCCGCCGTGCACCTCGTCTTCCTGATGCCGATGGCCAACGAGGTGAACGGCTCGGACGCACTGCCGCTCGCGCTCGAGGCGGCCTTCACGGCGCCCTCGACGTGGACGTGGCGCGACTTCGTCGAGGGCCTGTGGCCGCCGTTCCTGATGAGCGTCGCAGCGCACGGCTACTCGTACTGGAAGCACACCGTGCGCGGGTACTCGCGCAAGCCCATCAGCCAGCTGTTCTGGGAGCCCTACCCGCGCGTCGTGGTGATGCACCTGACGGTGCTCGGCGGCTTCATGCTCTTCACGAAGCTGGGCTGGTGGGGCGTGCCCGGCCCCCTGCTGGTGTTGATGCTGCTGAAGACGGTCGTCGACCTCGCGAGCCACGTGGCGCAGCACCGGGGCCGCTGAGGCGGGTCGCTCGTCGCGCAAGCCAGGCCGCGCCGTCGCCTGCCGCCAGCCGACGCCGCTCGACGGGGCACGCTCAGCCGCGCTTCCGCCCTCTCCACGACGCCAGCGCGAAGCCGAGCCACGCCGCTGACGACGCCCACGCGCCGACGCGGAACGTCCACGGCTGGTAGCGCCACGTGAGGCGGTGCGTGCCGGCTGGCACGGCGACGCCGCGCAGGAAGCCCCACGTGCGCAGCACCGGCTGGTCGACGCCATCGACGTCGACCGACCAGCCCGGGAACCAGGCATCGGCGAGCACCACCACGCCCTTCGTGCAGGCCTCGACGGTCTGCACCACCCGCTCGGGAGCCTCGTCGCGCGTCGAGACGGTCGAGGTGCAGCCGCCGGGTGGGGCCTCGACGCTGACGGACTGGTCGACGGGCGCGAAGTCTGCGGGCGCGTCGCTCGCGCGACCCAGGGTGGCGAAGGCCGCGTCGTCGTCCATCACGGCCACCCGGTGCACCACCCAGCTGCGGGGGAAAGCGGCTCGCGCTCGCCACAGCCACACGTCGTCGATGGCTGTTGGGAAGGGCTCGGGCCCGGTGAAGCGCAGCGGCGTGCCCGCGTTGCGCACGAGGTGCGTCACGCCCGCGAGCTGGAACGCCGGCCGCCCCTGCGCGAAAGCCCGCTCGAGGCGCCAGGGGTCGCGGAAGCCGTAGCCGCTCGTGCTCGACAGGCCTTCCTCGAGGAAACGCAAGACCGACAGGCGTTTGCGGCTGTCGAGCACCACGCGGTCGGCCTCGTCGTCGACGTCGGGCGTCGTGCACCACGGCGTCCCCGGGTCGTCCATGTCCACCCGGAGCGAGACCCGCCCGTGCGGCTCTCCCCGAATCGTCGCGGCGATGGGCGAGGGCTCGAGGAAGCGGCTCGCCGGCGACGGAGGCCAGCGCCTGCGCGGAATGGCCAGCAGCTCGACCGTCACCCACAGCGCCAGCGCGAGGACGCGGGCCCGCACCTGGAGCACCACGGCCACGAGGGTGACGCTCACGAAGGCCCAGCGGCTCCCCTCGAGGAAGCCACCCCGCACCTCGTCGAAGACGCGGCTCGACAGCACGAGGCCCACCGCGACACCGAAGCCGGCCATCGCCACCACCTGGAGCCTCTCGGGCCGTCGCCGCGCGAGCGCACGGAGCCGGTCGACGCCGAAGGCCGCCAGCATCGCCGCGACGAAGAGCAGCCCCACCGCGTACTTCACCGGGAAGCGGAAGAACTTGAACGGCGGCAGCGCGAGCACCCACTGCGCCGGGAGCAGGTGGGCTCCCAGCGCGAGGCCGCCACACACGAGCCCGAGCGCCACCAGCGCGCGGGTGCGCCGACGCCAGCCGCTCACCAGCGCGAGCCACACCACCGCGGGCCCCAGCAGCAGCGTGAAGAAGAAGCGCTGGTCGGCGCCGAAGAACGGCTCCGCGCGCGGGAAGTCGGCGTCGGGCACCGCGATGGAGACGAGCTGCTGCCACGACATCGACCACGCGGTGAGGCCAGCCACCGGTGCCCCCGGGTCGGTCCACGCCAGCACCAGCTCGGCCGCCGGCAGCGCCACCACCAGCACGCCCAGGCCCGCCCAGGCGCCTGCACCAGCGACGAGCGCGAGCGAGCGCCGCGGCGTGCGCGTGAAGCTGGCGGCCAACACCACCAGCATCGCCTGCCACAGCCACATCTCGGGCGCCCCGGCGTGAAACGTCGCGGCCTGAATGAGCGCCACCAGGGCCACCCGCCGCAACGATGGCGCGCGCACCAGGCCGTCGACGGCCCACCACGTCCACCCGGCCCAGGCCGCCGTCGACGCGAACGCGAGGTTCTGCGACAGCTCGACGAAGAAGGGTGAGAAGGCCCAGCCCGCGCTCCCGATGAAGGCCGCGCCGTGGGAGCGACCGGCCCGTCGAAGCGCGACGAACGCTCCAGCGAAGGCCCAGCCGCAGTGGAAGACGTGCATCGCGTTGGGGCCCATCACGTGGCCGAAGAGCAGGCCGGTGAGGAGCCGCGGCGGGTAGAAGACCTGGGTGTAGAGCAGCGCGAGGAAGGGCTGGCCCAGGCGCTCCTGTGGCAGCCACAGCGGCACCTCGAGCGCACGCCACCGCTCGAGCAACACGTACGTCTCGGGGAAGAACTGCGCGTAGAGGTCTCGCGCCGACTGCACCTGGCCGGCGAGCAGCCAGTGAAACGACGCGACGGCGAGGATGAGCGCGCCCACCCAGGGCCCCACGCGCGTCAGTCGCCGGCTCCACGGGCCCCTCGCCACGAGCCGACTCAACCACAAGAACCTGCACAGGAGCCTCGCAGCGAACGTGCTCGACGACGCGGTCGCAGGCCCTCGAAGATGGTGCTGCCCGTGCTGCGCGGCGCCCTGCCGTGACGCGGCGCAAGGCGCTGGTGCTTTTCCCTTCCAGGCGACGGCACGCGCCGTATGTCTCGGCCGAACCTTCAAGCAGGAGGACACCATGGGCATGACCCGACGAGATGCAGTGACGATGGCAGCGGGTGGCGTCGCGGTGCTGGGCCTGTCGGCGATGGCGCAGGGCAAGGGCGCGCCGCCAGCGAAGGACCCGAAGGCCGAACCGAAGGCCGCGTGGGTCATCAACGAGGCGCTGCTGGCCGCGGCGCTCGAGTGCCTCAAGGCCGGAGAGACGTGCCTCGACCACTGCGTGCGCTCGCTGTCGACGGGCGACAAGTCGATGGCCGAGTGCGCGGCGACGGTGCGCGCGATGCTGCCGATGTGCGAAGCCGTGGCCGACCTCACGCGCCTCAACTCGACGCACCTCAAGGCGCTGGCGGCCGTCTGCGCGAAGGTGTGCCGTGACTGCGAGGCGGCGTGCAAGAAGCACCAGAACCACCACGCCGAGTGCAAGGCGTGCATGGAGTCGTGTCAGAAGTGCGCCGCCGAGTGCGAGAAGGCCGCGGCCTGAGAACCACCCTCCTTTCGGTGGGTTCCGGGCCAGGTCCTCGGCGGTGGTGAATGGGCACGCGCCTGGAGGCGTCGATTCGCGCATGACCGCTCGACTGCTGACGCTCCTGGCCGTTGTCGCTGCTCCCGCCGCCTTCGCGCAGTTCCATGGCGCCGTTCCCGTGATGCCGCACGGGCCCGTTCCCGCGGTGGTCTACGGCGGTCAGCCAACGCCGCCGCCGTCGTGTGGGCCCCGGCCGATGCCGCGGCACCAGTTCGGCCGGTGGGAACTTCACACCACCCAGCAGTGGGTCCCCGGCACGACGCAGCAGGTGTGGGTCGAAGGCTCGTGCCGTCAGCACCCGCGCCACGGGTGGAAGCAGCGCTGCCAGCAGGGCCAGTACGTCACGGTGCAGTCGCCCGGGCGCTACGAGGCGCGGCAGCAGTGGGTGTGGGTCGACACGGGCGGGTCCCGGGGTGGCTTCGGCCGGCGGACGGCGTGGCGCTGAACCGCGCGCAGCCGCAGTTCACTCGTGCTCGCCTCGAAGGCTGAGCGCCAGCGAGCGCGGGAGCACGGCTCGGTTCTTCACCCGGTGTGCGGCGCGCTTGCCCAAGATGCTTCACGTGAGGGGAAGAAGCCGGAAGGTCACGCCATCGACCTCAGCGACGACCGCTCCCATGGACTCGCCAGCGAAGGAGCCAGGTCCGAAGCGCTCACGCCTTCCACCAGGGAGGTGAGGCTGCGCACGAGCGCCGCTTGGTGAATCCTCATCGGCGCACTCGAACCACACGTCGATGTCTTCCGGAGCGCCCCCGCACCAGAGCGGCGCTCAATCCGACGACGAAGAATGGAACACCGAGTTCGGCCGTTACGCCTGAGGCCCTGCGCGCTCCGCGCCGAGCCCTCTTCGGTCTTCAGGCCTTTCCGCGCAGCACCTGCTCGACCGTCGCCCGCAAGTCCGCCGGCGTCAGGCGCCGGGCCATCGCGCGAAACAGCGGCTCCCAGGCGCTGGCTTCGAGGGACTTCAGCGTCTCCGCCAACGCCTCGAGCGCCGCGGCGTCGGCGGACGGGAGCTGCGACGCGTCGGTCGCTCCCGCCTGGCCGTGGCCCCACGCTTCGAGGAGGCCGAAGGCTGCCAGCTCGGTGTGAGAGCGCGCCTCGATGAAGCGCACCTGCTCCTCCGGGCCGCCCACGGCGCGCAACCTGCGGACGTTCGACGAAGCCCCCAACAGGGCGAAGAGCGCGTCGTCTGGCTCCCACAGCTCCTGCCGCGCCCACGCCAGCGCGTCGAACCCGCCGTCGTTCTCGAGTCGTGGGTCGGCGCCCGCCGCGAGCAGCACCTCGACGACCGGCCGTGCTTCGTCGGCCTCGCAGTCCGTCACGGCGTACTGCAGGGGCGTGCGGCCGAAGTGCCCCTTCGCGTTGACGTCGGCGCCCGTCGAGAGGAGCACCTCGACCAGCTCGGTCTGCTTGTGGTGACACGCCCAGTGGAGCAGCGTGTCGCCGTCGGGGCCGCGCGCCTTCGCGAGCTTCGGCTCGGCCTCGAGCAGCTCGATGAGGCCCGGCGCGTCGTCATTCTCGATGGCCGCGAGTGCGTCGTCGTAGCGGGAAGACATGGCGGGCCTTCGTATCAGCCCCAGGACGTCCGGGCGTGGCGTCGCGCCTCTGACGGCCCTTCAGGGCGCGACGGTGAGGGTGACGGTCGCCGCGCGCGCGCCGCGGTAGTACGCCTCGACGGTCGCCATCCCCGCTGCCTTCGCAGTGACGAGGCCCGGTGAGACGTTGCTCACCTCGACGACGTCGGGCGCCGACGACTTCCACACCACGCGTGAGGTGACGGCCTGCTGGGTGGCGCCGAAGGCCGCGGTGGCGGTGAGGTCGAGCGTGCCACCCACCATCACGGGCCCAGCGCCGCCGATGGTGACGCCGGCGAGCTCGCTCTCGCTGATGGTGGTGGTGGCGGTGCCCTCGACGTCGCCGACGGCCGCCGTGAAGGTGACGGCGCCGGGCTTCAGCCACGACACCGTGCCGTTGCGCGCGACCGAGACGAGCTCCGGCGGGTCGGCCGAGAACCTCGCCGTCACCGGAAACTGGAGCGTCCCGTACGTCCCGGTGGCCGAGAGCCGCACCGGCTCACCGCGCGTCGAGGCCGTGGCCGGCGCCGTGAGCGTCACCGCCGAGAGCGCGTCGCTGATGACGGTCACCTGCAGCGTGGCCGTCCTGCCCATGGCGATGGTGCCCTCGTTGCCGGTGAAGGTGAGCGTGGCCGTCTTCGTCCCCGACTCCAGGGCGTCAGCGGTGATGGTGGTGCCATCGACGGTGACGCCGCTCCCCTCGGGCGCCGACACGGTGAAGAGACCGGTGACGTCGGCCTCGTCGCCGTTGGCGAAGGTGCCGGTGACGAAGACGTCGATGGACGCCTCGGCCGGGAGCCGCGTGCCCGGGTCGGCGCCGGGCGTGACCGTCATGAGGGCCGTGTCGACGACGGTGACGGCCCGCAAAGAGGTGACGCCCTTGCGTGTCAGCGTGATGGAGGCCGTGCCTGCCGCCTCGCCCGTGACGTCACCCGCCGGGGTGACCGACGCCACGGCCGCGTTGCTGGTGCCGAAGGCCTCGGAGCCATCGAGGGGCCGCCTGGTGTCGTCGGCGGCGAGCAGCACGCCGCCCAGGGTGGTGGTGACGCCGACGGGAATGCGGACGACGCCTGCGCCCACCTCGACGCCCACCACCTGCCCCAGCACGATGACCTCGCTGGTGCCCGACTTCCCGTCGGCCGCGGCGGTGACGGTGACGACGCCGGCCTTCTTGAGCGTCGCGGCGCCGGTGGCGGTGATGGAGAGGATGGACGGGTCGCTGCTCGTCCACGTCGCGCTCGAGGTGACGTTGGTCGAGCTGCCGTCCTTCAGGCGGAGCGCACCGAACTGGAGCGCCCCGGGCGCCTCGACGCGCGCGGTGCCGGGGACGACCTGCACCACGTCGAGCGCTGGCACGGGGTCGCGCCCCATGGGCGGCGTGCAGGCGACGAGCGAGGCGACGACGGTGAAGAGGAATCGGGTGGTCTTCATGATGGTTCCTCGTGCCGTCAGAAGCGGTGCGACAGCCGCATGAAGAAGGAGCGCAGCACCAGGTCGTACGCGTACACGTCCGTGGTGTTGGCGAAGCCGTTGTAGACGGCGGGCGGGCGCTGGTCGAAGAGGTTGGTGACGCCGAGCAGCACCGTCGACTGCCCCGCCGCGCTGCGCAGGGTGTAGCCCAGCGTCACGTCCCAGCTGTTCCACGGCGCGACGTCGCGGCGACCGCGGCTGTCGGGCGCGTAGCAGAGGCCCAGGCCCGAGAGGTCGCCGTCGGCGTCGCCACATTCCTGGAAGCCGCCGATGAAGTACGTGCGGACGTTCGCGGTGAAGCCCTGAAAGGCCCAGCCCACCGACGCGTTGAAGCGCAGGTGCGGAAAGGTGCCTCCCGTGCCCGACTGGTTGAGGTCCCACGTGCCGGCGCCGCGCACCACCGTGCCGTCGGCCAGCGTGCGGTTGTACTGGCGCAGCCACGTCAGCGCGCCCAGCGCGTTGAACGTGCCGACCGGCGTCCCGAGGCGGTAGCCCGTGGTGAAGTCGATGCCGTCGACCTGGTCGCGGCCCACGTTCGCGTTGAGGTTGTTGATCTGCGTGATGCGCTGGGTCGTCGGGTCGCGCGTGATGAGGCCGCAGTACTGGGGCGTTCGGCCCGCCTGGTCGGGGTAGCAGCCCGACAGAATCACGTTCTCACCCACCGAGCTGATCGTGTTGGTGATGTCGAGGTTGTAATAGTCGGCCGTGAAGTACAGGCCGCGCACCCAGCGGGGCTCGACGACGATGCCGGCGGTGGCGATGCGGGCCGTCTCGGGGCGCAGCATCGCGTTGCCACCGACGCGCGCGCGCAGCTGGTTCTGGTCGTCACCGTTGTTGGCGGCCGGCCCGCACGTCTGTTCCCGCACCGAGCCGGGCGGCACCGTGCCGCACGGGTCGGACACGTTGGCGAAGCTGTCGGACTGCCCCTCGAAGAGCTCCGGCACCGTGGGCGCGCGGAAGGCCGACGACAGGGTGCCGCGGAGCGCGACGTCCTTCACTGGCGAGTAGCGGGCGCCGAACTTGTAGTTCAGCGTCGAACCGAAGTTGCTGTACGCCGAGAAGCGGCCGGCGGCGGTGAGCTCGAGGCGCTCCACGCCAGGCCGCTTGTCGACGATGGGAATCGCCAGCTCGCCGTACACCTCGTTGACGGTGAAGCCGCCGCCGGTGGGCAACGACTTGTTGCCGCTCGTCTCACCCGCCGCGGTGATGGGGTCGGGCGTGAAGCCGCCCGTCATCGAGCGGAACTCGTAGCCTGCGGCCAGCCCGACGGGCCGCTCCGCCCAGAGCTTGAAGAGCTCACCGGTGACGGTGGCCTGGGTGCCGAGCTGCTGGTTGAAGCCCCGCGCGACGCCCGTGTACCGGAGCGCCTCGACCTGGTCGCGCGTGATGGAGCCCGGGCCGCCGAAGAGGTTCAGGGGCACGCAGCCGGCGATGGGCGCGTCGGGCGTGCCGCACGTGGGCGTCCCGTCGGCGGCGATGAAGCTCGGGCCCACCGCGCTCTGCAGCCGGGGCACGCGCAGGTTGCCGACGTTGACGCTGACGGCCTCGTTGCGGCTGACGTTCAGGTTGACGTCCCACGTCCAGCCCTTGACGTCACCGAAGGTGCCGTCGAGGCCGGCCACCGCGTGGAAGCTCGAGACGTCCTGGGTGGAGATGCGGCCGCCGAACTCCGACAGGCGCCGCCGCACGGCCTGGAAGTCGCGACCGAACGGGTTGTAGACGTTCTGCGCCGACACCGTCAGGCCCTCGAGGTCACCGAGGAGTGGCTCGGGCGCCAGCTCCTGCGTCGAGGTGCGCTTGGTGAAGAAGCCGTCGAAGTACACGCGCGCGAACGAGGCGAGCTGGACGTCACCCGAGGTGAAGAGGGTGAAGCGCTCCTGCGGCGTGACGAGGTAGTTGTACGGCTGGAAGTTGTAGCCGTCTTGCCCATCGACCGGCAGGTTGGGCCCGAGGAACGGGCGCCACTGCCCGGTGCCGAGGTCGCGCGTGAAGTTGGTGGTGTTGGGGTAGCGGCGCACCAGGTCGTTCCACGCCGAGTTGCCGTTCTGCAGGCCCGCCTCGCCGCCGGGAATGATGATGCGCCCGCCGGGAACGGTGCCGCTGCCGAGGCGGTACTCGGTGCCGCTCACCGAGTCGAAGCCCCGCTGCGTCTGGCTGAAGTCGCGGTTGCCGGCGAAGACGGGCTGCGTGTTGTAGTAGCCGAGCGAGAACAGCACGCTGCCCTTCTCGCCGCTGGTGCCCACCAGCCCGCTGACGTCGATGGTCTGCCCGTCGCCGCGGCTCGACACCCCACCGACCGCGCTCACCTCGGCCCCCTCGAACTTCTTCAGGGTGATGATGTTGACGACGCCGCCGATGGCGTCGGAGCCGTACACCGCCGACGCGCCGTCCGAGAGAATCTCGATGCGGTCGATGACGTTGGTGGGAATCGTCGAGAGGTCGACCGACGAGTCGGCGCCCGTGCCACCCGGCGCCAGGCGACGGCCGTTGAGCAGCACGAGCGTCGAGGCGGGGCCCAGGCCGCGCAGGTTGACGCGAATGGCGCCGTCGCCGCCGTTGTTGGCGTTGCGGTTGATGGCGTTCGACTGCTGCGGCACCGTCTGGAGGAACTCACCGACGTTCAAGCGGCCCGAGGCCTTGATCTGCTCGGCCGTGAAGACGAGCACGGGCGCCGGCCCGGTGAGCTCCTTGCGCTTGATGCGCGACCCCGTCACCACCGTCTCCCGGTCGAAGGTGCGCCGCGCCGAGTCGGGCGCTGCGTCGGCGGGCGCCGGCGGCTCGGCTGGAGGCGCGCTGGGCAGCGGTGCCTCGGCGACGCCGGCGTCGAACGCCTGGGGCTCGAGCACCACGTTGGCGGGCACATCGGTCGGGGGTGGCGCCTCGGCGGGCGCTTGCGCGAAGGCGAAGGTCGAACAACACGATGACGCGATGGCAAAGGCCACGCGTCTCCAGCGATGGTCGGTCATTGGTGAGCCGCTCCCATTCGGCGCACGTCACAGGTCAGAACCCCCGAGCTGCAGGGGGACTGTGACACACGCGGAACGGCTGACGAGTTCGAACCCGCGCCTTTTCCGTGGCGAGGCGTCGAGCATGGGCCCCATGACCGGCGCCGCGCCGGACGCCCGGTGGGCCCCGAGCGCGGAGCAGGTTGCCCGACCGCGCGCGAGCGGCGAGCTGCGAGCAGACCGCGGCGCGACGCAAGACGCTGCTGACGGTCAACGGACCAAAGGAGCAGCGATGGGGTGCGCCGCGCATCGGCGCCTTCTCGACGGGAGGCAACCTGTTGGGCGCTCTAGCGCCTTCGGCCCGACGACTCGTCCGCGCACTGCTTGAGACACACGGCCTTCAGCCTGCCGACGTTGTCGCGGCACGCCTCGGCGAGCTTCTTGCCGGCGTTGGGGTCTTCCTTCGCGTGGTCATCATGGTCGTGGCCGCTTTTCTCCGCGGCACGGCACTGCGCCAACATGGGCTTGAGCGCGTCGTCGCACTGCTTGGAGCAGTCGTGGCTGGGCTTCGGCCCCGCGAAGGAAGGAAGGGCCACGAGGGCCAGCGTGAGCACCGCGGTTCGGACCATGGCGTGAACCTCTGACGAGGGTGACCTCACTCGATTCAGCGACGAGACACAACCGGCGGGCTCACGGCTCGCTCGTCGTGGCGCCCGCTGCTTCGAGGAGCTGTCGGTACCACCGCGCGGTGTCGGCGGCGCGCCCGGGCAAGGCGTTGGTGCCCCACACCACCGAGAGCGTCTTCAGGGTGGCGGGCGTCGTCTTGGTGCGCTGGGCGTCCTTCACGGCGTTCGCGCAGGGGCCGCCCGCGTCGAAGAGGCACAGGAGCCCACCGAGGTCGATGGTCTGCCCGCCCTGATTGAAGACGTAGCTCGCGCCCTCGGGCGCCAGCCCGATGCGGAAGGGCGGCGTGGCGAGGGTGACGTCGACGACGCTGATGGGCAGGCCCGAGTGCAGCGAGGCCACGTTGCACGCGTCGACGGCGAGGTTGATGGAACCCAGGGCACCCTCGGAGACGGCGCGCACGAGGTACTCCGAGGCGGGCTTGCCGCGGCCGGTGGGCTTGTAGCCGCCATGGCGCAGCAGCTCGCGCACGGCGCTGCGAACCGCGTCGTCGGCCGACAGCGGCGCGCTCGCGCCCACGCGCAAGAGGTCGACCACCGCGTCGACGCGGCCGAGCTCACCGAGGGGGCGGGGGAAGGTGGTGAGGAACCAGCGCGCGTCGAGGAGCGGGTGCGGGTCGAGCGTCATCATGGGCGGTCGAGGTCCGAGGTGACGCGCAGCGGGGTGCCGCGGCTCGCGCCCGGGCGGTCCTGCGTGGAAATGGTCCACACGTCGAGGGCCGGGTCGTCGTCGAGGTTGCCGATGCAGGCGACGGTGAGCTGGCAGTCGGGGCAAGCGCCCTCGAGGCCGAGCATGGCGCGCACCTCGGGCGGCAGCTTCGGCACCAGGTCTTCGACGGTGACGCTTCGTTTCTCGGTGTCGGGCCCGTAGCCGACCGAGGCCTCGGGCGCCGGCGAGGGCTTGTCGTCGCGGCGGGTGACGTCTCCGGCCTTGTCGAAGACGTACGCGTAGCGGTTGCCGGGAGAGGGCGCGAAGCCGAGCTCGTGCGGGTGCACGGTGTACCGGCGCTGCACCGAGTGGAACGCGAACTCGGCGACCATGATGCTGCGCAGGGTGGAGCGGCACTCGTGGTCGCGGCGCGGCCCCTTCACCAGGTTGCAGGCCGAGGCGGAGACGACGACGAGGCTGAAGAAGACGAGACGCGACACGGCAAAGAGGGCCATAACGCGTCCGGGCCGCGGCTTCACTGCTATGCTTCGTGCGCGATGGAGCTGCTCGACGCCTCGACAGACCAGCGGGTGCAGCTGCGCATGCCGTGGGAAGACTTCGTGCGCTTCCTCGAGCTGCGGTACGTGCGGCGAAAGAAGAGCCAGTTCCTGCCGGGCCTCGACCTCACCTGGCTGGCGCGCTTGGTCATCGAGCCCGACAACGCGTGGGTCGTGGCGAACCTGGTGGCGGCGTACCGCCGGAATTGACGACCGCCATGCGTGGGCGCTTCTCGTGCGTGAAGTGCGGGCTGATGACCCCCCTCGAAGAAGGCACCGCCACCGCGCGCGGGCTGTCGTGCCGCACCTGCGCGCGCGCCCCCACGCCGGTCAGCAGCGAGAGCGGCCTCGACACGCTCGTGAAGGTGCTCTTCTCACCCAAGGTGCTCATTCCGGTGCTCCTGCTCGTCGTCATCCTCGAGTTCGCCCTCATCCGCGAGGGTTTCAACGACCTTCTGGCCCGGTTGGGCCGGTGACCTCGCTCTAGAAGAGCTCGATCGAGCCGCCCTGCTGGAGCGCGCTGTCGCCGACCAACGAGGCGCGGCGCTTCTGCAGGTCGCCGAAGGCGTCGCCTCCACGCGACCTGGCGTCGACGAAGGCCTCGTGCATCGCCGCCAGCAACTGGCTGAGCCGGTCGGTGCTCTGCAGCTCGGCCATGGCTGCGTTCATCTCGCGGGCGAGCACGTCGCCATCGCGGCGCGCGGCCTCGAGCCGGGTCAGCGCGAGACGCTCGCTCTCGAGGAGCTGCTGCTTGAGGCCGGTGACCTTCTCGCGCAGCGCCGACATCTCGGCGTCGAGCTGCCGCTTGACCTGCTCACTGCTCGCCGACACCTGCGGCAACAGCGCGCTCAGTCGCTGCGTCAGCACCGAGGCGTTGGCGCTCGCCGACGTCACGTGCTGGGCGTGCTCCGAGAGCGCGCCGGTGATGGCGAGGAACCCCGCGCCCGCTTCCCCGAGCCGCGCCGCCTCGAGCCGCGCGTTGAACGTCGCCAGCCGACTCGAGGTCGCGAACTGTCGGATGCTGGTCGACAGGTCGGTCAGCTGGGCGACGGTGCCTCCGGCCTGGCGCACCAGGGCGTGGTGGTTGTGCTGCTCCGACAGCAGGTTCGACCGCAGCTCCCCCAGCGACGCGAAGAGTGACGCCAGCGACGTCGACAATGTCGACCGCTCGTCCGAGTGGGTCAGCACCTCGGCGAGGTCGCGCACCGCCTCGCTCTGCCGCTTCGCCGCCTCGACCAGCACGCCCAGCCGCTGCGACAGCTCCACCGTCGAGGTCTCGGCCAGCTTTCGCGCCGTGTCCACCACCGACATCGCCTCGTCGACGACCGAGTCCGTCGTCCAGCTCCCGTAGCCGACGACGCCGCCCAGCCTGCGCACGCCCTCGGGCCAGTCGCTCAGCCAGAGCGGCGTGCCCGTCGCGCCGACCTCACGCAGCGCCGCCAGGCCGGCCTCTCGCGAGAACGGCCCCTGCACACACCGCGCGGTCGACCCGGCGATCCACATCATGATCCGCTGAGGCCCACCGCCCTTGCCCTCGAGCGCCGCTGCGACGACTGATTCGGTTTGCACCGGCCGAGCGCCAGCAAGAGAAGCACCAGCCCGCTTCTCCTGCGATGACGCGACGCCCGTCGTGGGTCCTTCGCCGCTGCTGAGTCCCTTCGCGCTCGGGTCAGCGTCGAACTCCTGACAGCGAGATCAGCCACTTCAGGTGTCAAAAAGCTGACGCTTTCGGGGCATGGCGGCTGCACACGCTTGAATTCCGTGAAGCTGGAACTCCCCGCCAGACTCCAGGCAGCGGTGCTCGACGAACTTCTGACGGGGCTGCGCGGGCTCGGCGAGGGCGAGCCCCTCGAGGTCGACGCCACGAAGGTGGACCGCCTCGACACCGCTGGCCTGCAGTTCATCCTGGTCCTGAGGGCCAGGCCGAACTCGACGGTGGAGTGCTCCGAGCTCGTCCGGACGTCGGCGAGCACGCTCGGGGTCGAGCTGTAACGAGGTTGCAGGGCGGCCACGACGCGTGGCCCATCGGGGATTCTTCGGAGGCGACATGGCACGGATTCTGGCGGTCGATGACTCTCCATCGATTCGCGCGCTGGTCAGCAATGCACTGGGCTCGGACGGCCACGGGGTCGTCCAGGCCTGCGATGGCGCCGAGGCCATCTCGCTCGCGGCGACGCAGGCGTTCGACCTCGTCATCACCGACTTCAACATGCCCAACATGAACGGCCTCGAGTTCATCAAGCGCTACCGGGAGCAGCAGAAGTTCACCCCGGTGCTCGTGCTCACCACCGAGGTGAACCCGACGTTGCGCTCGTCGGCCAAGGCGGCGGGCGCCACCGGGTGGCTGGTGAAGCCCTTCCAGGCCGACGCCCTGCGAACCCTCGTCAAGAGCCTGCTCGCATGAACACGCCTTCGTCGACGGCGCAGGAGCCGGGCGATTCACTCGCTCAAGGGCAGCGCCGGCTCGTTCGGCTACGCCGCGGTCACCGAGAGCGCGCACGGCATGGAGTCGTACCTCGACGAGGTGCGGGCGGGCCGGCGCCAGCCGACGCACGAGGCGACCGCCGTGCTCCTGCGCGGCGTCGACCTGCTCAAGCGCCTCGTCGAGTCACCCGACGTCCCGCTCGCGCAGGAGCGGCAGGCGCTCGAGGCGGCGCTCGCGCGGCTCGATCAGGTGGTCGGCCCTCCCTGGCGCTTCACCTTCACGCCGCCGCACGGGCTGCTCGCGGTGGGGCCCGACCCGCTCAAGCTGCTCGCGGGCCTGCGCGCGCTCGGCCCGGTACAGCTCACCTGTGACACCAGCCGGCTCCCGACGCTCGCCACCTACGAGCCGCTGACACCGTATCTCTCGTGGGAAGCCACCATCGACGGCGCCGTCGCCAGAGACCGCGTCGAGGCGCTGTTCGACTGGGTCGACGGTGGCTGGTCGCTCACCCGGCAGGAAGAGGCCGCGCCCAGCGCCGCCGCCGCGCAGACCGCACCGACGCCGAGCAGCGGGGCTGCGACCCAGACGATTCGGGTGCCCGTCGACAAGCTCGACCAGCTGATGAACATGGTCGGCGAGCTCGTCATCACCCAGTCGATGCTCGGCGAGGTCGACCCGGCGCGGGCCCTCGCGCAGCCGCGCATCGCGAAGATCAGCGAAGGCCTCGCGCAGCTCGCGCGCAACACGCGCCACCTGCAGGAGAGCGTGATGCGGCTGCGCAGCCAGCCGCTGTCGATCGTCTTCGGCCGCCTGCCCCGCACCGTGCACGCGCTCTGCGAGCAGCTGGGCAAACGCGTCACCCTGCAGGTGACCGGCGAGGCGACCGAGCTCGACAAGACGGTCGTCGAGCGGCTGGGCGACCCGCTGGTGCACCTCGTGCGCAACTGCGTCGACCACGGCATCGAGGCGCCCGGCGAGCGCCTGGCCGCCGGCAAGCCCGAGGCGGGCACCTTGAGCATCTCGTCGTTCACCCGCGGCAAGGACGTCTACATCGAGATCGAAGACGACGGCCGGGGCCTCGACGAGGCGGCCATTCTCGCGAAGGCCCGCGAGCGCGGCCTGGTCGAGCCGACCGCCGAGCTCTCGTCGGCCGCCATCGCGCAGCTCATCTTCCTGCCGGGGCTGTCGACCGCGCGCCAGGTGACCGACGTGTCGGGGCGCGGCGTGGGAATGGACGTGGTGCGCCAGAACGTGCGCTCGCTCGGCGGAGAGATCGCCATCACCTCGACCCCCAAGCGGGGCACGAAGTTCACGCTGCGGCTGCCGCTCACGCTCGCCATCATGGAAGGCCAGCTCGTGCGCATCGGCCGGCGCCACTACGTCATTCCCCTGCTGTGCATCGTCGAGTCGATTCAGCCCGACTGGTCGCTGCTCCAGCCGTGTGGCCATCACCAGGGCTACCGCATGCGCGGCGAGCTGATTCCCGTGGTCGACCTGCCGGCGCGCCTCGAGCGCCTCTCGGGAGACAACCGCCACTGCCTGATGGTCGTCGTCGAGACCGACCGCGGCCGGGTGGGGCTGCTCGTCAACGAGCTGCTGAGCCAGCAGCAGGTCGTCGTGAAGTCGCTCGAGCAGAACTACGGCGTCGTCTCGGGCCTCGCGGGGGCCACCATTCTCGGCGACGGCTCGGTCTCGCTGATCCTCGAACCCAACGCGCTCCACGACGCTGACCGACTCGCCGCCTGAGGAACCTCATGTCACACCCGACGCCCTCCCCCGTCACTCCGAGCGCCGCGGCCCCGCCGGCCCAGCGCGAACAGCTCCTCACCTTCTTCGTCCGCGGCCAGGAGTTCGGCATCGAGATTCTCCGCGTGCGCGAGCTGCAGAGCTGGGTCGAGCCCACGCCGATTCCACAGGCCCCGCAGTGGCTCAAGGGCGTCATCAACCTGCGCGGTGAGATCGTGCCCATCTCGGACCTGCGCGAGCGCCTCGGGTTCGAAGGGCTCGCCTACGGGCCGCTCACCGTGGTCGTCGTCATCCGCGTCTTCGCGTCGGGCCGCGACCGCACCCTCGGCCTCGTGGTCGACGCGATGAGCGAGGTGCTCACCATCGAGGGCGTGCAGCCGGCGCCGCAGCTGACCGGCGGCGACCGCCCCTGGGCCCGCGGCATCGCGCGCACCGAGAAGGGCCTCATCACACTCCTCGACGTCGACGCCCTGTTCGCCGACCTCGGCTCGACGCAGGACTGAAGCACCCCCTCCCCCCCCACCAGGACTCCACATGAAACGGAAGACCCCCCCCGCTCGGCGCAGCAGCCCCGCCGTGCCGACCCTCGACCTCATCGGCCACAGCCACCTCGTCGCGCGCTTCGACGCGGCTGGCACCTTCGTCGGCGGCAGCCCGGCGTTCCACACCGCCACGGGCTTCACGCCCGACACGCCACCGACGGCGAGCCAGCTGCTCGGCGCCGAGGGCTGGCAGCGGCTGACGGCCCTCACGGCGCCGGGCTTCTTCGTCGGCCAGCAGGGGCAGCGCATCGCCGTGGCGGCGTCGGTGAGCCGCCTCGAGGTGAAGGGCAAGGTCCACGGCTACGTCATCGTGGCCGCCGACGTGACGGCCGCGCACGAGCGCCTCGTGGCGGCCCAGGGCAGGCTCTCGGCGATCGACCGCGTGCAGGCGGCCATCACCTTCTCGCTCGACGGCCGCGTGCTCGAGGTGAACGAGCACTTCTGCGCGACGATGGGCTACCGGGCCGACGAGCTCGTCGGCCAGCACCACCGCCTCTTCTGTGACTCCTCGTACGCCTCGTCGGACGAGGAGGCGCAGCTCTGGCAGAAGCTGAACCGCGGCGAGTTCGAGGCCGGCGTGTTTCGCCGCATCGCCAGGGGCGGCCGCGAGGTGTGGATTCAGGCGTCGTACACCCCGATTCTCGACGAGGCCGGCAAGCCGGTGAAGGTGGTGTGGTACGCGACCGACATCACCGCCCGGCGAAACGCCGAGGCCGAGACGAGCGCGAAGCTGGCCGCGCTCGACCGCGTTCAGGCGGTGATCGAGTTCTCGCCCGACGGCCGCGTGCTCTTTGCGAACGACAACTTCCTCACCACCCTCGGCTACACCCTCGACGAGGTGAAGGGGCAGCACCACCGGCTCTTCTGCGAGCCGGCCTACGCCGCCAGCGCCGAGTACACGCTCTTCTGGCAGAAGCTCAACCGCGGCGAGTTCGAGGCGGGCGTCTTCCGCCGGCTCGGCAAGGGCCAGAAAGAGGTGTGGATTCAGGCCTCGTACAACCCCGTCTTCGACGGCAACGGGCGTGTCGTGAAGGTGGTGAAGTACGCGACCGACATCACCGAGGCGCAGAACCGCGCTTCGGAGAACGCCGGCAAGATGGCGGCCGTCGACCGCACCCAGGCGGCCATCGAGCTGTCCCTCGACGGCACGATTCTGTGGGCCAACGAGAACTTCCTGCGGGCCGTCGGGTATTCGCTCGACGAGATCAAGGGCCAGCACCATCGCCTCTTCTGCGAGCCGGCCTACGCCAGCTCGCCCGAGTACGCGGGCCTCTGGCAGCGCCTCAACCGCGGAGAGATCGAGACGGGCCTCTTCAAGCGCCTCGGCAAGGGCGGCCGCGAGCTGTGGATTCAGGCCGCCTACACCCCGCTGCGCGACGCCTCGGGCAGGCTGTCGAAGGTGGTGAAGTTCGCGACCGACGTGACGGCGACGCAGCAGCTCGTGCTCACCACGCAGGCGGTGGCGCGACGCGCGGCGAGCGGCGACCTCTCGGCGAGGATTCCCTCGACCGGGCTGTCGGGCGCGCTGGCGTCGCTCGCCGACTCGGTGAACGGGCTGCTCGAGGCCGTCGAACGACCGCTGGCCGAGGTGCGGGCGGGCGTGACGGCGATGGCCCGGGGCGACCTCTCGGCGTCCATGAAGGGTGACTACGAGGGCGCCTTCGCCGACCTCAAGCGCGCCTTCAACGAGAGCACCGAGGCCCTGCGCTCGGTGGTGTCGAAGACGCAGACCGCGCTCGCGACCATGGGCGCGGCCACGGCCGACATCGCGCAAGGCAACAACAACCTCTCGCAGCGCACCCAGGAGCAGGCCTCGGCGCTCGAAGAGACGGCCTCGAGCCTCGAAGAGCTCACCAGCACCGTGAAGCAGAACGCGGGCAACGCCACCCAGGCCAACCAGCTCGCCGCCAGCGCGAAGGACGCGGCCGAGAAGGGCGGCGCGGTCGTCTCGGCGGCCGTCGACGCGATGCGCGCGGTGACCGACTCGTCGAAGAAGGTCGGCGACATCATCGGCGTCATCGAGCAGCTCGCCTTCCAGACCAACATGCTCGCGCTCAACGCCGCCGTCGAGGCGGCGCGCGCGGGCGACCAGGGCCGCGGCTTCGCCGTCGTCGCGGCCGAGGTGCGCAACCTCGCGCAGCGCAGCTCCGGCGCCGCCAAGGAGATCGCCGAGCTGCTCAAGACGAGCTCGGAGCGCACCGCCCACGGCGCGTCGCTCGTCAACGACTCGGGCACCGCCCTGAAGGACATCGTGCTCGCCGTGAAGAAGGTGAGCGACATCATCGGAGAGATCAGCACCGCCTCGGACGAGCAGGCCTCTGGCATCGCGCAGATCAACCAGGCCGTCACCTCGATGGACAAGATGACCCAGCAGAACGCCTCGCTCGTCGAAGAGGCAGCGACCGCGGCCGACTCGTTGAGCGCCCAGGCGAAGACGGTGCTGCAGACGTTCGGCTTCTTCAAGGCGGCCACCGACGCACCCGCGCCCCGCGTGTTCGAGCCGGCCCTCGAGGCCTCGGCGGCGCAGGCCCCACGCACGTCGCAGGCGCGCCCGGCCGCGCAGGGCAGCACCGACTCGAGCCAACGCAAGCCGTCGGCGCCGCGCCCGGCCCAACCGAGAGGAGACGACGAACATGTCTGGGACCACTTCTGACACCCTCGACATCGACCCGCCGGCCTTCGAGCGGGTGCGACGGCTGCTGCGGGCGCGCGCGGGCATCGAGCTGGCCGACAACCGACAGTCGCTGGTGGTGGCGAGGTTGATGCGCCGGGTCCGCGCGCTGGGCTTCGACGGGTTCGACCCCTACCTCGACCTCATCGAGCACGACGAGCCCGAGTGCACGCAGTTCGTCAGCGCGCTCACCACCAACGTCACCGACTTCTTCCGCGAGCGGCACCACTTCGAGGCGCTCGCCGACCTTGCCGCGCGCGCGTCGAAGAACGTGCCCTTCAAGGTGTGGTCGGCCGCGTGCTCCTCGGGGCAGGAGCCGTGGTCCATCGCGATGACGCTCAAGGCGACCAGCGACGCGCCGCCGACGTGGAAGGTGCTCGCCACCGACATCGACGCCGAGATTCTCGAGAAGGCGAAGGACGGCGTGTACCCGGTCGAGCAGGCGGCCGCGGTGGCGCCCGAGCTGAAGGCCGCGCACTTCTCGCCAGACCGCACCGGCTGCTACCTGAGGGTCCGCGACGCGCTGCGGAGCCGGGTCTTCTTCGCGCAGCTCAACCTCCTCGGCGACTGGCCGATGAAGGGTGACTTCGACGCCATCTTCTGTCGCAACGTGCTCATCTATTTCTCGCCCGAGAACCGCCTGACGGTGGTGCGCCGCCTCACCGCGCGCCTCAAGCCCGGCGGGGTGCTCTTCCTCGGGCACAGCGAAGCGGTGCTCGGCATTCCGAGCGAGCTGACGCCGATCGGCAAGACGGCCTTCAGGCGCACCGGAGCGCAGGCATGAGCTGCCGCGTGCTCATCGTCGACGACAGCGGCTTCGTGCGGAAGCTGCTCACCGAGGTGCTCTCGACGGACCCGGAGATCGAGGTCGTCGGCACCGCGCGAGACCCGTACGAGGCGCGCGAGCTCATCAAGCAGCTCTCGCCCCACGTCCTCACCCTCGACGTCGAGATGCCGCGCATGGACGGCATCAGCTTTCTCGGGAACCTGATGCGGCTGCGGCCGATGCCGGTGGTGATGGTGTCGTCGCTGACGGCCGCGGGCGCCGACGCGACGATGGCGGCGCTCCAGCTCGGGGCGGTCGACTTCGTCACCAAGCCCTCGCTCGACCTCGCCGCGGGGCTGCAGACGCTGGCGGGCGAGCTGGTGGCGAAGGTGAAGTCGGCCGCGCGCGCGAACGTGGCGCCCCGCCCCTCGACGCCCGCCCGGGTGCAGACGGCGAAGGTCGACTCGCTGCAGACCACCGACCGGGTCATCGCCATCGGCGCGTCGACGGGCGGCACCGAGGCCATCGCCACCGTGCTCGAGGCGATGCCCCCCGACGCGCCGGCCATCGTCATCGCGCAGCACATTCCCGAGACGTTCTCGGCCCACTTCGCGGCCCGGCTGAACCGCGACACGAACCTCGTGGTCCGCGAAGCGAGCGACGGCGCGCCGCTGCTCACCGGGCACGTCTACGTCGCTCCGGGCGGCAAGCACCTGCGCGTCGAGCGGAGCGGCCTCAAGTACTTCTGCGCCATCGGCGAGGACGAGCCGGTGAACCGACACCGCCCGTCGGTCGACGTGCTGTTCGACTCGGTGGCGCGCAACGTGGGGCGCAACGCCGTGGGTGTGCTCCTGACGGGAATGGGGGCCGACGGCGCGGTGGGGCTCCTCGCGATGAAGCAGGCCGGCGCGCCCACCATCGCCCAGGACAAGGAGACGAGCGTGGTGTGGGGCATGCCGGGCGAGGCCATCAAGCGGGGCGCTGCGGGCGAGGTGCTCCCGCTGTCGAAGGTGTGCGCGCGCGCGCTCGGCCTGGCGAGGAGCTCTCGGGCCGCCGCGTGACGGGACGCCGGGCTCAGCGCCGCGTGCAGCAGGCGAGCTGCTTGACGACGTTGCACAGCGTCGAGGTGTGGGTGCCGATGGCGCTGACGACGGCGCCGGTCTGCCCGGTCGTGAAGGTCGCCGGGCCGCCGTAGGTCCACGCGCCGCCCGAGTTCGAGGTGAAGCAGCTGTTGGCCGCGCGCCGACCGCTCGTGAGCCGGTCTTCGTCGACCCAGGCGCCCGCCGTGCCGGGGCCCGTCCTGGTGTTCGACGTGTCGTAGTCCGAGCGCGTGCAGAGCGCCGACCCGGGGAACTCGGCGTGGCATTTGGCGTTCGCGCCCACGTAGCCACCGAGGTCGCCGGTGTACGTCGCGACCGTGAAGCCGCGGAAGACGACGCGGCCGGCGCTGCGGCAGCAGGCGAGCGGCTTCGACACGTTGCACAGCGTCGACGTCTGGCTGCCGAGCGCGCTGATGACGGCGCCGGTCTGCCCGGTCGTGAAGGTCGCCGGGCCGCCGTAGGTCCACGCGCCGCCCGAGTTCGAGGTGAAGCAGCTGTTGGCCGCGCGCTGGCCGCTCGCGAGCCGGTCTTCGTCCACCCAGGCGCCCGCCGCCGGAGGGCCGACGAAGGTGTCGGCGAGGTCGTAGTCGCTCCGCGTGCACAGGAAGGCGCCGGGGTATTCGGCGTCACACTTCGTGTTCGCGCCGACGTAGCCGCCGAGGTTGCCGGTGTACGAAGCGGCCGTGAAGCCCGCGAAGGTGATGACGTTGGACGAGAGCACGACACCGCCGTCGAGGTAGAGCACGGCGCCCGGAGGCCCCACCGGGCCGGTCGCGCCCGCGGGCCCCGCCGGTCCAGGAGCGCCCATCGGTCCGGCCGGTCCAGCAGGTCCTGCAGGGCCGATGGCTCCCGCGGGGCCGGGCGACCCGGGCGGGCCGGCTGGCCCCTGCGGTCCCACCGCCCCCTGTGGCCCTGGCAGCCCTTGCGGGCCGGTCGCGCCGGTGGCTCCAGCGGGCCCTTGCGGCCCTGCAGCACCCTGAGGGCCCGGCATTCCTTGAGGACCCATCGCGCCGGTGGCTCCCATGGGCCCCTGCGGCCCCGCAGGGCCCAGCGCGCCTTGTGGGCCGGGGACCCCTTGCGGGCCTGCGGGCCCGGTGGCTCCAGCGGGCCCACGCGGCCCCTGCGCGCCGTTGCACAGCACCGTGACGCCGCCGTCGCTGAGCTGCGTGATGCGGACGCCGCCGTTCGGGCACGAGACGCTGCCTGCGTCGATGGCCGAGACGACGACCGACGCGCCGGGCGGCCCGGTGACGACGCCGCCGTCGATGACCAGCACCTGGCCCGGAGGCCCCTGCACACCTTGCGGCCCCGTCATGCCCGGGGGCCCCTGCACGCCCGGTTCGCCCTGGGGCCCCACCGGACCGGGAACGCCCTGCGGCCCCGGCATGCCGGCCGGGCCTGGAGCGCCGGTGTCTCCCTTCGCGCCGGGCTCGCCTTGTGGGCCCGGGCTCCCACCGCCCTGACACGCCACCAGCGCCATCACCAGGACGACCGTCGACGAACGCAGACGCATGGCGGGGCGACACCTCACCCGGCCCTGGAGTGCAAAGCGCCGTGCTTGCGAGTCGACGAGGGGGTGTCGGGCGCGTGCCGCCAGCCGCCGCGCGTCGACTGCTTCACGGCACGACGACGACGGCGCCCTGGCTCTCGGCGCCTCCACGGCCCACGGCGCTGACGGCCCACGTGCCGCGCGCCACCGAGAACACCGCCTGCGGCCCACCGGCGACCTCGGCGAGCTGCCACTGGCCCGACGCGCCCAGCCGGTACAGCGCGTAGAAGCGCACCGTCATCGGCAACGGGTGGCTCGCCGTCACCGTGTCGACGCCGCGCGCGACGGAAGGCGGCAACGGCGCCAGTGATGCACCCTGGCGGGGCAGCGGTGGTGGCAGGGCCGGGCTCGTGTACAGCTCACGCCGGAACAGGTCCCCCACGTTGAGGAGGTTCGTGCGCAGGTTCGCCTCGCGAAAGTGAATGCCGCCCATCACCCCCCGGGCCGACAGCGTGCGCGTGGCGTTCACCTGGGCGCGAATCTCGTCGAGCGACGTCCACCCGGCCGTGCCGAGTCGGTACAGGCCATGGCCCGCGAAGACATGCCGGCCTCCGCGCGTGCCGTTCGCCCACCACGTCAACAGCGGGACGAAGGGTTGCCCCGACGACGTCGTGGGCCAGTACAGCTGCGGCGCCACGTAGTCGACCCAGCCCTGGTTCATCCACGTCACCGCGTCGCAGGAAATCGTCTCGTAGGCGTCGAGGCCCACGATGCCCGGTGGGTTGTTGGGGCGCCAGATGCCGAAGGGCGAGATGCCGAAGCGCACCTGCGGGTGCTCGGCCGTGACGAGGGCCATCACCTCGCGCACCAGCTGGTTCACGTTGTCGCGCCGCCACTCCGACTTCGTCCACGTGCCTCCGTCTGGAAGCACGCCGGCGTCGGCGCGGAAGGCCTGAAAGGTGGCCTCGTCGGGGAAGGGCGAGCCCGAGCCGTCGGGGTACGGGTAGAAGTAGTCGTCGAAGTGCAGGCCGTCGAGGTCGTAGCGGTCGAGCAGGTCGCGCATCACCGACACCACGTGCGCCCGCACCGCTGGAGCGCCCGGGTTCATCGTCACCTTGCCGTCGTAGGTGATGGCGTGGGCCGACAGCGTGCGGCTGACGTGGCTCGAGGCCGTCTGCGACGAGGCCGACACGAGCCCGCGGTACGGGTTCACCCAGGCGTGCACCTCGAGGCCGCGCGGGTGGGCGAGGTCGAGCAGCGTCTCGAGCGGGTCCCACCCCGGGTCGCGCCCCTGGGTGCCGGTGAGGAAGCGGCTCCACGGCTCGAGCGACGACTGGTACCAGGCGTCGGACTCGGGGCGCACCTGGAAGAAGATGGCGTTGAGGCCCGCGTCGCGCGTGCGGTCGACGAGGGCCGCCATGGCGGCGATGCCGGCGTCGCGGCTGGCCAGCTGAGGCACGTCGAGGTTCGAGACGGTGGCGACCCACACGCCCCGCAGCTCGCGAGGGTGCGAGACGGTGACGAGCGTCACGCCAGCGTCGCTCCGGCCAGCATCGGAGCTGCCACCATCGGGGCTGCCTGCGTCGACGAGGCCCCCGTCGCCCACCGGGCCCGCGTCGGTCGCGCCGGCGTCGGCCGCACCCCCACCCGACGGGCCTGCGTCGAGGTCCATCGACGCGTCGAGCGGCTCGGGCATCACGTCGGGGCGGCCTGCATCGGGCAGCGATGGAGTTCCACCGCACGCCCACAACGAGAGGGACACCAGCCAGGCAACGAAACGCACGGGCGGGGCGTGTAGCGTCGAACGGCTCCGCCGAGAATCCCCCGTGACGCGCGGTGGAACGCGTGGGTGACGATGCCGGCCAGCGCCGACGGCTACGGCACCGCGATGAAGTGCCACACCTCGAAGGCCGAGTTTCGCAAGACGGGCTGCGCGTCGAAGACGTCGAGCTGCCAGGGGGCCTCGACGCCGTCAGCCGCCACGAGGAGCGCCCGCGGGCGGCCACCTTCCACCGACAGGCGAACGGTGCCCGTGGCGAGGGGCTCCTGGCGGCGCACGTACGGGCCCGGGCCGCGGAGGTACGCGAACCGCAACGTCCCGTCGGCTTCCCAGAACTCGACCCCGGCTCCACCGAAGAACCCCAACAGCGGGTCGCGGCCCGTGTACCGCTGGGTGCCGCCACAGAAGGCCCACTGTCCCACCAGCCGTGCCTGAAGTGCCGAGGGCGAGGCGAACGTGAGCGCCTCGCCCCAGGCCCCGGCGGGACATTCGACGGTCGCGGCGGTCGTTCCGCACGAGGTCTCGAAGCCCACCTCGTCGTCGCGCCCCACCGACAGGGCCGGCTGGCAGGCGCAGGCCATGAGCACGAGCGCGACGAAACGCAGGTCACTCACCATCGGGCTGCTCCTCGAGGGTCTGGGCCGGGTCTTGCCAGCCACAGGCGCTCCGAATGCGCGGCAGGTACGTCGTCGCAGGCTCGAGCGCCAGCAGCGCGCGCAGGGGGCTCTTCGCCAGCTCGGGACGGCCCACCTGACACGTCGCCATCACCTCGACGGCCAGCCGCTCTTCCTGGAACCCACTGTCGGGGAAGAGGCGGGCGTGCCGCTGGGCGTGCCCGAGCGCGTCGAGGGAGCGGCCCTCGTCGAGCGCGACCCGTGCGTCCACCAGGAGGCCCACCTCGAGGGCCCAGCGGTCGGCGTCGTCGGCTGGCAGGGTGTACGAGAGTTCTCGAAGCCCGCCGGCGCCGGGCCGTGGGCCGGCCGTCGCCGCAGCCTTCGAGGCTGGCGGGCACGCGGGCGCCGCTGGCGTCGGCACCGCCGTGGGCGCTGGAGGACAGGCCGGGGCCACCGTCGGCGCTGGGCACTCGGGTGACGGCGGGCACACCGCCGCCGAGGTGATGGGTGGCGGCGCGGGCTTCTCAGGGCGCAGCCACTGCCACGCGCTGAGCCCTGCCGCCGCGAGGGCCACCGCGCCGGCCACCTTGAGGAACGCGAGGGGTACGGCCGTCAACGCCGGCTCTTCGGTCGACAGCTTCGTCGAGAGCTGGGCCCGCAGCCGACGCAGGTCGTCGGGGCCGGGCTCGGCCTCACGCCGTGCCTGCTCGAGGAGCTCCTTCGTCCGGGCCGACAGGCTCATCGCGCACCTCCGTGACGGGCCACGCTGGCTTCGAAGCGCTCCCGCGCCAACCGCAGCCGGGAGTACACGGTGTTGACGTTGGCGCCGAGCACCTCGGCGATTTCAGGGGCCGTCAGCTGCTGCAGCTCGGCCAGCACGAAGACCATGCGCAACGGCTCGTCGAGCTCGTCGAGGCACCGGCTCACCAGGTCGAGGGCCTCGGCAGCCTCGGCGGGGCGCGACGCTCCGGGCGCGGGCAGGGTTTCGTTTGCGTCCGTGCGGCGACGGGCCTTGCGGGTGTGATTGCGCGCGACGCCCACCGCGATGCCGCACAACCAGGTCCGCAGTGAAGAGCGCCCCTCGAAGCGACCGAGCTTCCGGTACACGGTGAGGAAGACCTCTTGTGCCGCGTCGTCGATGTCTGCCCGCGACACCCCGAGGCCCCGCAGGGTCTTCCAGACGAAGGGCGCATGCGCGTCGTAGAGCCGGTCGAAGTCCGCCTGACGAAGGGCAGTCTCGGAGTCAGGTTTGGCCGTCAGGTCGAGTTCGTCGGTGCCCATGGCGTTCCAGGAAGGGGAGTGTCGCGAGGCGGGTGATTCCGTCAGGGAAGGTGGAGCTCGAGGCCGACCGTCAACCGGCCGGCCGGCAGCCCGATGCGGTGTACCTCGACCGTGCCGACCGGGGTGTCGACGTAGAAGAGCGGCCGCAGCGCGTTGAGGCCCACCTCGAGGGACGCGAAGACGCGGAAGAGCGATGACAGCTGTCTGCCGCCCGTGGCGCCGGCCAGCGCCGTCACCGCCTGGGTGTCGACCGCGAGGGGAAGGCTGACGCCCCGGCCCGTTGCGCGGATGAAGGCGACCTCGGCGCCCGCGCAGGGGCCAACGAACCAGTCATCTTTCACGGTGGGGAGCCAGCAGGCGCGGCCCCGAAGCGAGGTGACGCCAAAGCGAACGCCCCGGCCAGGCTCGGTCGTCTCACCCTCGAGCCACGAGAAGAGGGCGAGCTCGAGGCGCATGGGGCCGAGGGCGAAGGCCAGCCCGACGCCCGCCGACAAGCCGGGCCCCGGCACGACGCCGACGGTGCTCCCGGCGAGGGCCTGTACCCGGAGGTTGAGGCGCAGCGTCGTCGGGGGGCGCCGCGCGGCTTCGTCTTCCGCGACGGGGGGCGCTTCAGGGGCTGGCGCGCCCGCGTCGGGCTCGGCTGGTGGCGGGAGCACGGCCGGGCGACCAACGTCGGCAGCCTCGGCGGGGAGCGCGGTCGCGGCGAGCGTCAGCACCAACACGGCGGCCTCGGTGACGCGCGCGCAGTCGGGGGCGTCGACGGCGCGGGTGCGCGTCTGCCTGTCGAGGCCCTTCGACACCACCACGGCGCGCCAGCGAGCCTCGGCCGTTCGGGGTTCGTCGATGCGCACCGACGCCGAGAAGGTGCGGTCTTTCGGGAGCGTCTCGCGGAGCGTTGCCGCGAGGGCCGCCGGCTCGGGGCAGCCGTCGGGGAGCACCCAGTCGACGTGCACGCGCTCGGGTGCTGCCGGCTGTGCCAGCAGCATGAGCAGGACCTGGAGCGTCGTCATGCGTCCCTTCCCGGCCGCGGTGTGGCGTAGCCGAACCCCATCGGTGGCGACAACTCAGCACCCCATCGTGCACGTGGTGAAACGCACGGCGCAGGCTTCGGAGCAGGCCGCGCAGGTGTTCCAGTCGGGCGTCGGGCACCCGTCTTCGCAGGCACGTCGCGCAGTTTCACAGGACGCTTCGCACGCTTCGGTCGGGGCAGACGATGCCACGCCGCCAGAGGCCTGACATGACGCCGCGAGCGCCGAGACGACGTCGAAGTCCACCGCGCCACCGTCGCCGACGCAGGCCTCGGAGCGAGCGGCCAGGCACGCAAACGTGGCCCCGCTGCCCCGTCGGGTACAGGCCTCGACCGTCTGCGGGAGGAACGAGAATGACTCCGGCCGGGGCAGCCGTGCGCGAAGGCATGCCCGGTAGGTGGGGCTGCCCGACGGCTCGACCCTGCATCGTTGGGCGACGAGGTCGACGTCTTCAGGCGCGCAGGGCACCGCCCGCGAACACCCCATGAGCGAGAGCACCCCGATGACGAAAAGGCGAAGCACCAGTCCCAAACCTCCTGAACGGAGCCAGGGCCCCCCGTCACATCGTGTGAGTGTCGCGAGGTGCGCGTTTCCGTGACCGGCCTGTTCCGCGGCGGCACGTCTGTCACTGCGTCTGGCGACCGTCATGGGACCTTTTGGGTGCCGGCCTCGACATGGCGGCTCGGCTCCCGTACCCGTCGCGCGCATGGTGTCGCCCCCGTCCGTCGTTCGTGAACGTGTGTCTCGACCGCCCGCCGAGCTCGAGGGTGACTACGACGCGGTGGTGGTGGGCAGCGGCTACGGCGGCTCGGTCATCGCGGCCCGCCTCGCCGAGGCCGGGCTTCGGGTCGCCGTCCTCGAGCGCGGCGCGGAGCGGCCGCCGGGCGCGTTCCCCGAGACGGCCACGGCGCTCGTCCGTCAGTCGAGCGGGAACGTGGGCGCCTGGCGCGTGGGCGCCGCCGATGCGCTCTTCCGGTTCCACTTCGAGCGGGGCCTCGGCGCTCTCACCGGCAGCGGCCTGGGCGGCACCTCGCTCATCAACGCGGGCGTCATGCTGCGGCCCCATCGCCCGGAGCGGGCCCTGCCCCGCGCGCTGCTCGACGACGAGGCGCTCGAGGCCGGCTACGACGCAGCGCTGGCCATGCTCCAGCCGGTGTCTCTGGACCCGGCCCGCCATCGCCGCTCGAGCGTACTGGCCCGCGCGGGGCTCGGCTTCAGGCCCGTGCCACTCACCGTCGCCTCCGAAGGTGGGCTCTCGGCGGCCGGCGTGCCGATGGCGCCCTGCCATGGCTGCGGCAACTGCATCACGGGGTGCAACCGGGGCGCGAAGGGCTCGCTCGACACGAACTACCTGAGCCACGCGGCGCGCCATGGAGCGGCGCTCTTCACGGGCGTCACGGTGGGCGCCGTTCGCCGGTCGGGTGCAGGGTGGCTCGTCGAGGTCGACGTGCCGGCCTTCCAGCGGCGACGCTTCGAGGCGACGCCCCTGCACGTGCGCGCGCGGGTCGTCGTGCTCGCGGGCGGGAGCCTGGGCTCGACCGAAGTGTTGTGGCGCTCCCGCGCGGCGGGCCTGCCGGTGTCGTCGCGCCTGGGCCAGCGCTTCTCGGGCAACGGCACCTTTCTCGGCTTCACGGTGGGGACGGCCGACGTCATGCACGCGCTGGGCGAGGCGAGCATGCGCAGCAGCGGGCGCGTCGGGCCCACCCTGCTGGGCATGTTCGACCTGCGCGACCGCGACGCAGCGATGCTGCTGCAGGACACGGCGATTCCCCGCGCGCTGGTGCCGCTGCTGCGCCCCCTGTTGGGCGCCCTCGGGCACCGCGTCGAGCACCTGGTGGCCTGGTCCGTCACGGCTGGAGACGAGGGCCTCGGTCGCCTCACGCTCCGGCGCGACGGGTTGAGAATCGACTGGCCCGACGCCGGCCGCGCCGGAGTGCTGCAGAAGGTGTCGGGGGAGCTGCAGACGCTGTCACGACACCTCGGGGGCAGCCACCGCGACAACCCGGCCTGGCGTTGGCTGCCGGGCGCGCCGCTGTTGACGACGCACCCGCTCGGTGGCTGCGCCATGGGCCACAGCGGCGCGAGCGCCGTCGTCGACACCGCGCACCGGGTCTTCGCCGGAAACGACGCCGCGACGCACGAGGGCCTCTATGTCTGTGATGGCTCCGTCTTCGAGGGCGCGCTCGGCACCAACCCGGCGTGGACCATCGCAGCCATGGCCGAGCGCTGCGCGAGGCACATCATCGACGCCACGCCTCGGCCCCGGCGCGAGCGGGCGCTGCCTCCTGCGACGGCAACGGCGACGGGTGACGGCGTGCGTTTCACCGAGCGCATGACGGGCTGGCTGAGCCCCACGGCCGCGCGGGCCCCCCAGCCCCACGCGCGCCCCGACGACGCGAGCGACCTCTCGTTCCTCCTCACCGTCGAGTGGCCTTCGGTCGACGCGCTCGTCGCCACGCCCGACGTCACCGCGCGGTCGCTCGGCACCGTGCGGTGCGCGCTGCTCGACCCGGCGCCGCTGAGCGTGGCAGCGGGCGCCTTTCAGCTCTTCGTCGAGACGCCCGAGGGCCTGACGATGCGCCACCGCTTCGAGGCCGTCGCCCGAGACGGCACACGCTTTCGGCTCGAGGGCTTCAAGGCCATCGTCGACGACCCGGGCCCGGACTTGTTCCACGACACGCGGACGCTCTTCATCGAGGTGCACCGCGGCGAGGTGCTCGTCGGGCGGGGCGTGGTGCAGACGCACCTCGGCGACCTCACTCGGCAGGTGTCGACGATTCGGGGAACGTCGAGCCGAACGTCGGCCGACCTCGCGGCGCGCGCGCGGTTCCTCGCCACCTTCCTCGGGTCGGTGCGCGACGTGTACGGCGGCCTGGTGCTGCCGCTGTTCCGCTGACGCAGCCCCGTCGGTCGAGCGACGACGCGGTGCGCGGCGCGGGAGGCATCGGACTCCGCGTGGCCCGAGCCCTGCTTCGACCGCCGCCAGCATCGATGTCGACCGGACCGTGCGGCGCGCGATGGTGATGTCGGGGGCCGTCGCGGGGCTTGCTGCCGAGGTCCTCGTGCTCGGGATTCCGTCCGGGCGGGCCCAGTGCGTTCAGCCCGCATCCCGTCGACGGCCGGGTGTTCGGCCCAGCCCAGCCACGCCACCACGCCGAGCACTCCCTCGGCCGGCGTCACGAACTCCGTGCAGGCCCGCCCAGTGAACTCAGCAACCAGCGCGTCGTCGCTGCGTCGACGCCGAGTCGTCGACAGACCTGCTCGGCGCGCGCTGGCTGGGGCAGCGCGAGGAGCGTCTCCAAGACGTCGATGCGCACCGCCATGGGCCCGACGCGCTCGTAGCCCCAGGCCTCGACGTCACCGCCCAGCACCTCGGCTCGCACGACGGGCGCAAGAGGCACCCCGGGCGGACGGAGCTGCTCCGTGGCCAGCGCCGTCAGCAGCACGCGGCGCTCCAGCGCGCCCGACGTGGTGGCCTGCTCGACGACGAGGAAGCGCGCGCCCTGGCGCACCCCGAGCGCATCGAGGCGCTGGTGGGACTCGGCGTCGAGGTGGCGCACCTGCTCGCGCAGCTCCGCGTCCCAGCGCACGAGGCCCAGGCCCCGCCCGAAGCGCCACGCGATGGCCCGCAGTGGCGCCGGTCGACCCGCCGCCGTGAGGGACTGCACCGGGAAGCCGCCCAGCGCCTCGGACACGACGTCACGCGCGGAGGCGGCGAAGCGGCGCTCGAGCTGTGCGCGCTGCCCGCCATTCCACGCGTCGGCGTCGACGAGGGCCACCGCGGGCGTCAGCAGGTCGCTCCCGCGCACCAGGCGGCCCAGCACCTCACCCTCGAACGAGAGGGCGCCCAGGGCGTCGACGTGCAGCGCGTCAGGGCGCGCCGCCACCACCCGCTGCACGAACTCGTCCGGGCTCTCGCCGCGCTCGAGGTGCCGCGCGAGCTGCGAGAAGGGCCCGCTCGCCTTCACGGGCGCCGCGCGCCGGCGCCGCAGGGCCACCGCCGACTTCTCCACGAAGCGCTCGACGAGCCGCTGGTGGAGCGCGTCTCCCAGCCCGTCTTCGATGGCGCGGGTGCGCTGCTGCCAGGCCTGGGCGTCGTTCACCCAGCCCGACTGGTGCGACAGGTACGTCCACGTCCGAATGGCCTCGAGCCGCGCGGTGAGGGTGTGGAGGTCGCCCTTCAAGTCGTCGAGCGGCTCGACCTGCCGGCGCAGCCACTCGTCGCGCAGCCGGCCCTGGCCGCGGGAAAGCTGCAGGAAGAGCTCCTTCACCAGGCGCGGGTGCTCGCCCAGCAGCCCCTTGCGGAAGTCGGGAATGCGGCACACCTGCCAGAGCAGCTCGACGCCCGCGCGGTCGTTCGCCAGCGCCAGCACCTCGACGTCGTCGGCCAGCGCCTTGAGGGCGTCGAAGTCGTCGGCGCGCTCGACGCGGCTGAACACCTCGTGGGGCGGGCCCACCGAGAGCGAGTCGAGGAGCGCCCGCGGGCTGCCGAAGTCGAGCTCGCTGCTGCGCCAGACGAGGCGACCGACGGCGGGAAAGCGGTGCGCCTCGATGGCGGCGATGGTCTTCGGCGACAGCTCCGGCGCCGTGGTGAGGGTGCCGAACTCTCCGTCGCGCACGTGGCGGCCTGCGCGGCCGGCAATCTGGCCCAGCTCGTCGACGGTGAGGTCGCGCTGCTCGAAGCCGTCGAACTTCGACAGCGACGCGAAGGCCACGCGGTCGAGGTCGAGGTTGAGGCCCAGGCCGATGGCGTCGGTGGCGACGAGGTATTCGACTTCCCTCGCCTGGTAGAGCGCCACCTGGGCGTTGCGGGTGCGCGGCGAGAGCGCGCCCAGCACCACCGCCACTCCGCCGCGCAGCTGCCGCAAGGCCTGCGCGAGCTCGTAGACGCGCTCCGTCGAGAAGGCGACGACGGCCGAGCGGGGCGCCAGGCTCTTGAGGGACTTCGTGCCGAAGCTCGACAGCCGCGAGAGCCGCTCGCTGCGCCGGAACGTCACCTCGGGCAGCAGCGCGCGCAGCACCGGAGCCATCGTCTCGGCCCCGAGGAACCACGTCTCTCTGCGCCCCCGGGCATGCAGCAGCCGGTCGGTGAAGACGTGGCCGCGCTCGCGGTGCGCGCACAGCTGAATCTCGTCGACGGCGAGGAAGTCGACCGGCTCACCCACCGGCATCGCCTCGACGGTGCAGACCCAGTAGGCCGGGCGCGCCGGCACGCGCTTCTCTTCGCCTGTGACTAGCGCCACCCGCGCCTCGCCCACGCGCGCCGAGACGGTGTCGTACACCTCGCGCGCGAGCAGCCGCAGCGGCAGCCCCATCATCCCCGACTCGTGCTCGAGCATGCGCTCGATGGCGCGAAACGTCTTCCCCGTGTTGGTGGGGCCGAGCTCGGCGACGAGGCGGTGAGACGGCTCCATGACGGCCGGGGACGAATAGCATCGGCCCCCGGCCTGCGCAGGCAACCGGCTACTGGTCGTCGGTCACCATCTGCGACTGGTCCGGTGTGCCGTCGCCGTTCGTGTCGACCTCGAAGAGCATCGGCTGGCCCTGGCCGGCCCACGCCCGGTAGTTGAGGAAGACCGTCTCGTTGGTGCCGAGGGTGTTGGCGAGGTGCGAGAACACCTCTTCGTCGTCGGCCAGGCGGTACACCATCACGCCATAGCTCGCGTTGCCGTCTGGCGCGTCGACGTCGACGATGAGCTCGCCGTTCACCACGTCGTTCACCAGCGTCACGGTGACACCGCCGGTCTCGGCGCCCGCGAGCACCTGGAACACGTAGTCGTCGCCCTCGAGGCTGACGCCCAGCTCGATGACGGGCGTCTCCTGCCCGCGCGTGGTGTACGAGACGCGGCGCGCGTCGCCCGAGAACTCGATGGTGTCGCGCTGGCCGGGGTCCAGGCTCACGCCCTCGACGCTGAAGGCGTAGCCCGGCGCCACCATCGACACCGAGGCCTGCGCGGGTGCCGACAGGTCGTCGCCGTCGAGCCGCACCACCAGCGGCGTCGACAGCGGCAGGCGGAACACCGGGTCGAACGGGTCGTCCCACGGCGTCGGGCCGCGGCGCGACGAGCCCAGCGTGGCCTGCGCGAGCGTGTTCACCCACCCGCCGTCGGCGCGGAAGATGGAAGGCGTGCCCGCGTCGCCCACGAAGACCGACAGCGCGCCGCCGCCCGTCAGCTGCAGCTCACGCGTCGTGGCGACGGCGCCGCGCACCGAGCCCGTCATCGTCACCTCGCCGCAGAAGGGGCACACCGGCGTCTCGAGGCGCGCGCTCACCGGGGCGATGGTGAGGTTCTTCGACGTCGCGTCGCCTTCGTACACCTCGGCCGGCGTCTGCGGGTTCGTCGTCGCCTCGTAGCGCCAGGTGTTGGCGACGGTGTCGATTTCGAGCGCCTTCACGTCGTTGGGGAAGTTGTTCTCGTACAGCCGCACGCGCACGACGCCGCCGTCGGCCGGCTCGATGAGGTACGGCGTGTTGGCGTGGCCGCCGCTCCCGTCGCGCTTGTAGAGGCCGAAGGTGTAGGCGCGGCCCGCGTCGAGGCCCGCGGCGAGGTCGGCCAGCACCTCGTTCGGCGTGCGCTGCTTGCGGCGCTCGGACGAGATGGTGGGCTCGGTGCTCTGGAGCGCCCACCAGTACGCAATCTCGCGCTGCAGCAGCGTGTTCTGCGGCAACTGCAGCCCGTAGCCGGTCGGCGCACCGAAGGCCTGCGGGTTGACGGTGCCGGTGGCGAAGAGCGCGCTTAGCACGGCCATGCCCTCGCAGTGGCCGCCCGCCATCTCGGCGTTGGTCGTCTGCATCCACTGCCGGGCCGCGGGGGTCAGCACGCAGGTGCTGGCCATCGGCTCCGCGCAGGCCGTCGGGCCGAAGAGCCGCCGCACCTCGACGTCGGTGAGGTTCGTCGCGGTGAACATGACGGGCGTCTGGTTCTCGTTGACGTAGTTCTCGAACGAGAACGAGTCGCGGAGGAAGACGAAGTTGAACGCGCCGGCCGTCGCGGTGCCGCCGCCCGCGCCAGCCGTCCCTCCGCCGGTCGCCGAGCCACCGCCCGCGCTCCCGCCGCCCGTCATCATCGTCATGTCGGGCTCGGGACAGCCGCCCAGCAGCACCACCAGCCCCAACGACAGCCATCGCGACATCGTCATCAAGCGCACGTGTCCTCCTCGAGGGCGCGCACTGTGTCGTCTCGGCGGTGGGGCTGTACACCCGTTTCAGTGGGGCTGTTCTCGCGCTGGCGGCTGCAGAAGAGCGCTCGGGAGAACCGAGCCGTCGTCGACACGCGCGCTCAGCGAGCGCCACCGACGAAGGCCACGAGTCGCAACACGACCTTGAAGACGCTCCACGGCAGCCCTGGAACCCGGTTCTCGTGGTCGAGGAAGAGGCGTGCGAGGCGGGCCAACTGGGAGAGGCGCCGGGGTGGAATCGCGCCTTCCGCTTCGAGCGTGACGATGCCGACGAAGAAGTGCTCCATGCGGCGAGCCGGTTCGAGCTGCACCCGGTGCACGCAGGGCCCGGCGCCGGCGTTCCAGAGCGTGTGGGGCGTTCCCGGTGGGACTGCGACCGTCTGTCCCGGCCCGAGCACCTGCACGGCCTCGCCCACGCGCACGCCGAGGCGCCCGCTCACCACGGTGAAGCGCTCCGTCTGGCTGGCGTGCACGTGGACCGGCGGCGAGAACGGCCCCGGCTGGAACGTCTGGCGGAACGAGAGCAGCCGCCCACCGCTGTCGGCCGAGGTGACCTCGAACTCGATGCGGGTGTGGGGCCCTTCGACGACCTGACCCGCGCGAACGGCCCGGGTCGGTCGGACGCGCTCCGGCGAGGGCAGGTCAACGGGTGACGCTGGTTCATCGTGAGGCATGGGCGCTCCGGGGACGACGAGGAGGCCTCGACGGTACGGACGCTCGGCGCGGCGCTCGAGGTGGGGCTGACCATCGGCGTGTCGCCGCCGACCAGCGGTGCTTCCTGGCCGACCGACGCGAGTCGCTCGGCACGGCCGGCAGAGCGCGTCGCTCGTCACCTCGCCAGAAGAAGGCACGAGGCATTGCTGCATTGGGTATGCGTGGCGCATGGCCGAGCTCTGGGAGTCTCTCTTCGCCTCGAGGCGCCTCATGTGGGGCGAGGCGCCGACCCGCTCGGCTCTGCTCGCGCGTGACTTCTTCGTGGCGCGCCGGGCGCGTGACGTGCTGATTCCCGGCGTTGGCTACGGGCGCAACGCGAAGCTCTTTCTCGAGAGCGGACTCGCGGTCACGGGCATCGAGCTTTCGGCGTCGGCCATCGCGCAGGCGCGCTCTGCGCTGGGCCTCAGCTTTCCGATTCACCACGGGCCCGTCGGCGCCATGCCGTTCGACGACGCCCGGTACGACGCCGTCTTCTGTTACGGGCTCGCGTACCTCCTCGATGCCGCGGGCCGCGCGAAGCTCTACGCAGACGCGTTCCATCAGCTGCGCCCGGGCGGAGCGATGTGGTTCACCCTCATCTCGACCCGTGCGCCCATGTGCGGCGAAGGCGCGCGGCTGGGGGAGGACTGGTACGAGCGTGCACCGGGCCTGCCGATGTTCTTCTATCGCCCGGAGTCGATTGAGCGTGAGCTCGGCCCCTTCGGCCCGCTCGAGGTCTCCGAGGTCGACGAGCCCGTCGCTGGCGGCACCTACCCCTTCTTCAACGTCAGCTGCGTGAAGCGCTGACGCCACCGTCGGGTTGCGGCGGGAGCGCCTCCTTCCGCGGAGGCATGGGGTGGGTCGACCGAGGCGACTTGACGGCCCGTGAGGCCCGGAGTCACGTCACGGTCCATGCCCAGAGCGTTCGCCGACGAGGTGCTGGTGCCCGAAGCCTGCCTCGCCGTGCGCCAGGTGCCGACGTGAAGCCACTCGACGCCATTCTCGCCTACGTCAACGGCCAGCTGGCTTCGCACGCCCTCTATCGGCACCTGCTGGCCCACGACGAGTGGCTCGTACCCCGACCGCCAGGCGTGCTTCGGCCGACCATCATGGTGGTCGACCTCGCGGCGCCTGGCGCCATCTGGGCCTTCTCGAGTGAAGCGTCGTACGAGGCTTCGTGCCGGGCGTTGAACGCCGCTGCGATTGGGCCCATCGCACGGCTGCGTCACCTCGACGAGGCGCTTCGGGAAGACGACGAGCGTGTCACCCACCTCACCATCGACCCGTCGAACCCCATCGCGTTCCACGTCCAGACGAACGAGCTCGCGTCGCTGCGCCGCATGGCCCACGCCGTCGCGGTGGAGCGCGCCATGCGCGAACGAGACGACCGCCGCGTGCTCGCGTACCAGCGCTACGCGGTGCCGTACTTCGGCGAGCTCGGCAGGGGCCACAACCTCATCACGCTCCCGTCGGAGCGCGGCACGATGCTCGCGGCCTTCACGGCAGCCGACGCCATCGACCGGTTCCTCGCGGCGGGCTCGGACGAGAACCGGAGGCTGGTGAAGTTCGCCATCGTCGACGGCTCGCAGCTGTTCCCCATCGCGCAGCAGGTGGCGCAGGGCGTGTTGATGAACCCGATGGGCCCGTCGACCTTCGGGTTCGACCTCGAGGCCTGTCGCGAGGTGGCGGCCGCCGGCTGACCATCGAGTCGCGGCCGAGAGCCTGGCCGTGCGCGGCGTGGCGACGTCGTCGCGCGCTCAGTCGAACGACCGGCCCGCGAGCGTGAGCACGTCGTCGAGGCGCTCGAGCCGCGTCGGCTCCGTGAGCGCGAGCGCTTCGAAGCTCGAGGCGAGAGGGCGCTGGAGACCGGGCATCTCGCCGCGCACCGGAGCACCGGGCGACCGGCAAGGACGTCGACCAGTTGGTGCGGCTCCTGTGGCGGGGCGTGGCGCCCCCACCCGGATGGGTCGCTCGCCGTGCCAGGCTCAGGGTTCGAGCTCAGATCGCCTGCGGCTATTTGATTGAATGCGATTTAATTGCAACCAATCGAATCGGGTGACATCCAACGCGACGTGAACCCGCTGCTGGAGCCACCGGTGCCAGAGACGAGCCCCTCCCGGGGGCCGGCGCGGCCGTGGAGCGTTCCAGGGCCTGCGGGTGTCGACGTCGCCGCCATCGCCGGTGCTCCCAAAGGAGCTGGTGGCGCTTACCCGGTCGGTCGTGAGGCGAGCACGACCGCCATCTCGAAGGAGCCCACACCATGAGCAGCACGACCCTCTACACGGCCCACGCGACGTCGAAGGGAGGCCGCGGCGGCAACGTGAAGTCCGACGACGGCATCATCGACTTCAACCTCACGGTGCCGAAGACGATGGGCGGCGACGGCGCCCGCGGCACCAACCCCGAGCAGCTCTTCGCGGCGGGCTACTCGGCGTGCTTCGCCGGAGCGCTCGGCGTGGTGGCCCGCACCCAGGGCCTCAACCCCGGGCCGTTCACCATCTCGGCCGACGCTCGAGAAGGCGAAGGCCGAAGCGCTGATGAGCGCCGCGCACCAGGTGTGCCCGTACTCGAAGGCGACGCGCGGCAACATTCCCGTCGAGCTGTCGGTGGCCTGAGGGGCGCGCGGTCAGCGCCCGGCCGCTTCGATGGCGGCCCGGGCGCGCACGGCCAGCGCCTGGTGCACGCGGGCCGACGCGGACACGGCCCAGAACGAGAAGAACTCGTCGGGCGAGCGGCCAGCGCGGTTCGTCAGCGGCTTCGGCGCCGCGAGCGGGTGCTGGAAATCGATGATGTGGGCGCTGTGGCACGAGCGTCACCAGGAGGACGCCCTCCATGCCTGGCTCCGCGGCGCACTCGTGGCGGCCGCGCGCCGCTGACGGCCGTCGATTCCCGCCCCACCCACGCCCTCGGTGGGTCGTGCCAGAACGCAGGCCATGAGCCACCACACCCACCATGCCATCGACTACGTCGAGCTCACCGTCGACGACGTGGCTGCGGCGAAGGTCTTCTACGCAGCCGCCTTCGGGTGGACCTTCACCGACTACGGCCCCGACTACGCAGGCATTCGTAGCGCCACCCGCGAGCAGGGCGGGCTGACGAAGGGAACGCCCACTGGCCGCGGCGGGCCCCTCGTCATTCTGTTCTCGAGCGACCTCGACGCGACGCTCGAGGCCGTGCGCCGCGCCGGCGGCCGCATCACCACCGAGCCCTTCCTCTTCCCGGGCGGCAGGCGGTTTCACTTCACCGACCCCAGCGGCAACGAGCTGGCCGTCTGGGCCGAGCGCTGACGCGCCTGGCGTGGTGCGAACGAGCGCGATTCAGCGCGCCGAGAACTCGAGCGGCACCTCGACGTTCACCGGGCCGCCGGCTGTGGGCGTGGGGAAGCGTCGCTCGCGGAGCACGTCGATGATGCAGGCGTCGAGCGCGGCGGTGCCCAGCGCGCTCCGGAGGACCTTCGCGTCGAGGACGGCCCCCGTCGGGGTGATGACGAAGCCCACCACGAGCTTCCCGGAGGCCGGGTGGAGCGTCGCGCAGTGGGTGAACAACCCGAGGTGCGCCCGGAGGACCCGTCGAACGAGCTCTGGGGCGAGCGGCCCGCGCGTGGTGATGGCGCCAAGGGTGACCGCCGGAGCAGGGCCGGCGCCACGGCCCAGACGGAACGGGCCAGCGGGTGGCTGGCGCTTCATGTCGTCGGGCTGGTCGATGACCGGGCTCAGCGGGAGTGCCAGCGGCGCCACGCCTGCGTCACGCCCCGCGTCCTGGGCGAGCGTCAGGGAGGCGAGCAGGAGCGCCACGCCCACGACGCCGCGACGCGAAGCGCTCAGCACGAGGGTGAAGCGGGTCATCGAGCGACCTTGTACCCAGAACCCGGGGCGCGAGCTGCCTCGAGTCGTTCAGCTCCGCGAGCTCCATCGGCTGGGCGTGCAGCAGGTGCCGGCGGGCGAGCAGGGCCTGGGGGCGTCGTTCCCCGGCACGCTCGGGGGGGCTCGGGTCGATCGTCATGGCCGGGCAGCAGCGCCCGGCGGCGCCGACGAACGAGCCCCTCCGCCGCAGGTCGGGTCAGCCCCGCAAAGCGGCCGCCACCGCGTCGGCGAACGGCGTCGTCGGCCGGCCGATGAGCGTGCGCAGGGTGCCGCTCGAGTCGTCGAGGTCGCCGCGCTCGATGCCCACGTCCGAGTCGGCGAGGAGCTCGGCGAACGCGGGCGGGAGCCCGAACGACTTCAAGGTGGCGGCGTACTCGGAGAACGGCAGGTTCTGGTAGGTGACGGGCTTTCCGCTGACGCGCGAGACCTCGGCCGCCAGCTCGTGCAGGGTGTACGCACGGTCACCAGCCAGCTCGTACGCCCTGCCCTCGTGGCCAGGCGTCGTCAGCACGGCCACCGCCGCTTCGGCGAAGTCGACGCGCGCCGCCGGCGCGACCCTTCCGTTCCCCGCCGCGCCCAGCATCACGCCGTGCTGCAGCGTGGTGGCGAGGTTGCCGGTGTAGTTCTCGTGGTACCAGCCGTTGCGCAGCAGCACGAACGGCACGCCCGAGGCCCGCAGCGCCTTCTCGGTGGCCTGGTGGTCCGCGGCCAGGGCGAGCTTCGACGTCTCGGCGTGCAGAATGCCCGTATAGGCGAGCAGCTTCACGCCAGCCCGCTTCGCCGCGTCGATGACGACCTGGTGCTGCCCCACGCGGTTGCCGAACTCGCTGCTCGAGATGAGCAACACCTTCTCGATGCCCTTCATCGCGGCCTCGGCCGTCGCCGGCCGGTCGTAGTCGAGCTCGCGCACCTGGACGCCGAGCGCATCGAGCGGTCCGGCCTTCGAGCGGTTGCGCACGCCCGCGACGACCTGCGCGGCGGGCACCCGCGCGAGCAGGTGTGAGACGACGAGGCGGCCGAGGTGACCGGTGGCGCCGGTGACGAGAATCATGAGCGTGGACTCCGGGTGGTGCTGGCGAGACTGCCAGGGCCGCTTTCCGTACCGCTGCCACTTCCTGGCAGCAAGTACCCACTTTCTGGTAAGTGACGCACATGAACGCCAGCAAGCGCTTCGCTCCCGACCTCACGGCCGCGGCCTGTCCTTCCCGGGAGGTGCTCGACCACGTCACCAGCCGCTGGGGCACGCTCGTCTTGATCATCCTCCAGGAGGGCACGCTGCGCTTCGGCGCCCTGCGAGACCGCGTGGGCGGGGTGAGCGAGAAGATGCTCGCACAGACGCTCCAGGTGCTCGAGTACGACGGCTTCGTCGACCGGCGCGTGTACGCCGAGATTCCTCCGAAGGTGGAGTACTCGCTGACGCCCATGGGCCGCGAGCTCGCCGCCCACCTCGACGCCCTCGGGAGGTGGATCGAGGCGAACTTCGCTCGCGTGCAGCGGGCGAGAGCGCGGCGGGGGTAGGCGCTGGCGCCGCCCTCCAACTCCCCACGCCGTGGCCTTCGCGCGACCCGGCGTCGAGCCCCGGCCAGCGGGGCGGCGACCCAGGGGCCGAGGCCCCCAAAGACGTCCCGGCTCGGCCCGACGCGCTGAGCGAAGGCAGCAACGCCAGCCGCAGGCGCAGCGCCTCGAGGCTCGAGGTGGTGCGCCGCGCCCCGTCGGAGCACCGCGAGCTGTTCGACGCGGAGGGGGTGCTCCGCTTCCACCAACGCCGTCAGCGGGGCCAGCATCGTCGACGTCTGGAGCGCCCGTGCCGCCGGAGCCGCGCGTGCCTGGGCGACCAGCACCTCGGTCGCGGCCCGGTGTGCAGGCACCAGGGCCTCGGTGACCGCCGAAGACACCCCCAGGCGCCTCGCCGCGTTCCGCAGCGCGAGGCTCGCGGCGAAGTCAGCGGTCGGCGAGCGGCTGGGCTCGAAGCCGGCCTGGGCCGCCGCGAGGAGCGGGACGTCGAGCGCGGCCTCGAAGCGCACCGGCAGGCGCTGGGCTCGCAGCCGTTGCCGGAGCTCGAGCAGCGCAGTGGCGGCGGCCAGGCCCTGGCCACGCTCGACCGCCGGCCAGGGCCGGGTCAACGCCTTCTCGAGCGTCGACGCGCCGGCGTCGAGCACGGCCTGCGGCGCGAACGTGCTCCACGCGACCTCGAGCAGGCGCAGGGCCTTCTGCGTGGCCGCCGGCGCCGCGGCCGGGAGCGAGGGCTCGAGCTTCTCGGCGGCGCAGTGCTCGGACACCACGCGCTCCAGCCGGGCGGCGAGCGCCGAGGTCGCCCCCGAGTCGCGCGCGCTCCGGCGAAACGTCAGCACCTGCTCACACCGACGCACCCCGTCCGGGTCCGCCCCGGGCCCCACGAGCGCGTCGAGCTTCGGGCCCAGCGACCCTTCGACGAGGACGCGCCGCTTCTCGCGAAGCCGCTCGTACTCGTAGTCCATCAGCGGGCCGTCGGTGCGGAGGGCCGCCTCGTATTCCCGAATCGCCGCCGCCGAGTCACCGCGCTCCTGCGCTCGGTCGCCAGTGCGCTCATGCACCGTCGCACAGGCTTCCAGAAGGCTCGTCGCGAGGACCCACGGGAGCAGTCGACCCATGGACCGAAGCTATCGAACACAGCGGAAAATTCGAACCAGACTGAAAGGCCCCGAGCTGGCTCGGGCCGAACCCCGGTGACGAGCCTCAGCCCTTCACGTGCCGCCGGGGCGTCGCCTCGTTCCTGCTGCGAGCGGCTCGACGGCGACCGGCGCCGACGCGGCCTGCTTGTTCGTGGGCTTCGCCGCCGCAGCCGGCCCTTCCTCGTCCGTCACGGGCTCGAGCGGAAACAACGCGCCATCATCGCCCATGCCGACGGGGGCTCCGGTGAAGCGGTCGCGGCGCACGTTCTTCGGCAGCGGCTCGGGCGCCTTCGCGACCTCGGCCTCGAGCTCTGCGAGCGCGGCCTCGTCTTCCTTCGTGAGCGGCATCACGGCACCTCTTGCAGGTAGATGACGTTCTTCCCGAGCTTCTTGTCGAAGGCGTTCTTGAGCACCTTGAACTCGGTGCCGGGCCCGAAGAGCACCTCTTTCTCCTCGGGGAACTGCGAGAGGATGCTGACGTCGCGGCCGCCGCCGGCGGACTTGATGACGAACATGCTGTTCTTGTTGAACTGCTGCTCGGCGGTCTGGCCCATCACCATCGCCTTGTTCACGGTGGTGCTGGTGAAGCCGCGCTCGGTGACGACCTCACCGACCTTGTACTTCGCCAGCCGCTCCGCATCGAGGTTGGCGCCGCGGTACACGGTGCCCTTCACCTCGGGCAGCTGATTGAGCGCCGAGGCGGCCGTCTTGACGACTGGCGCGGTGGCCTTGAGCGCCGTGCGGGAGCCGCGCAAGCCCTCGTTCATCGCCTTGTACCCGTCGGCCGTGTACTCGCGCAGGCCGATGAGGTCGTCGAGGGCCACCTTCTTGAGCGCGGGCTCGTTCTTCTGAAGAAACTTCGCCATCGACTCGTGCTGCTCGAGCGTGCCCTGCTTCTTGAGCATCTCCCGCGTGGCCTTCCGGGTGGCGGCGTCGGACTTGTACTTCGAGAGGTCGACGGGCTCCTTCTCGCCGGGGAACTTCGTGGCGACGACGTTCATCGTCCACGGCTTCGCCTGCTCGGCGAGCACCTTGCCGCCGGCGAGCGCCGCTGACTGGAGCGCCGACTTGCTGCCGGCCAGGCCCGACGCGGCGAGGCCCTCGACGAGGCCCGCGTTCCACGTCTCGTCCCGCAGCGCGCTGTCGGCAGAGCCCTGGATGAACCCGGTGACGGCGCCTTTCGCGGCTTCCTGTGCGACGCGCCCGCCGACCGACGTGGCGGCCTTGCCGACGACCGCGCCACCGGCCGCGCCGGCGAGGCCCGAGACGACGCCCGACGCCGCGTCCGCGATGGCCTCGTCCCTCGAGTAGGCGCGGCCCTCCATCGCCCCGCGCGCCACGACGGACGCGCCAGCCCCCGCTGCGGCGGTGACGAGCAATGGGGCCCCCGCGCCGGCCGTGGCGACGGTGGCAGCCACCGCGGCGACCGTACCCGCGGCCTGCGCCGCGCTGGCCTTCTGCGAGACGTACGTCTTCGCCTCGCCCGTCGAGCGCGCCACCAGCTCGGCCACGCGGGCCTGCTCCCTGGCGTCGAGGTGGCCGTCCTTCTTCCCGGCGGCGAGGGCCTGCTGCGCGAGGGCGGTGGACTCGTCGAGGCGACCGCCCGAGTCACTCACGCGGTCCATGAGGAAGCGGCTGACCCCGTTGACGACGCCCGAGCGCTCGAAGTCGCGGCGCTGCTGCGCCTGGGCCAGCTGCTCCTCGGGTGTGGAAGGCGTGCCCTGCAGCGCGAGCTGGGCCTCGAAGCGCGCGCGGCCCGAGAGCTCCTTCTCGATGGCGCCGGCGAGCGAGGTGCCGGTGCGCTGCTGGAAGTCCGCCGCGAGCTTCTGGACCTGCTCCTTCGAGCGACCGCCGAGCACCGACTCGATGGCCTTCTCGTCGGCGCCCCAGCCCTGGAGCGCAATCTGCACGCGCTCGACGTCGTCCAGCGTGCCCGCGAAGGCCTTCTCGAGCCGCGCTCCTTCCCGGCCCCCGAAGCGCGACACGACGTCAGCGTCGAGGCTCGCGCCGTACCTCTGCTGGTAGGTGGACTTGAGCGCGGCGCGGTCTTGCGCCGACAGCCCTTCGACCACGGCGAGCGCGGCGGTCGCGTCCTTGCCGAGGCCGAAGAACTTCCCCTCGACGGCGTGCTTCAGCTTCGCGGCCTTGAGCCCCAGGGTGTCGCCCTGGGCCATCGCGACGGCCATGTCCTTCTCGGTGCCCTTGAGCTTCGCGGCGAGGTCCTGCGCGAGCGGCTTTCCGGTGCGGGCCTGGTACGCGGTGGCGACGGCGCCTCGCGCGTCGGGCGGCAGCTGTGACAGCCGGGCCAGCACCTCGGCGGCGTTGCGGTTCAGGTTGAGCGAGCGGTCGAGGTTGGCAGCGGTGGCGGCGGGCCGGTTGCCGTTGAGGAGCGCGAGCGCCTCGTCCCGGGCCGCGCCCGACAGCGAGCGGCCGAGCGCCTGGTCGAGCGGCCCGAACTGCGTCTTGAAGCGGTCGGCGACGGACTTCATCGCCCCCGGGGGTGTGGCCTCGAGGAGCGCCAGCAGCTCCTTCGTGTTGGTGCCGAAGAAGCCGCTGGTGGCGCTCTTCAGCGCCTCGACCTGGGCCTGCACGCCGTCTCCGGCCATCAGCGCCGTCGCGCGGGAGAGGTCTCGTCCGCTGAGCTCCCGGGAGAGGTCCGTGTCGAGGCTGCGGTGAAAATGCTCCTGGTAGACCCGCTTGACCTCGGCGAGGTGCTGCGGCGAGCGCGAGGCCAGCACTCCGAAGAGCTTCTCCTCGTTGGTGCCGACGCCTCCGACGCCGCCGTGGAAGGCGTCGTGAATCGCCTGCGCATCGGCCACGAGCTGCGAGGCCTCGGGCGGCGGCTTCCCCGAGGCGGTCGGGCGACTCGTCGCAGGTCCCTGGCTCGTCCACCCGGCCTTCGGGGCCGCGACCGGCGCGGTGGCCTCGGGCTTCTTCGCGGGCGCGGCGGGCGACGTGCCTGGAGCACCCGGGCCGACGGGTCGAGGGGCGTTGCGCACGGTGGTCATGTCGGGGCTCCCGTGCCCAAGACACCCCAGCTCTGCCCGCTGCGCAACGCCAGCCACCGCTTTCGGACGCATGGGAGCCCCCTTGGGGGCGGGGCGACGTTGGCCGCGCCCCGCCCGTCGTGCGCGCCGATTCGCCTGCAGCACGTTGAAGGCGTCTTCGCCGGGCCCGCCAATCCAGAAGGCGCCGTGGCCGGACTGGTACACGGCGATGAGGCGCTCCTCGAGGCAGGTGTTTCGCGCAGGCGGGCCACTCGAGACCGCGCTGGTGCCCGTCGAGTTCCTCCCCCGAGCTCGTCGACAGCACCGTGTGGGTTCGCCTGGGCGTTCGCCTCGAGCGACGCGACTCGAGGCGACGTCACGCTCGGCCTCGGTGGCGTCGGTGCTCTCAGCCCGGCAGGAGCGTTCGCCGCACCCATTCGCCGAGGCCCGAGCGTGCCATCGCCTCGAGCAGGAAGCGCGGCTCGTCGGGGCCGTTCTGGCCGAGGGCGCGGAGCCCACCGAGGCGTGACGCCAGCCACACCGCGGCGGCCATGAACCAGCGCGGCGGCCTCGCGATGGCCTCCACCGTCGACGGCGTGACCTCGAGGCCCCGTCTGCGGACGAGCCCGAAGCCCTCACGCCAGGCGTCGACGACCGCTTGCGCCTCGGGCCACGCCAGGCCGCGCGCGCGCGCCAGCACGCCCGCCGCCATCAACGGCGCCATCAGCGCCGCGTGCGTCGCGAGCCACGCCTCCATGTCGCTGCATTCGACGGTGGGAAGCCCCGCGCTCGTGAAGGCCTGCGCCCAGCCGTCGAGCCACGCGGGCCTGAAGTCGCGCAGCCCGCCGATGGTGGTGATCTGCAGCCGCTCGAGCGCCCTCGGCACCACCCGCGCGTCGAGCCGCCCGTCACGCAGCGCCGCGATGATGGCGGGAAACCCCCAGCCGAAGCGCTCCCGCCCGACCGCGTCGCGGAGCGCCTGGAGCCCGTCCCATTGGTTGAACATGAACAGCACCGGCGCGGCCCAGCGCCTCGACGGCCCGATGACGGCACGCCCCGAAGCCCGCATCGGGCGTTCGGTCTCGACCCGGTCACGAAGCCCTGAATCGAGCCATGGCTCGACGGAGCCAGCGAGGCGCGACGTGGGCCGGCGTGCTCGACGAACGGCCCCCGAACCGGGGTAGACGGGCCGCATGTTCGCGCTCCTGACGCTGGCCGTGCTCGCCGCGCCGTGTGACCCGCTCGTCGCCGCTCCGTTGACCGACCCGGTGGAAGCCGACCGCGTCTTCAAGGAGCAGTACACGAAGTACGAGTTCCGCGTGCCCATGCGCGACGGCGTCAAGCTGTACACCGTCGCCTACGTGCCCCGAGACCGTTCGCGCACCTGGCCGGTGCTGTTGCTGCGCACGCCCTACGGCGTCACGCCCGGCGTCGACGTCTTCCCCGACTTCAAGACGCCCCGCGTGCTCGCGCGCTACGCGATGTCGATGGCCGCCATTCGCGACGGCTTCATCTTCGTGAACCAGGACGTGCGCGGGAAGATGCTGTCGGAGGGCACCTTCGTCGACGTGCGCCCGAAGGCCGCGGTCGACGAGGCCACCGACGCCTTCGACACCATCGACTTCCTCGTCAAGCACCTGCCCGCGAACAACGGCAAGGTCGGCACCTGGGGCGTCTCGTACCCCGGCTTCTACGCGGCGCAGTCGGCCATCGACGCACACCCGGCGCTGAAGGCCGTCTCACCGCAGGCGCCAGTCACCGACTGGTACCTGGGCGACGACTTCCACCACAACGGCGCCCTGTTCCTGATGGACACGTTCAATTTCTTCTCGAGCTTCGGCAAGGCGAGGCCGGCGCCGACGCGCAAGTGGAGCTGGGGCTTCGACCACGACAGCGGCGACGCGTACGAGTTCTTCCTGAACCTCGGGCCGCTGAAGAACGCGAACGAGCGGTACTTCAAGGGTGAGATTGCCTTCTGGAACGAGGCGCTCGCGCACCCGAACCGTGACGAGTACTGGAAGGCCCGCGACCCGCGGCCCCGCTACCGGCAGGCGAAGCCCGCGGTGCTGGTGGTGGGCGGGCTCTTCGACGCCGAAGACCTCTGGGGCACGGTGCAGACGTACCAGGCCTTCGACAGCCAGAGCCCCGGCGCCGACGTGCGGCTGGTGCTCGGGCCGTGGAGACACGGTGGCTGGGCCCGCACCGACGGCGACGCGCTCGGTGACATGAGCTTCGGGTGGAAGACCTCTCGTCACTACCAGGAGACCATCGAGCTGCCGTTCTTCAGGAAGGCGCTCAAGGGGTGCGGCGACGAGAACCGGAGCGAGGCCATCGTCTTCGAGACGGGCACCAACGTGTTCAACCGGCACGCGACGTGGCCGCCGAAGAGCACCGCGACGACGCTCCACTTCGCGGCCGACGGCCGGCTCTCGAAGACGCCGCCGACGGTGAAGGGCGCGTTCGACGAGTGGCTGTCGGACCCGAAGAAGCCGGTGCCGCACCGTCCGGGCTACTCGCTCGAGAACGAGGGTGAGTACATGACCGACGACCAGCGCTTCGCGTCACGCCGGCCCGACGTGCTCGTGTACCAGACGCCGCCCCTCGAGCAGGACGTGACGGTGATGGGGCCCATCTCGGTCGACGTGTGGCTCTCGACGACGGGCACCGACGCCGACGTGGTGGTGAAGCTCGTCGACGTCTCGCCGTTCGACCGGCCGAACGCTGCGTCAGGAGCGCGGCTCGCGGGCGCCCAGACGCTCATTCGCGGCGAGGTGATGCGAGGCCGCTTCCGCGACAGCTTCGAGGCGCCGACGCCGTTCACGCCAGGCGTACCGGCGAGAGTCCGCTTCACGCTGCCCGACGTGAGCCACACCTTCCGCCCCGGCCACCGCCTCATGGTGCAGGTGCAGAGCACGTGGTTCCCGCTCGTCGACCTCAACCCACAGACCTTCGTCGACCCCGCGAAGGCGACCGAAGCCGACTTCAAGGCCGCCACCCACCGCCTGTGGAGAGACCAGGCCCACCCCTCGGCCGTGACCCTCGGCGTGACGACGGGCGCGGTGCCCTGAGGCGCGAACGACGGGCCGGTCGGCACGCGATGGTTCGTCAGGCTGCGGTCTGCTTCGGCCGCTTCGTCGACACGTTGGGGAACTCCTCGGCCACCTGTCCCTTGCCCCACATCGCCTCGACGGTCGGCCCGTGGTCGGTGCGCCGCTCGCGGAACAGCCAGTTCGCCCACTCGAAGAACCAGACGCGCCGGCCGATGCGGTAGTACCAGCGCTGCGCCGAACGCAGCTTCTCGTCGCGATGGAACAGGCGCTTCAATGCCGTCGGCCGCAGCTGCAGGCCGACCTCCATGGCCTTCACGAACGTGATGACGAGCCAGGCCGGCAGGTGCCGCGTCTCGAGCACCTGGTGCTTGTAGTCCCACCGTCGCTGGTCGGTCTGAATCACCCGCCGGCCCTTCGCTTCGTCGAAGAACGCCGTCCACCGATGCGGCGTCACGTAGAGCAGCTGCACCTGGTCGGGGTCCATGTGGAGCAGCTGCTCGAAGCCACGCCAGTAGTCGCTGGCGCGCTCTTCTTCGAAGCCGACGACCCAGGTCGCGAGCGAGAGCATGTCGTGCTGTCGCAGCAGCCGAATCGCCTCGAAGTCGACGGTCGTGGTCGAGCCCTTCTTGATGCGCTCGAGCGTCGCGTCATCGGTGCTCTCGGTGCCGAGCAGGAAGCGCGAAACGCCCGCCTTCTTGTAGAGGTGCAGCAGGTCGGCGTCGCGAACGATGTCACCCGCGCGGGTGGAGCCGACCAGCTCGACGTCGACGTTTTCGGCGATGAGCGCTTCGCAGAACGCCTTCCACGCCTTGCGCTGCGACGTCGGGTTCTCGTCGGCGAGGTTGACGATCTGCACGCCGTGCTCGCGGTGCAGGCGGGCGATCTCCTGCGCGAACTTCTTCGGGTCGCGGTGACGCCAGCGGGTCCAGAAGCCGCGCTGCCCGCAGTAGCTGCACAGGTGGGGACAGCCGCGGGAGAACTGCATCACCACCGCGCGCTTCTTTCCCCAGTAGTGGTACCGCGAGAAGTCGATGAGCTCCCAGCCGACCCGGTACGCGTCGAGGTCGACGATGGCCGGAGCGTCAGGGGTGGAGAAGGGAAGCCCCAGTTTGCGAAAGGCGATGCCGCGCACCGCTTCGAGCGCGGTGCCGTGCTCGAGCGCGTTCATCAGCTTCACCGCCGTGTCTTCACCTTCACCCCGCACGATGACGTCGATCTGCGGCTGCTGCGAGAGCACCTCTCGCCAGTGGTAGGTCGGAAACACGCCGCCGGCGACGATGCGAATCGCCGGAGCGCGTTCACGAATCGTCTTCGTCAACGCCGCGATGGTGGGGTGCGCCGAGGTCGAGCCCGCGTGCCCGATGAGCAGCGCCTCGGGCGCGCGCCGGCACACCTCGTCGACGATGGTGTCGTGCGGCAGGTTGGTGAGGTCGGCGTCGAGCAGCTCGACCTGATGGCCTGCATCGAGGAGCGGACCTCCGATGGCGAGCAGCCCGAGCGGCGGCAGGTGGTCGTCGGGAACGCAGCGGCTGCCGATGGCGGTGTGGGGCGGGTTGAGCAGGAGGATTCGCATGGCCCGAGGGTACGCATCGGGCTGCTCGTCGCGTTCCGCGCGGCCGGCGAACGGTCGAAACCCGGCAGCGACCGGTCGCTCGCTCAGGGTCGACCCACTCCGACCCTCCAATCGACGGTCACCTGGGCCAGGAGGCGCGTGACCGGCTCAGCGTGAGGGGGGCCCGCTCCCGCCACCTTGAACCTGCAACACGTGCGGGTGCGCGGCGACGGTCTGAATCTGTGACCAGGTCAGCGATGCAGAGACGGCGTTCACCAGGAACAACACGTCTGGGTCGGCCGTACCGCCCGAGCTCGAGATGAGGTCGCGCACGCACCGTTGCGCCTCGGCGTTCTCCGCGCGCCACCGGGAGGTCAGCGCGTCCATCTCGGCACACACGCCCGGCGGGGGCGGGCACGTCGGCAACTGGCAGATGGTCGCGCCGCCGCGTACCAGCACGACCACGCCGTGCTTCGTCGTCGCCTCGGCCTGGGAGAAGCGCGTGCGGTCGTCGTTCGTGAGCTTCCCGTCGATCGACTCCCTCGCGGCCGGGCACGTCACCGACTGAATCGGCTTCGTCAGGTCGGGCGGGCAGCCAGGTTGGGGCTGGTCGAACTCGAGCCCGTCGAACGTCCAGATGCGCTCGACGAGCGGGTGCTGGGCCACGCGCTGCACCTCGTCCCACGTCAGCCCGGCACCGAAGGTCTTCACGACGGCCAGGCTCGCGCCGAAGGGGGGAATCGCGGTTCCCGGGTTGCCGAAGCCCTGCCCAAACGGCACCGAGGGGCTCGAAGCCTGTGCGACCTGGTCGATCGCGCGCCGAACGCACGTCACGTCTCGCGTGTTCACCACGGCCTGGGCGATGGGGTGCTCGGGGAGCGCGCCATGCTTGAGGTCGATGAGCACGGGCCTTCGCCCACGCCCCTCGATGCTCCTGGCGTCGGCGACCTTCGACGCACCGTTCTCAGCCTGCGTCGGACACCCAGCCGGTGGGTTCGGCGCCGTCACCCCGATGCGCCGCGCCTCTCCGAAGGCCGGCTCGACGCGCGACACGAAGGGGTGCGCTGCCAGCTGTCGCACCTGCGTGGCGGACAAGGCGATGGAGAAGCCGAGGCCGACCGGCCCCGGAGGCCCCTCGCTCGTGAAGAAGGGCTCTTCGTACCAGGTGGCCACCACGGAGACGCGCGTCAGACCATCGAGCACGCACGACACCTGCTGAGCATTGGCGAGCATGCGCTGGCGCAGCGCCTGGTCTCTCGCCGTACAGCGCGCATCACGGCGCTCGTCACCCTCGCACGCTGGCATGTCGGGCAAACCGTTCGACCGCAGCATCACGTTCACGAAGTGGGTCTCGCCCGGGTGCGTGTCGACGTACGCGGCGTGGGCGAGCTTGCCGTCGACCGGCTCGCGCGCGGTTGGACAGACACCGAGTCGAACCTCGATGCCGGCTCCTTCAGACGCGTCGTCGACGGGGAAGGCGTCTGGCTCGGTTGGGCCCTGCTCGACCCCAGTCACCTTCGGGGCACAGGCCACCAACACGAGCAGCAAAGGCAGGAGCGTTCGCATCGCCGCGCTGGGTGCAAGGCCCGGCCCGGCAATCGCTTCGGGATTTCGGGGGGTTGGCCAGGCCAGCGCCTCGGAAAAGCTGGAGGCGTCTCAGCTTTTCGTGTCACGGCCGGGCTGCGTCGGCGCAACCGTCGACACCGGCTCCGGTACCAGCCGGCATGGTGCGCTTCGACTGGTCGAAATCGCTCTGGTTGTGGGGCCTGCTGGTCCCCGCAGTGCTGTTCGGGCTGCCCGCGCTGACGGTTCGGCTCTCGCTCATCGCCGGGTCCCTCACCGTGCTCACGCTCTGCCTGGGCCACTCCGTCGGCCTGCACCGCGGCATCATTCATCGAACGTACGAGACGCACCCCTTCGTGCGTGGGGTGCTCGCAGAGCTCTTCGTGCTCACCGGACTGGGAGGCCCGCTGTCATGGGCGCGGCTCCATGCCGTGCGCGACCACTGGCAGAACCAACCCGAGCCGCCACGGTCCCTCGGCTACGAGCACGGCCTGGCGCGGGACTTCTGGTGGAACCTCCACTGCCGCTTCGTCGGTGACGAGACGGTTCCGCTCCGCCGCCTGCCGCCCGACGTGATGAACGACCGCTTCCTCGGCTTCCTCGAAGCGACCTGGCCGCTGCACACGCTGGCCTTCGCGCTGGTGGTGTTCGCCCTCGGAGGGCCGGACGCGGTCGCGGTGTGCATCGCGCTCAGGGTGGTGGTGGGCATCCTGGGGCACTGGGCGATTGGCTATGCGTCGCACGTCTGGGGTGAGGCGCGCTACGTCATCGAGGGCGCGTCGACGAGCGGGCGCAACTCGTGGCTGCTCGGCGTCATCTCGTTCGGAGAGGGCTTTCACAACACCCACCACGCGTTCCCGGGCTCCGCGCGCATGGGGCTGCGCTGGTACGAGGTCGACCTCGGCTGGTACGCGCTGCTCGCGCTCCGTGCGCTGGGGCTGGTTCACGAGCTGCGTTCGGCCGACGACGCCGGCGACCTCGAACGTGCCGAGCGCACCCGGGGCTCGACGTCAGCGCGGGTCGACGACGTGGCCGAGGAACAGCACCGTACCGGTGCCGCGGTCACGGAGCAGGAACACGAACGGCCGGTCGATGGCGACGGGGCGCTCGGCGGGCGCCGAGGTCTCGCGGGAGATGATGACCGCCGTCGCTCCGGCGGCCTCGGTGCCACCTTCCGACACCTTCACCACGGCCTCGTGCAGCACGTCGGTGATGTGCAGCCCCTCGTCCTTCGCGCGGCTCGTCATGCCCGAGAAGTCCGCCCGCGCGGCGTCGTACGCCACCGTGAGCCCCTCGGCCTTGAGCGCGTCGTTGAGGTTCGTCGGCGTCTTCACGTCGAACTTCGGCATCGACAGCTGCAGCGACTCCGGCTGGAGCGCGCTGACGAAGCCCTGGAGCGTCGCCGCCGTGAGCGTCTGCTCGAACGCGGCCAGCTGGCCCGCGGGCGGCATCAGCACCAGCATCGCCACCTCGCCCTTCTCGTACGGCAGCTCGATGGCCTCGACGCCGCCGACGGTGGCGGTGCGCGCGGGCAGCTCTCCGATGGACATCGTCGTCGTCTGCACCGTCGCGCCGGTGCCGAGCGTGAAGGGGGCCTGGCGGGTGAGGTTCGTGTCGAACTTCTTCGCCCACGCGGCGTTGAAATAGACGGCGTTCGCCAGCACCAGCCGGGTGTCGCTCGTGATGGCGTCGGCAGGAATCAACTCGGGGATGAGGCTCGACGTGTGGAAGTCGATGAAGCCATTGATGGCCTTCCGTGAGTCCTCGGGCCGGGTCTCGAAGTCGAGCTGCTTCACGCCCGCGCCGTACTGCTGCGCCAGCAGGTCGAGGAACGGCTGCTCGAGCGGGTAGCCACGCTGCGCGAAGAGCTGGTTGGTGAGCTTCAGCGCGAACGGCTTGCCGTTGAAGCCCTGTGCGCCCTGGCCGCGCGCGGCGAGCTCACGGTCGATGGTGTTGAGCGCGCCGTGGAAGTCGGCCGCCGGGAGCTGCACGCGCAGCGCCTGCCGGAAGCCATCGAGCGTCGCGCCCACCGCCCCGCCCGACGTCATGCCCAGGGCCATGGTGATGGAGACCGGCGCGCTGGCGAAGTTCGAGTCAGGCTTCGCGACGCGGCGGTACAGCGAGAAGGTGAAGTCGTTGAGGCCGCGCACCGTGTCGGTGACGTGGGCTGGCGGCGCGGCGCTGGTGATGCGGGCGAGCGAGCTGCGGGCTTCTTCTCCAGCGGGTGGCTCGATGGGCCCCGCGCAGGCCGCGAGGGAGAGCGCGACGGCGCAGAGGGCCTGGAGCAGTTTCGTTTTCACGGGTTGGGTCCTCGTCGAAGGGTGAGTGCGGGGCCCACGACGCAACCGGCGGGCCAGCGTGCAAGTCATTGAACCCGCTCGCGCGCCCTGGTGAATTTTTGAGGGTCGCCGCCCCGGGCCCCCGGATTCCCGCGATGCGGGAGCGCCGCATGCGGCAGTCACGCGGGTCGGCAGCCCTGCTCGGCCTCGCCGTGCCGTCCGAGCCTGACGCCCACCTCAGTCTGGCAGGTTCAGCCGACGCTTGATCTGGCCGTGCACCCAGACCGCCTCGTCCCACGAGGGAAACACGTCGATGCGTCGCTGGCGTCGATCGCGGCCCGTCACCACGAGCTGGTGCCGCACTTCGGGAGGCTTCCAGGTCGACGAGCCTCGGGCGCCGATGATGGGCTGAACGTCGAGCCGCTCGATGTCGAGGCGGTCCCATCGCCTCAGCGGCCAGGGAATCGGGCTCCCCCGCACCCGCAGGGTCCCCGCGTCGACGCGGCAGTGGGTGCGATTGAAGAGCACCATGAGCCCCATCCCCAGGAACAACGAGACCACCGGGAGCCGCAAGAGGATGATGTACAGGCTGTCGCTCGAGGTCCTCGCGGTGCTCGCACTCGACACGAGGACCCAGAGCGCCAGCACACCAACGCCTGTCATGGCAATTCCCGAGAAGAGCCTTTGGCCCCATTTCTCGTCGGAGAGCGGCCAGCTGGCGTGCCAGCGCGTTTCCGTCTCGTGAACACGAACTCTCCCTGGTGCTCGCTCGGTGTCGGTCATCTTGTCTGCAGTTCAGCACAGCAGAGGGCTACGCCGTCACGGAGTCTGGCGAGGTCGTCGTCTTCCGTGGGACGACGGGACGACGGCGCTGTATTCGATGCAGCTTCCCGTCACGGGAAAGCCGCTCCCGCCGATGCTCGACTGCAAACGGCAGTCGCAGCTCGCCAGGCCCTCGTCGTCGTTGCCGTGTACGGGGGCACCCGGCGCCCTACGGTCGCGCTCCCGCCCGGGCTTCCGCCACCCCGTCCGCCGCAGCACCCGCTGACGTCCACGCCGCCTGCTGGCTGTCGAACCAGGTCGTCCAGCCGCCCGCCAGCCACACCCCGCCGAGGCCCTGGGTCTCGGCGATCAACGCTTCGCGGCCGGCGATGAACGCCACGGTGGGCAGCGGGACGTGGTGTCGCTCGACGTGCACCACGAACGGTGACCGGTCGGGGTCCAGCTCGGGGGTTCCCCACGACTTGGTGACGTCGACGGCGCGACCGCGAGGGGTGAGGCGACGCTGGGGCCCGAAGGCGACGTGAAAGGCGATGGCGTCGCCGTCGACGACGAGGTTGAAGCCCTGGGTCACCTCGGGCGGGGGCGCGGCGATCGACCCGCCCCGCTCGAGCAGAATCGTGAGCGGTGCATAGGGCAGCGCCGCGAGGCGGGGCCCGCGAGGGTCGTCGGCGAGCAGCCGGGCGGCGGTGGGCGCGTCCACCGTCACCACGGCCTGCGCCGCGCGGACGTCCTGCCCGGCCACCCGCACGGTCACGCCGTCCGGGCCGCCGCGCACCGCCGTCACCGGAGCGGACAGCCACACCTCGGCGCCGGATGCCGCGAGGGCACGCTGCGCCAGCACCGCCACGCCCACCCGCAGCTGCTGCGAGGTGAACGTCGGCAGGCCCGGCGTTTCGAGGGGCGCGTGGGCCGGGGCGCGGGGCCCGGGCCCGAACAGGGTCCGCGCGAGGTAGGTGGCAGCGTACCGCGCCGACGCCTCGTCATTCCGGGCCGGCGGGAGCGAGGTGAATTGGTACAGGAACGGCGAAACGACCCGCTTGGCGAACGCCGCGTCGAGCCACCCGAGGCTCCCGAGCCATTCCGCCACCGACACGTCCCAGCGGGCCGGCGTTTGACGTTCGAGGGTGCGCAACGCCAGCAGGAACCGGGCGAACTTCGCCGCGTTCCATGCCTGACCGGGGCGCATGCGCAAAGCGCGAGCGACGTCTGGCGGCAGGCAGAGGTCGACCCGACCGGCAGGGCGGTCGTACACGGTGAACCCCGCCGACGCGCGCAGCACCGCCTGTTCGTCGTACAGGCCGAGCTCCCGGGCGAGGTCGAGCACCTCTGGCTGGGCCCCGGGGTGAAGAAACTGCGCGCCGGTGTCGTAGGACGCTGCCTCTCCGTCGACCTCGAGCTGCACCGCGCGGGCATTGCCGCCGATGCGGTCGCGCGCCTCGACGACGATCAGCCGCACCCCTGGGCCCAGGCGGCGACGCAGGCGCAGCGCCGTGTACGCGCCCGCGGCGCCGCCGCCGACAATCACCACCGTCGAGGCGGCGTCAGCAGACATGGCGCTCCCAGAGGAAGTCCGGCTCACCCGGGGCCTGGCGGTGCTGCGCGCGCGTCGGGATTCTGCGCTCCTTCACATGGACCACTCAGGCGTGAGCGGTGGAATCGATGACCAGTACAACGCAAGCCCCCGCCGGCCGCAACGACACCTGCTCGCGTCGCTGCGTGATCAGTCGCCGGACGAAACGACTGAGCTGCCGCATGCGCGGCAGGTTCCGCAAGAAGCCCAGCGGGTTCACGGCGTCGGGGTCGGCCAACCTGGAGAACAGCGTGCGCAACGAGACGCGGTCTTCGGTCGACACGCCGAGCATCTCGGCGATGACGGTCAACGGGAGCGGCAACGCGAGGGAGTCGATGAGGTCCAGCGTGGGCCGGCGCGCCATCGCGTCGAGCAGACCGCTCGTGATGACCTCGACGCGGGCCGAGAGCCCCGCGACCATCGCGGGCGACCACCCCCGTGCGCACCGGCTTCTCGTTTCGCGAGGCGAGGGCCGTCGTCGACGCGAAAAGAGCTGCCCGACCTCTTCAGCCTCTGAGCTTCGCGTAGAGGAACGAGTCGATGAGCTGGCCGTCCTTGAAGACGTCCACCGCGACGCCGACCCCAGCGTCTACCAGCGCTTTGAGGTACGTCACCAACACGCCCTCGACGGCGACGGAACCACCCACCACGCCGCCGTCAGGCGATGAATCTGCGAGTGCACGACCGGCCGATACCGTGGTCGAACTGGTCGACTTCACGGGCTTCGCCGCGACGCGAGACGGTGTCCGTCATCCAGCCAGCGGGGCCTCGGCGTCGGCGAAGTCCTCGCGCGCCGCGCAGCACCGTCAGGACATGCGGACCGTTCTTTCACTACACTCGGCTTCGCTCACACCTCGAGGGGGATTCCGTGACAGAGCCGTCAGACCCGCTGAACGCTGCACCCAGTGCACCCGCTCCAGCGCCAGCGCCAGCGGCTGAAAGCGAGGAGCTGGTCGCGCTGCGGGCAGCCTTGCGGAAGTCCGAACAGCCTTCGCACATCGGGCTGCGCACCCTGCTCTTCCTCGCGACCGCGGGCCTCTTCGTCTACTTCATGCGCGACGCGGGCCCGCTCGTCATCGCCGTGGTCGTCGCGGTCCTGCTCTTCCACGAGGCAGGCCATTTCGTCGCGATGCGCGTCTTCGGCTACGAGAACCTCAAGGTGTTCTTCATCCCGTTTCTGGGCGCAGCCGTTTCGGGGCGCGCCTCGAAGCCGGGGGGCTGGCGGGCCGGCGTGGTGAGTCTCGCGGGGCCCGTGCCGGGTCTGCTCCTGGGGATTCTCCTGCTGCCCTTCGCGCCGCCTGGATCCTTCCTGCGGGTCGTGGTGGTCACGCTCGTGTACCTCAATGGCATCAACCTGCTCCCGTTCCTGCCCCTCGATGGTGGGCGACTGCTGAACCTGGTGATCTTCAGCCGACACCGCCTGCTCGAGCTGGGCGCGATGGTGGTTGGAACCGTCGGCCTCGTGGCCGTTCCGGGCCTGCTTCCGGGCCAGCCCTATTTATGGGGCGGCCTGCTGGTCGGCTCCCTCATCAACAGGTCGAAGGTGCTCGAACAGAAGGACCGGCTCCGGCGCCTGGACCTGTCCTGGGAGGGGAAGACCAGCGAGCTTCCTGCGGAGTCGCTCCTCGCGCTCGAGTCTGGCGCCGGGCAGATCCTGAGCAATACGGCCATCAAGGCGCGGACGTCGACCATCACGTCGCTGCACGACGAGCTCTCGTCGATACCGGCAGCGATTCCTCACGCGGTGGTGCTCTTCCTCGTCTGGGCCGCAGCCGGTGCCGGGGCCTGGGTCATCAAGACGGAGCTCCAGACGGCGCGCCCCTGGTGGACGACGACGATGGTGCTCGATGGCCGCGCCGAGGTGACCTTCCCGATGCGGACCACGAAGACGGTCACGGCGCCGCCACAGCCTGGCGTGGTGGCCATGACGACGTGGCGCGCGCCCCTCGGTACGGGAGAGGCCGGACTCGTCGAGGTGACCTTCGACGACGACTCCCCCGATTACGACGACGAGCCGGCGCTGGCTGAAGAACGCCTGACCGCCATGTTCGAAGCGGGCTTCTCCAAACCGAACCTGCAGCTGCGCGCGAAATCGGCCGCACTGCAGAATGGAATCATGGTGCTGGACGCGACGGTGGACGACTCCAACGGAACGACCATCTACCTGAGGTACTTCTTCGTGCACCGCACCGTGGTGATGCTCATCACGTCGGGGCTCGAGCTCGGCGTTCACCAGCGTTTCGTCGAGAGTTTCAAGCGCTCGTAGTGGCAAGGTGGGCTCAGGCCCAGACCTCCGCTCCTGCTGGAGCGGCGCGAGCTGCTGATTGCGTCATGCCAGTTGCACCACGGCGGGGAAGTGCGCCTTCGACGCCGACATCAACCGACAGCCGCGGCCCTTCTGCAGCACGCCAGTCCTGCCGCAAGTGCATCGGATGGCGGAGTTCGCATAGGATTGTTCTGTGCGCATCCCAACCTTCCTCGCCCTCAGCGGTCTCTTGTTCGCCGGATGCATCCGCACGCCCATCGCGATGATGCCGTCGACGAAGCCGCTCGCCCCGGGTAGCTATGCCGAGCTTGGCCCCGTCGAGGAGACCGACTGTCTGTGGTTCCTCTTCAGCGTCATTCCCATCACCACAGGCAACGACTTTCAGGCGGCGATGCGGGACGCGATTCGGCAAAAGAAGGGTGATGCGCTCATCCAGGTAACGGCAGAGGCCTACTACCAGAACTTTCTCCTGGTGAGTCGGTACTGCACCATCGTGCAAGGCATTGCCGTTCGCAGCAACGAAGCGAGCGCGCGGTAGACCCCATGGGCCGAGAGTCCGTTGGCGGGTACGCGAACTTCACGCGGGGTGTGCCCGTATTGTGGCGTGTCTGACCGACTGCGCGTTCTGCGTGCTACGAGCCGACTCTTCGGGTCGGAAGCAGGTGTCGTACTGGTCTGTACTGCATGTGAAAAGCAGTCCCAGCCCTTCACCATCAGCAACCGCGTATTCCAGATCGTTCGCTACGTCCTGCTGGGGGTCTTCGCTTCGAGCTTCCCAGTGTTGATCGTCGCCATCACCAGGAGGGACGGCCTGTCTCTCTCGGCTGATGTGTCGACGGAACTGGCGCCTGTCGTGGTCATGGTCATCGTGTCGATGCTGGGCGTCGCTCTGTCAGCGAGAGGCATCTACCGTTCGGTACGAGCGGGCTCGATTGTCGCGTTGAGCAGGCGGGACCGACTTCGACGCTGAGCGGGGCGAAACTGTCGACTCGTGGGCGCCTCCGCGGTTCGAGCCTCTTCGGTCCGCGAAAGCCCCGGTTCGTCAAGCGCCGCGAGAAATGGACTCACTGGTCGGGCCGCCTCGACGCCACCAGCGAGCAGAAGAGTCGTGCGACTCGGTGGGTTCGCGGACGTATGGAGCGGCGCGGCCGATCAAGAACGAGCACCTTCACCGCGTCGTTGACCTGAACCGGGTGCATCTTGCCAAAGCCGCGAACTCTTCCATGAAGTGGAGCGCTGCTTCACGATTCTCTTCGCTTTCCGCTGAGCACGAGGCCCCCTGCGGTTTCGTCGAGCCAGCCGATGTCACCGAGGGGCTCGACACTCACCACGAGGCCTTGCACCCTCGAGAAGGACGCCGCCAGCGGGAGCATGGGCGGGGCGCCGCCCTCGTCGATGCGCTCGAGCAGAGGGACCGCGACGACTTCGTGCCCGATGCGCGAACGACGCGGGGCTTCTCGCGCTGCTGCCCAATCTCGCGATGTCGACGACCACGAGTGACTGGAACAGCGCGCTGCACGTCTCGTGCTTCCCGACGGCGGCCGCCGCAGGGGCAGCGCAAGACGTCGGTCCAGAGCACGTCCGCTGAGCACGAGACACCCTCAGCTCTCGTCGAGCCAGCGGAGTCGAGGGCCGACACCGAGCGCACGCTCCACCTGAAGCCGCACCTTCGGGGTGACCCCGTTCCCGCGCAGGTCGACCGTCACGTCTCGACCCAGTCCCCGCAGCGCTTCGAACGAGCGGAGCCGGTTCTTCTGCAGCCCCACCTCGACGATGGACGCCGGGAGCCGCGGCACCTCGGTGAGTTCGTTCTCCGACACATCGAACTGCCTCAATGACGTCAGCCGCTCGACCTCGATTCGCTCGAGTCGATTGCGGCTCACGTCGAGGCGAGTCAACGAGGGTGCACGCTCGATGCTCGTCAGGGCTGTCAGGCCGTTTCCGCTGATCAGCAGATCCTGGAGGCCGGGCAGCTCAGGCATCGTGACCGCTGCAAGGCGCAGGTCGTGCACGACGAGCTGTTGGAGCCCGTCCCCACCCTCGATCGTGGGGAGGTGCTCGACGTCGAGCGACTTCAACTCCAGCAGGCGGGCCGCCCTCGGCAGGCAGAGGCGCTTCAGCGCACGAGGCCGCTGCGAAGAGAAGAAGCCCGTGAGGCAGAGGTGGTCGAGGGTGAAGCCCGAGAGGTCCATGGTGGCGGGGAGCGTCCCTGCGCGCAGCTTTAGGCGCGTGACCGACGGAAACCGCCCGAGCCAGCCGAGGTCATCGAGGGTCTCGACACTCACCACGAGGCGTTGCACCGACGGGAAGGACACCGCCAGCCGGGGAATGCGCGCGGCGCCGTCGAAGCGGAGCTCGAGCTGACGAAGCGAAGGCATCGACGCGAGCGGCGTGAGGTCGTGCGTCGAAATGCGACTGAGCGAGAGCTCCTTCACCGACAGGCCGAGCAGCGGCGTCAGGGTGCTGTCGGTTCCGAGCTGCACTTGCGCGAAGCCCACCCGCTCACCCTCGACCTGCTGGAGCGACACCGCGGGAAACGTGCGCACCAGACGCAGCCGGCGCACCAGGCCTTCCAACCGCGCCACCTCGAGGTCGAGGAACGCGCTCACCGTCGGGCCCAGGACTCCACTGCTGCGCAGCGGCGGATCCGCCACCTTGCGCGACGACAACCCGACCGACAGCACAGCCCCCGTGACGTCGACCCCGACCTGCGCGAGGCGCACCTTCCCTGCGGCGGGCTTTCGCTTCGCGAGCTGCTCCGCGGAGCCGAAGGACCAGCTGACACGCTCTTCGTTGGCCTCGACCTTCAGCTCCAGGCCATTGGTGAGGGACTGCAGCGCCTGAAGGGAGCCGGGCACGGGCGCCTTCCACGCCTTCTCGAGCGCCGCGAGCGCCTTCGCCGTGGCTGGACGACGAACGGTGAGCCGCGCGCTGGCGCCCAGCTCGAGCAACTGGTCGACGAGCACCTGCAGGGCCTGAACGCGCGCAGCGAGGAGTGACATGCCGCCTAAGCCTACGGCGCGAGCGGGGAGTCCGAAACGGGTGGTCCACTTCACATGCGTGAGACAGAAGAGGACTTCGAGCTGCGCAAGGCCTTCGTGCGGTGGGTCGCGAGCTTCGCCGATCAGTTGCACGCGGCGCCGCACGTGCCTTCTTCACAGGCTCGTGACTGGCATTCCTGGTCGCCGAAGCATGGAGCGCCGTTGGGCAACGGGCTCATGCACCGGCGGTCGGCCGACGAGCCGTTCAACCGTGCGCCTGTCGACGATGGGAGACGGCCTCGCGCGTCTCCAGCGTGGCTTCGTGTCCGATGCCACCGTCGATGCCGACGCCAGCACACCGCGAACCCGGCGACCTCGAACTTCGCCCAGCGCTCGCTGGTCGTACATGTCTTCGGAAACGGACCCGCTGCCTGGTGCTGCGACGCGTGCCGTGAGACCTGCGACGTCAGGGGCTCACGAGTCGTTGGTGGCGCGCCTTGAGCTGCCACAGCACGACGCTCGCCGGCACCAGTCGGGTGACGAGTCGAAAAAGCGCGTGCAGCCACGGCTTCGCGTGCATCAGTCGCCCCAGCCGTCGAGCTTCGGCGATGCGCGGGTTGAGCTGCCGAGCCCGTCGGTCGAGCAGCACGGTGAGCTCGGGCGAGCCCGGCCCATGCGCAAGGAGCGTGTCGGCGGTCAGCACCGCGTCTTCGAGCGCGCTGTTTGCGCCCAGCCCGAGAAAGGGCGTCATGCCGTGCGCAGCGTCGCCAACGAGGCACACGCGACGGTCGACCCAACGCGCGAGCGGTACCTGCTCGAGCAGTCTCGTGCGTGCAGTGAAGTGCGCGCCCTCAACCACCCGCCGAACGTCTGCAGGCAGGCCATCGAGCCGAGGTTGCTTTCGCGAGGGTTCGGCGAGCTCACACACCGTCCACAGCAGTTCGTCACCGCTCACCGCTCGTGTCGTGACGAACGAGCACTGGGGCACCATCACGCCGAACGAGTGCCCCTGCTCGAGCCTGAAGGCTGTGTCGATGCGGGTGCGGCCCCACCACGCAGCGAGGCCGACCTCGCGCGCAGGCTCGGTCGAGAAGCAGGCGCGACGAATCACCGAGTGCACGCCGTCGGCGGCCACCAGCACGTCGGCACGCTGCACGCCCTCGTTCACCATCAGTGAGACACCGTCATCGTCTTGCACCACGCCGCTGACCTGCGCGCCGGTGATGAGCGTCACCCCCAGCGGTTCGAGCACGGCCCACAGCGAGCGCTGCAGCTCGGCTCGCGTGATGGAGACGACAGGCAGGCCGGCGCGTTCGAGGTCGAGCGACTGCAACGGCGCGTCCTTCGGCCCACGCAGCACGAAGTGGGTCAGCACCGTCGCGCGCGCGCGCACCAGCTCGGCGGCGCCCAGTGACTCGAGCACCTCGAGGCTTCGGGTCGACAGCTCATAGGCACCTCCGGCGTCGGCGAAGAGGCGCTCCATCGATTGTCGCTCGACGAGCACGACGTCAGCGCCGCCACGGCGAAGTCGAAGCGCCGTCGCCAACCCCGCAGGCCCGGCGCCCACCACCAGCGCCTTCATGACGCAGCCTCAGCGCAGGGGCAGGCACAGCACCACGTCAGGTGCGCTCCAGCGGGCCAGGTCGAGCCCGTGCTCGTAGCGCTCGACGCCAGGCAGCGCCCCTGGCTCGTAACCGCTCGACGGCAGCCAGTGACTGAAGAGCCACGACCAGCCGTGCTCCATCGCGCGCGGGGTGCCCTCGACCCGAAGCTCAGCCCAGGTCGAGGTCGGTAGCGTGCGTGTGCTGACGCCGTGGCCGCTTCGTGCAGTCTCGAGGGCGAGATCGTAGCGACACTTCGCCAGCGCCACGACGTCAGGGTCGTCGTGCGAGAGGCCCAACAGCGGCGTGGTGGAGAGACCCTGACGCGTCGCCCAATCGAGCAGCCGCCGGCCGGCGTGTTCCAACCGGCCCGTCTCGAAGGGCGCCGTGATGCGAATGAAGGCCAGCGTCCGTTCGAGACGCTCGACCACGGTGACGCGCAACGTTCGTTCATGCCCTCGACGGTACGGACCCTCCCGAAGGGGTCCTTGTGGGTTCTTGCGCTTTTCGCGGCGAAACCCCGACGGCGTGACACCGAAGCGGGCGCGAAACGCGCGCGAGAGCTCTGCGCCAGACGAGAAGCCCAGCTCGAGCGCCAGGTCGGTCAGGCGCCGCGTGCTCGAGCCACGGCCGAGCAACAGCGCCGCCCGCTCGACTCGGCAACGCATCACGTAGCCGTGCACGGTCTCGCCCGTGACGCCTCGAAAGACGCGATGAAAATGAAAGGGCGAGAACGCCGCGACGCGTGCGAGCTGGGCCAGCGACGGCGGCGAATCGAGCCGCTCGGCGATGACGTTCATCACCCGGTTGATGCGCTCGGTGTAGTCGTCTTCGGTCGCTCGGCGTCGCACGAGCACTCCGTCATCGCACGAAATGAAGCGCGAGCCCCACTTCAAGACGTTCATCTTCACCGCCCGGCTGGTCGGACCCCCGACGCCGACGCGTTTCTGAAACCCCGGCGGCTGGCCTTCGCGGTCGAAGAGAAGCCGAGTGAGCGCAGAAGCGGCAGCGTCGCCCTGCAGCCGCCAGGAAGAGCGCGGCTCATCGACGAGAGACGACTGGCGAGCGCACTGGCCTTTCCAGTCGGTGACACGTCGTTCACTTTCCCGCAGGACTCGCGTCAGCGACTCTGGCTGGAGGAGGCGCAGCTCAGGGCGTGGGCTTTTGACAGAGGCTCGGCAGCCCACAGCGGCCCATCGTACAGGGGGCGTTGTGGCATTCCTCGAAGCGGGCGCACATGGCGCCGGTCGACTTCTTGTTGGCGCACACGCCAGAGGGGCTGCTCGTCGTCGCGGTGCAGTAGAGGCCCTCTCGACAGGCGAAGGTGCTCGTCGCGGTAGTGCAGGGGGCTCCCACGCCACCCTTGAGCTGACACGTGCCGGCCGGAGGACCCGCCCTCACGGTGCAGTACATGGTCGCACTGTCGCGCTCGACGAGGCTCGAGCACGCTTCTCCCATCTGGCGAAAGACGCGACAGGTCCCGTTCCGCGAGCCCGCAGGGCGCTCACAATAGTGCCCGGAGGCGCACGGTTGCGTGTCGCCGCACGCCGCGCCTGCCGGACCTGGGCGAACGCAGGCATTGGCCAGCCCGCACGAGAGGTCGGCCTTGCACCGGCGCACGGCGTCGCAGGCCCCGTTCACGTCGACGAGCGCAACGCAGGTGTCGTTCACGCACTGCAGCCGGCTGGCGCACTCGGGGCTGGTGTTGGGCCGACAGGCCTGCCCCTGGGCGAGATCGGGCAGCCGCGGCCCACAGACCCCGTTGGTGCACATGCCGTTGAGACACGCTCGAGTCTGCGTGCTGCCGCCCGTCGGAGTGCACGATTGGCCCCATCGCAACAAGGGCGGTGCACACACCTCCGTAGACGTACGCGCCGTCGACACAGACCGTCCGGGACGTCGCGGGCTGCCCGATGGCGACGCGCGCCACACAGCGGCCGGGGCACGTCATCGAGGTGTCACACCACGCGCCATCCACGCAGGAGTCCGGAGACTCGAAGCAACTGCCGTTGAGGGGGATCAGGCCGACGACCACCCCGCTGCACCCCGAGGGAATTCCCGTCGCACAGGTTGTCTGCTGCAATTGAGAGAGGCACCGCTGTGCGGCGGCGGCATCGAAGCGTGCGCGACCGTCAGCCAATCCCGCCGTGGGCCGCGCGAGACAGTCCGCTGAATACGCTTGCCAGAACTCGGTCGCCCCCTGCGCGGTGTACTCGCCGCATCGGGTCGAGAAGGCCGCCCGGGCCGCACCGACTTCCCGACAGAACGAGGCGTAGTCGGTGATGGTGCCCGTCGAACCACCGCTGCTGCCCCCAGCGCCGCCGCCCGATGCGCCACCTCCGGTGGCACCGCCCGGGGTTCCGCACGTCCCCAACGAACAGTTCGTGCCTGCGGCACAGATGGAGCACACCGCGCCAGACGAGCCACACACACTCGGCTCTCCACCGCCCGAGCGAGCAACGCGGCGAGCCCGCGCAGGCCTATCAAGGAGACGAGACCGCTGAGTCTACGGACGCCAGCCGCGACCGCGTGGTCGGCGTCCCAAGATGGTTCCACGATGCGCCGCGGCCTAAGGTGCGCGAGGCGCCAACCCCAGGGACGAGGCCGAGAAGACGATGGATGAGGCCGAGGAGTTCACGAACCTCGTCGCACGAGGAGACGTCGCGGCGGTCCGCGCGGCCATCGACGCGGGCGCTGACCCCAACGCGCTCAGCGACGGCACGGCACCGATCTACCTGGCTCGCGATCCGGCGACGATCGCCCTCTTGCTCGAACGCGGGGCGCGTCCCGACTGGTAGACCGAACGCGGGGAGACCGCCCTGACGTTTGCTGCCCACGACGGCTCGCTCGCAGCGGTCGAGATCTTGCTCGCTGGTGGCGCTGATCCGAACGTGCCCGATTCGGCATGGCCGCCGCTCTTCTACGCGGCGATGCAAGGAGACCTCGACGTCGTGAAGGCGCTCGCCGGCGCGGGCGCCGACCTCGAACGAACGCATGAGGGCAGGACCGCGCTCGCGATCGCCGTCGGCCACCATCGCTGGGACGTGGCGCGCTTTCTGCTCGAGCGCTCGCCCTCGATCGCTGCCCTGGGCACGACCGATCCGGCCGGGATCGCGCGTGCGAGGGGGCAAGACGAGCTCGCCGATGCGATCGAAGCACACCGCTGGAGCGCCGAGAGCGGAGGGTTGCGTGGGCGGCTGCGCGCCTTCCCGCTGGAGGGCGACGCCAGGCGCCATCGCGTCGTGCTGGAGTTCGAGAACGTCGGTCTCGAGTCGCGCTCCGTGCCGGAAGAAGCGCCGCTGGCACTCACGTGGCGCCTCACCTGCGACGACGAAGAGGTTCCTTGCTCGCGCCGGCGCATGGAGCTCTTCCATCGGGCGGACTGGGCACGCATCGCGCCTGGCGAGCGGCGGGCGCTCAGGGTCTCCATCGATGCGGCGCCCACTGGGCCGACCGCTCGACTCGACCTCGTCAGCCACATCTGGACTTCGCTCCCGCGCGGCACGCTTCACCTCTTCGCCACATATCGGCTCCTGCCGGCGCAGGATCCCAATGCCCCCGAGGACGCGGTCGCGTTCACGCTCGTTCTGCCAGGCGTTCGACTTCCGGAGCCGGCGTAGGTCCTGACCGTCCTGCTGGACGGCCTGTCGACCGATCCACTCCAGGCACTCAAGGGCGTCGCGCTGTGGGACGGCCCGATCCTCGACTGGGCGCTGCCCGCGCTCGAGGAGGTCTTCGCGGGGCCACCGGTGCAGGCCGACTCGTACACCGGAGAGGTCCAGCGGCTGTTGCCCCGGCTCCTGGCGGATCCGCGGATCAACACCGAGAAGGCCGTCGACCTGCTGGTGGGGGCGACGTCAGCGTTCATTCGCGGCGACGGCTGGCGCAACCTCAGTGGTGACGAGCTGCTCAGCCCGGTCTCACTCGCGGCGGCAGTGCTGCAGCGCCCCGGCCTGACCGCGGCGCAGCGCAAGGTGGTGCTCAACTCCGTCATCGACGCGGGCCACGGCGAAGGCCTCAGGGGCCTCTTCACCGAGCCAGAGCAGCGCGCTTTCGACGCCCACGTGCTGAGCCGGGCCTGGACCTCGAACAGGCGCACCGTGATGAACGACTTCGGCAGCCTGCTGGGGGTCGCCTCGAGGTTCGCAGCGGCCCCCACGCCCTGACGCGCGAGGCGAAGAGACCACCAGCCGCGTGACCCTGTCGATGCGTCCCTGACGAAGCGGTGTGGCTGGTACGCCGAGTTCACCAGAACGGTCGTCACGGGTTCCCGCCCGCACGAAGGCCCTTGAGTGCCTCGCCCGGGTGGAGTGGTTTCTCGCACATGCTCGCGACTGCGCTGACCCTCGTGCTCGCCGCCCCCAACACCGAAGTCGTGGTGCTGCCGTCCCACCCGGCGCTCGCCGCTGCCACCCGCGCTGCCCTCGGAAAGCGGCCCCTCATCGACGAGACCGAGGCGTGGGTCTGGCTGTTCGCTCCCCCGGGCGCGATGGTGGGACAGGACTTCGAGGGCTTCACGGCGGGCCCCCCTTCCTTCTGGCCAGCGGCGATGAACGCCGAGTGGACCGCTGGCGTCGGACACTGCCGCGACATGGCAGGGCCTCCACCCTGGAAGGCCACGCTGGCCGCCGCCGTGTCCTGCGGGCAGCGCCTCGCCGCGTTCCTCTGGGGCCGGCTGTTGGCCCACCGGAACGCGACGAAGGTGCTGGTCGTTCGCGGCACCGTCACCGACGGCCTGTCCCGGCTGGGCACGGAGCGGTACTCACCGGGCGATGAGACCGCCCTCAGGCTCCAGGACGAGGGGCCTGATGCACAGGCGCTGGCCTCGAAGCTCGTCAAGGCGGCGCTCGCTGGCCAAGGCACTGCGGCCCCTCGCACGGTCGTCACCGTCTTTCCGCCCCCTGCGCCTCCGGCCGGTGCCGACCTGCTCGCCTCAGAGGCAGTGGTCAGCGACGCCGTGCCCGGTCTCGCCTCCTGCGAGAACGGCCCCGCGACGCTCGAGGTGGCTCCGGCGAAGTCGGTGCTCGCCCAATCGGTGGCGCAGCGCTGGGCGCGCTCGGTCAAGGGAGGCGCCGCGGCGCTGCCGTGCACCCTCACCCTCTCCGAGCACGAAGAGAACGCTCCGCCCATCGGCGCCATGCTGGTGGTGACGGCCGTGCTGCGCTGTGGCGAGGTGACAGTGCCCGCCGAGGCGGCCAAGGGCACCCTCGTCCGAGCCTCCCTCGCAGCCCGCCTGTCCGAGACGTTGGTGAAGGGGCTGGCGAAGCGGCTCTGCCGTTGAACCAGCGACAACGTGGCAAGGAGGCCCGCTGAACGACCTCTCGCCCCCCTCCACGGTTTCGCGCTTTCTTCTTCTCCGTCGTCGGCTGGAGGCTCGATGAAGATCGGATGCACCTGCGGCGCAACCATCACGGACACCGGTGAGCGCCTCCCAACCAAGGCCCACGTCATCTCGGACGTCGACTGGCTGAGCCTTCTGGACAGCATCGATGAGGCCATCGAAGAACCAAGCTCGGCGGACAAAGACGCGGCGTGCAGAAGGGTGCGCGGGCTGATGCGTCGTCTGACTCGACTCGCCTGGCAGTGTGCTGCGTGCGGGGTCCTCTTCGTCGACAATGCCGAGGCCGAGCTCCAGCGGTTCGTACCCGGTGACGAAGGGGTCGACCGCCGCCTTTTTCGCGGAGCGCCATCGAATCAAGACCCCACTCAGCGGTGAGGCGCGCGAGCCGAGGACTGACACGACACAGACTCACCGACTCGAGGCTGGCGCTCAGGGGCTCCATCGATGGGGCGACCAGTGGGAAGACCGCTCGACTCGGCCTCGTCAGCCACAGCTGGACTTCGCTCCTGCCGGCGCAGGGTCGCCATGCTGCCGAGGACGCGGTCGCGTTCACGCTCGTTTTGCGAGGCGTTCGACCTCTGGAACCGGCGTAAGTCCCGACCGTGCCCTGGTCACTCGCCAGGTCGTCACCGTCGAGGTGGGAAGGCCCACGGCGCGATGGACAGAGGGGTCACGACCGCACGACGCCGCGAATCAACCGCACCAACCCCACGCCGATGAGCCCCGTGGCCACCACGTACCGGCCACCCGACGAGCTTGATGAGGCCGCGACGTACGAGCCCACCGTCACGCCGAGGCCGACCAGCAGCAGCACACCGCCGATGACGAGGTCCGAGGCGCTCGAGGTGGGCGGCGGCGGCGCTGCAGCGCTGCTCGGTGCGGGTGCTCCCGATGCCGACACGCCGGCCAGCAGCCCGACGCAGAGCGCGACGTGCACGCCCACGCCCACCATGCCGCTTCCGCTCTGAAACCACGGGTACCACCCCGACGTCACCACCTGCACCACGTCGAGGCCCAACACCGGCGCCGCCATCATCGCGCCGCTGAGGGTGAACCGAACGAGCGCCACCACCAGGCTCACCACCGCGAGCGGCACCGTCCACGAGCGTCGCGTGGCGCCGGCCAGCACCACCACACACCACAGGAAGAGCCCGCGCTCGGTGAGGTCCACCAGCATCGAGGGCACTCCGAGCAGCGACCACCACGTCGCCGAGGGCTGAACGAAGATCCGCAGCAGGGTTTGACCCAGTGACAGCGCCGACGACACGCCCACCGCCACGCCCAACGCCCACAACGGCCCCGGCCGGTCGACGCTCCCTGCCAGCATCAGCACGCCCACGAGCAACAGCACCGACACCACCAGCCACGTGAGCTCGACGGCCGCGTACACGGACTCCGAGGTGCCCACCGGCAGCAGCCGGTACACCACCATCGTCACCAGCCACAGCACCACCGAGACGAGCGCTGACGCGAGCACCACGCGGGCGCCACGGGTCGCGCTGACGGCGTTCGTCACCAGCATGCGCTCATGACTCCACGGCCCGTCACCACGTGCAAGGAATGACGGTCGTCACGGTGGAAGGTGCTCGGTGATGGACGGTGACGGGCACCAGCAACGGGCAGCGCGCCTGGCTCCACGTCATCGCCCGGCCCGCGCAACGGCGGGCAATTCGTTGCGAGCTGTCAGCCCCCATCGTGCGGGTCAAGACCACCTGCGCCGACATGCAGCGGAGCCGGGGAAAATCGGTACGCTCTGGGCCGTGCTCTCCCGGTTGATGAAGTGGTTGCGGCGAACACCGCCCGTCGTGCCTCAGCGCGACGATGGAGATGACGGCCGCGGGGAGTCTGCGGGCGGGCCGGCGGCGGTCGAGCTGCAGCCCATCGAGGAGAAGCGCACGTCGGCCGAGGTGGTGCGTCTGTCGAGCGTGCTCGAAGCGCTGAGCCGGTCGAACGAGCGTCTGTCGGAGGCCGAGCTCGCCGCGCTCGGAGTCGCCCTCGTGGAGGCGCTGCAGACCTCGCCGGGCCAACGGCTTCGCAGCACGTCACCGAATGACATTCTGCTGCCCCATGACGGGTTCCTCCGCGCGCGCGAGCGCGAGTCTGGATTGGCGTACTTCTTCTTCTCGCCCGAGGTGGCCCGAGGGCAGCCCGTCGAAGTGCCGTCCGACGTGTTTGCCATCGCCACGGTGCTCTGGTTCGCCGCGACGTTGCGGCACCCCTTCGCGGGAGGCTCTGACTTCGAGGTGCTCAACGCCCTGTGCGCGGGCGCGCCCGTCGTGTCGCTCGAGTCGTTGCGCAGCGACCTGTCGCCAGGCTTCGTGGCGGTGCTGCGCAAGGCTCATCGGCCGAACCCCGCCGAGAGGTACCAGACCCTGAACGCGTTGCTCGACGCGCTGCGGCCGCTGGCAGGCGGCTACGACGCGCTCGTCGACCGCGCGTTCTCGTTGGCGAAACCCACCAGGCCCGCGCGGGTCGCGATGGCCGATGACGAGATGCTCGAGGCCATCGGGAGCGGTGACGAGACAGCGAGGCTCGTCTACGCCGACGCGCTCGAAGAGCGTGGGCTCGAGTCACACGCGCGCTGGCTGCGGCTCGAGTCGAAGGTGCAGGTCGCGACAGGCACGGAGCGAGAGGCGCTGCTGAAGGAGCTGGCGGCGCTGCGAGAGGTCGTCGGTGCCGAGTTCCTGGCGAGCGTCGGCCGGCCCGCCATCGAGCGGTGTGACCTCGTCTTCGGCTTCAGGTGCCCGTTGAAGTGGGCCGAGCTCGAGCGGACTGAGAAGCCTCTCGAGCGGTACTGCCGGGTCTGTGATTCGACCGTGCACTTCGCAGACTCCCGTGACCGGCTCGACACGCTGTCGCGGCAGGGCGGGTGCGTGGCGGTCGACGTCTCTGTGCCGCGCTTGCCCGATGAAGAGGACTCGGTCGGCATCGCCGTCATGGGCCACGTCGCGCCTCGTCGCCGTCGAAATCCGTTCGTCGACTGAGCTTCCAGAGTCGATCATCTCTGGTCGATGTCGAAGACATGCCTTCGGGAGCTCGCCGCAGACGGGTGCACCGCCCGCGATGGCCAGTGAGTCGAGAGGGTGTCCGTCAGCCAGCAAGCGGGAGGAGATGGCGAGTGCCACGCGGTGGCCAAGTTGGAGGAGACGCTCCTTTTGCCGTCTTCTCGGTGGAGTGGATGGCGTGAAGGCAACGTCGGCCGCCGCAGGGGCAGCGCAAGACGTCGGCGCCGAAGGTGTCTGGTGCAGGGTGGCCCAGTCGAGGCGGCGGGTGGGCTTGGGCCACTTCGTCCTTCGCTTCGGTGCTGGTGTCGTCGGTGTCGGCTTCGGTGTCACCGTGGCCCGCAAGGCGGCGAGAGGGGCGAAGACGCCGTGGAAGCTGGTGGGTGTTGGGCGGCGGGACGAGGGCTAGCAGCCGGCGCACGAAGGCGGCGGCAGGGACTCCCACTGGGAGGCCTCGTACTCGTCCTGCGGCCACGGGGCCAAAGACTTCGTATGCAAGGTGCGCGACACCGTGTCCCACGTCGTCTCGAAGGCCCTCCCATTCACCGTCACCACCCTCGCCGCGGTGGCCAGCCCGAAGGACTCGTTGTCGTTGAAGAAGCCCACCGACGTCGAGGTGGCCACCCGCTGCGTCAGGAGCGAGGCCAGTTGCAACGACGCCTCGACCGACAGCAGCGCGAGCCTGTCCCACCGCCTGGGTGCCCATCTGCTGATTTCTCACAGTCTTGCCGAAGGCTTCGAATGCCGCCCGCCAACAGCGTTCGCAAGCAGCAACTGCGCCGTCTCGCGAACGGCTGGTATGAGTTGCTTGTGACGAAGGAGTTGGCGAAGCGAAGCTTGGGCTGCCGGTGTCGCAGCCAACGGGCCACCCTGCAGTTGTGCAATGTCGAGAAGCGCTTCGGGGAGGCCGAGCTGAACTGCCTTGAGAAGCCATCGCATTGCAGCGGCCTTCTTCCCCTCTTTGAGGAAGATTGCCCCGATGTTGGCTGCTGCGGCCGGATCACCAGCCGAGGCGGCCTTCCGATACCAGAACAGCGCTTTCTTGCGTGAGCGAATTGTACCAGAGCCATTGTCGTAGCAATAGCCCAACATTACTTGAGCAGCGGGCAAGCCACTCTTTGCCGCGAACTCAAGAAGAGCAACGGCTGGCCGCAATTTTCTCTGGTCCAGCATTCGCGATGCCTCGACGAAGGCCCCCTCAATCTCTGAGAGTGATTTGGTTCTCGTCATTTAGAATTCCACCACTCATCGAAGCCCTCGGGCTTGGGCTTTACAGGCCACTTTCCGTTCGCGTCCTTGCAGATGATCTTCGTGGGATCCGTGGGATGAGGTCGGCAGTGCTTCCACGGGTTGGTGGTCCCAGTGTTCTTGCCCGTACGACCGCGCTCGCCCTTTCCGCCGGCCCTTCCCATCTGAACGAAGTTACATTCAGGCTCACTGACTGGCTGCGAAAGGGCATCTTCGATTGCGCCGAAGCAGGCCGGCCCATTGACAACACACGTCACCAAAGTTCCAGCCGCTGCTGCCAACGCGACGTCGCCAGCGGTAATCGCAACACCGGCGACAATAATGACGGGAACAACAAGGCCGCTCGGATCGACGTGCCTGGCAGGACTGGCGTTCGCGTACAGGTAGACATTCAACCCGCCGGCCTGGCGGATGGGGTCCTTCGACGTCCAGGTGCCGGTGCTGGCGTCGTACTCCCGCCAGCCGAAGTGCGTCAGCTTCGAGTCGACGTCATACAGGCCGCCAGCGAAACCGAAGGGCTGGAAGCCGGGGCTCGAGTCCGACACCACGTTGCCCCACGCGTCGTAGTCCAGCGCCTGCACCACCTGGCCGGTGGCCGTGTTGATGACGGCGCGGACACTGCCGAGGTGG